>DFIB01000226.1 GCA_002371375.1 Mageeibacillus sp. UBA3708 | reverse complement strand
CCGGGTAAGAGCGCCATCGGTATCGAGATACCTAACGATAAGATGCAGGCAGTTCACTTACGAGGTTTGATAGACGATCCCAAATTCCGCAATTCCTCGCCTCTTACCGTCGCGCTTGGCAGGGATATTCCCGGTAAGCCGATATTCTGTGATCTGGCAAAGATGCCACACCTTCTCATAGCAGGCCAGACAGGTTCAGGTAAATCAGTCTGTATCAATACTATACTCCTCAGTATCCTCTGCAAATCCTCGCCTGATGACGTAAGGCTTATCATGGTGGATCCCAAGGTCGTCGAATTGTCGATATATAACGGCATTCCGCACCTTATAATGCCTGTCGTTACTGAACCTAAGATGGTATCCAATATCCTCAAATGGGCCGTTGTCGAGATGGAGAGACGATACAGACTGTTCTCAGAATCCAACGTAAGAAATCTTGACGGATATAATGAATACCTTAGTTACAACGGTGAAAAGAGACTTCCGTTGATACTCCTGATCATTGATGAGCTTGCCGATCTTATGACAGTTGCGGGCAAGGATGTCGAGACTCAGATATCGAGACTGGCAGCTAAGGCAAGAGCTGCCGGAATCCATCTCATAATAGCAACCCAACGTCCTTCCGTTGATGTCATTACGGGTGTTATCAAGGCGAACCTGCCTTCGAGGATCGCTTTCTCGGTGGCATCGGGCGTTGACAGCAGGACCATCCTCGATCAGGTAGGTGCAGAGAAGCTCCTCGGTAAAGGTGATATGCTTTACTATCCCGGCAGTGCGAATAAGCCTATAAGAGGGCAGGGCGCATTTGTCTCGGACAGCGAGGTGGAGACGGTCGTCAATTATCTTAAGAACCAGTACGGTGCCAGATATGATGACGAGATCATTGATATCGTTCAGAAAGGTGTTGCTTCTTCCGATTCTGACGGCGGTTCTTCCGACGGTAACGGAGGCGGCTCGGGAGAGGATGATCTCTTTGAACAGGCAGTAGATATAGTTATCGAATATGGTTCAGCCAGTTCGTCAATACTTCAGAGAAGGTTAGGTGTCGGTTATCCCAGGGCATCAAGACTTATTGACTTGTTGGAGAGAAAGGGTATAATCGGACCATTTGAGGGCAGTAAGCCCCGTAAGGTGCTGGTAACTCAGATAGACTGGCTTGAGATGAAGGCCAAAGGAGATAACAAATGAACGGCGACACAGCTATTCTTGCATCCGATATTGTCCGTATCCTGACAGGTAAGGGTATGACTATCAGTTTTGCTGAGAGCCTTACCGGCGGTATGATCTCATCAGAGATAGTGTCAGTATCCGGAGCGTCGGCCTGCTTTGAAGGAAGTGTTGTATCTTATTCCAACGATATTAAGATCAAGCTTCTCAATGTGTCGGAAGATGTTATAAGAAATTTTGGCGCGGTATCTGAGCTTTGTGCCAAGCAGATGGCTTCCGGAGTAAGGAGACTTACAGGTACTGACATCGCCGTATCGGCAACCGGCATTGCCGGCCCCTCCGGAGGATCTGACAGTAAGCCGGTGGGGACGGTGTATATCGGATTGAGCTGCGAAGATAAATGCTTTGCCGATCACTTCATTTTTGAGGGAGACAGAGAATCCGTGCGCGAGCAGACGGTTATTGAAGCATACAGGATGGTTTTGGGCCTTATAAATGAGTGAATCCGGTAAGTCATACAAAGAACGCCGCAGGAGCGGTATAACATCTGCAAAAGTCGCCGCAGTAATCGTTATGGCTGGTCTTCTGTTGTCAAAGACATCAGGATTCATCAGGGATATCGTGGTAAGCCACAGGTTTAATGATACTTACCGTGATGCTTTCACGCTTGCCTTTACTATCCCGGACCTTTTTTATAATCTGATCATAGGCGGAGCCATCTATTCTTCGATTGCACCATATATGTCGGGTGCACTTGCTGTCAAGGAAGAGAAAAGGGGCGTCCGTACGATCAGCATATTCGTCTCTGTCATCTCCGTAGTTATGATCATTGTCTGCATATTGGGAACTGTCTTTGCCGAGCCGATATATAACGTTTATGCGATGAACAACAGCAAGATAACACCTGAGACACTGTCTCTTGCGGCATCTGCGTCCAGGCTCCTTTTCCCGCAGATATTCTTCATGATGCTCGCCGCATTGTCTATGGCGATACTGAATGCCTACAGAAGGTTCAATCAGACGGCGCTCGCTCCGTTCTTTTATAACGTTATAGTTATTCTCGCGATCTACGTGCTGGCAGGCAACTCAGAGAGTAAGCTGATGCTCACAACAGGCGGTGTTCTTGTTGCATCCATGCTTTATTTCCTCTATCAGTACTTTGTAGGATTTGATAAGCTGAAGCAGTTCAGGTTTATTTTCCTGCCGCGCGATAAGGAGTTCCACAAACTCCTTAAGAGAGCCCTTCCGATCATGTTCTCCACGTCGGTAGTTCAGATCAATGTTATTGTTCTTAATTACTTCGCAGGCGATTTCGGTGAAGGTATCATATATGCTCTCCGCAATGCATCTACATTATGGCAGATCCCTTACGGAATCTTCACTGTAGGAATCGGAACTATTATGACACCTAATATCGCTGCTTCCTTCGAGGCAAAAAGATACAGTGATACGTCCGGTTATCTCTCTTCCAGCCTTAAGAGTGCATTGTTCATTGCTTTCCCATGTGCAGGATTTATGGCGCTTTTGAGTTACGATGTGGTTAGGGTGGTGTATCAGTGGTCATCACATTTCACTGATAATAATGCGTGGACTGCCAGCGTGTTCCTTGTAGGATACAGCATAGCGATCATCACTCATTCCGTGGTATATCTGTTCAACCACGCTTTCAATGCGATAGGTCATACCAAGGTTCCTTTGTTTGCAGGCTGTATCGGCCTTATCTCCAATCCGATCATCTGCATTATACTTATCCGTCTCGGTGCCGGTCCAATGTCCCTTACTATCGCATATTCAGTTACAAGCATTCTTCAGATGCTGATACTATGTATTGTATATAACAGGAACAAGGATATTGCACCTGTCGGCGTATCAAAGACTGTCAGACAGAGTTTGTTCTGTACGATTGTTATGTGTGCCGTGATCGCTGTATTCGACAGGCTTCTTCCGGGTAACGGAACTAAGATCGTTCAAATCGGAATAATTGCCGCCAAAGGCATTGCTGCCGTTGCAGTATATTTTGCCGTCGCGTTCCTGTTCAAGATGGACGAAGCCACATACTGGGTTAACTGGATCAAGAACAAACTGCACAGGAAGGCATAATTCTGGTGTTTGTTTGCCATTCTTTTGTGTGATCAACTTTATTCCGGAGTCTCCTTTCAATCATATCCTGCCGGTCGCATAGAGTCGTGTCCCGTAACACTCCACGTCAGATCTGAACTCTGACTTGAACTCTGCTAGGGGCAGTATACTGCTCAATGTACGCTGCCGGCATTGAGCTTTACTCTGCATGTCCAACCGGCTTACCCGTTGCGGTTCCAGGGGGGGAGACGAATCGTTCACAAATGTATCTACATTCCTGCAACGGAATGTTCTTTTTTGCAAAAATTACCTGTTAACCAAGGATTTGTTACCGATGACGGTAACACTTATAGGTAATTTCCTTTGAATTTACCTGATAATCGCAAAAAGTTACCGATGACGGTAACAGTTAACGGTAACTTTACCCGGAAACAAAGTATCGGTAACACAGGGACGGTTCTTCAGTCATCAACGCGTGTGCTAAACTCCTAATTACAGGATAATAGTTATTCTCACGAATTCCGTGAAGAACCCAATTATTTCTTCTTTACGGATTACTGATATTGACCTTTTGTTCGCTTTTTGTTATATTTCGATTAATAGCCAAAGGCGTTGAAGAGGAATAGTATTCGGTTTTAAGGCTTACAGAGAATTGTCGGCCGGTGCGAGACAATAAGATATGAAGCCGAAGAACTCACCCCGGAGCTGTCCGGTTGAACATACCAGTAGACCGGAACGTATGAGCCCCACGTTACAGGGACAGGATATCGGAGATCATCCCGTATCCGCAAAGTGCACCCGTCACGGGTGAAGTAGAGTGGTACCGCGAACGCCCCTTCGTCTCTATAAATAAGAGAGAAGGGGCTTATATATTGGAGGTACATATGAATTACAAGAGGTATGTGAAGATCCCCGAAGTGAATCTGGCAGAGCGCAGATGGCCGTCGAGGACGATCGATAGAGCTCCCGTATGGTGCTCGGTAGATCTCAGGGACGGCAATCAGGCTTTGGTTGTTCCCATGAATCTTGATCAGAAGGTCAAGTTCTTTGAGTTCCTTGTGAAGTGCGGATTTAAGGAGATCGAGATCGGTTTCCCGGCAGCATCCGAGACTGATTTCAACTTCTGCCGCTATCTCATAGATAATGACCTTATCCCCGGCGATGTTGCTATACAGGTTCTCACTCAATCGCGAAAGCACATCATCGATAAGACAATGGAGGCAGTATACGGTGCGCCCAATGTTATCATCCACCTGTATAATTCGACGTCTGCACTCCAGAGGGACGTGGTGTTCGGATTTGGTCGCAAAGAGTGCATCGAGCTTGCTGAAGAAGGCGCCAGGATGATCAAGGAATACATAGATGAGGATATCAGCGATACCAATTGGATGCTTGAGTATTCGCCGGAGAGTTATTCTTCAACGGAACCTGATTTCGCCGTGGAGATATGTGATGCCGTGCTCGATATCTGGAAGCCGGCAGAAGATAATAAAGTCATCATCAATCTGCCGGAGACTGTAGAGTATACTCTGCCCAATGTGTATGCCGACATGATCGAGTATTTCTGTACACATACAAGGTGGAGAGATCAGATAATCGTGTCTCTTCACACGCATAATGACAGAGGCACGGGCGTAGCCGCCTCAGAGATGGGACTTCTCGCAGGTGCGGACAGGGTAGAGGGTACGTTATTCGGCAACGGTGAGAGGACCGGTAATGTGGATATCATTACGTTGGCGGTCAACATGATGATGCAGGGGGTAGATCCTGTGCTGGATTTCTCCAATATCAATGAGTGTGTTGATATATATGAGGAGTGCACCGGCATGCGAGTTGAACCGAGACATCCGTGGTCCGGCAAGCTCGTGTTTACCGCGTTCTCAGGCTCGCATCAGGATGCGATCAACAAAGGAATGAAGAAGATGGAAGAGACCGGTTCCGACATATGGAAAGTTCCGTATCTTCCCATAGATCCGGCCGATGTCGGCAGAGATTATGAGCCTATCATAAGGATAAACAGCCAGTCGGGCAGAGGCGGAATATCCTATGTTATGGAACAGTACTACGGCGTCATACTGCCCAGATCGTTCCAGCGTGATTTCCTCACAGTTATCAAGGAAGAGACAGATCACGGCGGCAAGGAACTTCTGCCGCAACAGGTTTTTGACCTCTTTGATGACAATTACATAAATGTCATGACACCGTACAGTCTTGAGAGCTTCACGGAGCATGCTACCAGCGATAAGACAAGCCGCGTAGATGCTGTCATATCCTATAACGGAATGCGGCATGAGATATCTTCGGAAGGTAACGGTCTCCTTGATGCTTTCACCAAAGCATTCTCGGATATGACCGGGGTAGGATTCCATATTGCAATGTATAGTGAGCACGCTATGAAATCAGGTTCGGATTCTGCCGCTATTACATACATTGAATTGAAGAATCATGATAGCGGCAAGATTTATCTCGGTGCCGGCGTATCGAGTTCTGTTACAAAATCATCGGTAAGAGCCATTATCAGTGCTTACAACAGAATGATAAAATAAGCATATGGACAACAGAGATGATAAACAATTGTTGACCGGGGATCTTGCCCTGATCTCGAAGCACCGCAATGCTCTTATGGGTATTGCGGCCGTTATCATCTGCATCTTCCACGAATTCCTGCCTGTATTTCCGAGCGGAACGGCAATGTATGATATTGAAGAGTTTGTGCTTAGAGTGTCTTTCTACGGGGTCGATGTGTTTCTGATCCTGTCGGGTATGTCAGTAGTATTCTCTCTGAAGAAGAACGGTTCGGTACTGCAATTTTACGGCCGCAGGGCACTGAGGATCCTTCCGGTATATCTTCTGTCAGGGATCGTGATGATATTTACCGAGCACTGGACATTTGTGGATTATCTGCTGAATATAACGGGCATCAGGTTCTTTACAACAAGCGTTAATTCTTATCTTTGGTTTGTAACGGCCATAATCATCTTCTATCTTGCAGCTCCCTGGTTCCAGAAATTACTGGACAAAACCGGTCATCCTGTCATTACGTGCATAATCGTGCTGGTTATATGGTATATCTTATCAATTTGCCTTAGGCCGTACATCAGGGGGGATCTCTATTATCTGATCAACAGGATACCTACTTTTGTTACCGGCATGATGATCGGTAATCTCATAAAGAACGGGTACAAGATCAAATACCGTTCGGTGTTCTGGCTTGTTATGGTATCACTCCTTGTGCTGGGCTGGGTTCTGTCCTATTCAAATAATTATTACGGTTATCTCGAGTTGTTCGGTGTCTATCTCAATTTCCTGCCGACTTTTGCCCTAGGACTGTCAACTGTCTATATCTGCGCATTCATTCTTGACCTTATCAAGGCCAAAATGCTTCATAAGGTGTTGTCTTTCTGGGGATCTTTCTGCTTCGAACTGTACATTGTCCAGCGTCTGTTCGATGCGCAGCTTCATTATTTCATAAGGTCGTATGATATTTGGGGCATCCCGCGCAATCTGATCATGTTCTTTGTGTTGTCTCTTATCGCATTTATTTTTTCAAGGGTCGTTAATGGAGCAGTTGATCTGATCAAGCAGCGACTGAGTTCCCGGACAAGGCTTTGAACTTCTTACGGAAACAATCAAAAAACCTCTTCCCATACAAGAAAGAGGTTTACATACTCTGGAGCCAATGGTGGGAATCGAACCCACGACCTATTCATTACGAGTGAATTGCTCTACCCCTGAGCCACATTGGCAAATCAGCATATGAATTTTACTTATAAAGAAAGATAATGTCAAGCCAAGATAAATGATATAATTTATTTATAAAATTTCGAGAGGATATGCGATGAAGAAGAACCAACGCCGGTTATCCGTTTATATACTTGCTGTCGCAATTGCTCTGTGCAGTGCTTTGTCAGGTTGTAAAAAAGGGGGGGACGAGTTCCCGTCAGTGGCTTTCCCCGAGGATACTTCCGCCTCCAATTCTTCGTCTGTTGCAACAACAACTTCAGTTCCAGAGGCAGATATCTATAATATAACTGTAGCATCGCCTTATTCTGACACTACCGTCCGGTATCTTGCCAAACTCTATTACTGCAAGACACATGATATGATGGGAGAGAATACCGGCAATACGATATCACTGGATTATCTTGACGGGATCGATCCTGATTTTATAGTTCATTCTGTTCTTACGCCTGTAGAAGGCGCCTCGGTCGATACGGTGATACAGTGGAATAATGACAATAACGCACCTGATGTATTCCTGACTTCACAGGTTACCGAGATGAAGAACAATGATCTGATAATTCCGATTAATGATTATCTGGCAGATAATCCGCTGCTCTCATCAGGGAACGTCTTTTTCAGTACAGTAGAGCAGGATATTTATGACGGTCTTATGTATGCGGTTCCTTATTATTCGTCTGTCGTGCTTCTTGTAGGTAATACGGAATACATACCTTCTTCGGGCAAGCTTCCTTATAGACCCGATATCCTGCAGTTAAGAACTTACCTCGAAGAGATAGCCCGGGAGTATGACTGCATACCGCTGTCATCAGGACGTGATCTGATCCCGTATATCAATTCCGCTTTCAACGATGACAGATCGTCATCATTTATGTTCTATGACGAATACAGGATCAACAAGGAAAACGCGTTGGCGGTAATAGGCAAGACACTGGATTATATCAACGGGCTTTATGACAAAGAGCTCACTGCCGATTATACTGCCGAGGGATCCAATCCTGTATTCTCGCGCAGTGCGGGAATCTGGGCAGCATCTTCTTCAGAAATTACAGATTGGGACAGATATTATCCTGCCGGGATCTATCTTGCTTCATTGCCTTCGGCAAATGATTCCGGCAACGTGTTTCCCATGACTACGCTTTATTCTTTCTGTGTCAATAAGAACACCGCAAACAAGGATTTTGCAGCTGATTTTGCCGCATTTATAGCGCTTGACAGTGATGCCAGGATGCTGACGGACAGACTTGAGTACCTTAACGGATTCCTGCCGAGCATCAACTCTTCTGAAGTGTGGGATACGATAACGAATGATCCTGTTTTCGGGCAGGTGGCAGGCTTCTATTACAGGCATCTTGATAAAGCGGTATTTTGTCCGTGGGTTAATGATAAACTCTTTATCAGCGTAAGCGATTATCTGGCATCATACAAAGGCGGTGCATTTGACCCGGAGGCCTGTTATGGTACGACTTGATAAGATCAGGATCGGCGATGCGCGCAGACTGCGCGAGTCCGGGCTCGTCAGCGGGTCTATTGCTTCTATTGAAGACGAGATAAGGTCTTTCATTGATTTCAGGCAGATCAATGTCCTCGTGGCATACGAGGAGGATGTTCCGATAGCTCTGATCAAGATACACCTGCTTGACAGGAAGAATTGCAGGGTTCTTCTGAATATTGTGATTGAAGAGATACTGAGCGACGATGTGACATATGAGCTTATAGATAAGATAACTTACTACTGTCTTGTTGAGCAGGCGTATCACAAGGTTACCGTTACCATATCATCAGGTAACATGTATATGGAAGAACCATGCACAGCCATAGGTTATATTCAGGAATCAGTTCTGGCTGACGAGATCGATAACAACGGACTTTATGAAGATGCAGGGTTGTTCAGGGTGTTGTCGGGTGATTACAGGAACTACAACTGCTGCTTTGTGCCTTTCGAAATGGGCGTTGCGGTCATTACAGGTTCACGTGATCATATTGACGGCATTAAGCTGTACCGCTTTGGTGACAGGCTCGGCAAGGGGTTTGTGCTGAATGTGGCCAAGCAGCTCCGCCTTGTAGACAGGGAAGGCTGTTTCCTGGATAATTCCGACGGTAAGTATGATATGGTTGAAGAAGAACTGGACATGCTTCCGGCCGAGGTGAGCAAAGCTTTTTATCAGGTTTCCAATTATTTCTCGAAGACTTCGTCTTCTTTTGATCTCAATCTTAATCTGGACAAGGGCACCGAATTCCAGAAGAGCGTTTGGGCGCAGCTGTCCGGTGTGCGTTACGGCAGTACAAAAAGCTACGAAGACATTGCGCTCCTGATCTCCGGGGGTGATATCAGAAAGGCTAAGAATCTTACGAGGGCAGTCGGCAACGCCTGTTCCGAGAATCCGATAATGCTTGCTGTTCCGTGTCACAGGATCATAGGTAAAGACGGCAAACTCGCAGGTTTCTCGGCCGGTGTTGAGGTGCAGGACTATCTTCTTACTCTTGAGGCATTTACTTATGTTACTTCGATCAAATAGGTGATATATGGCAAAACATGATAAGACTGATATAGGAATATCCACAATACTCAATCCGGTACCGGTTGTAATGGTGTCAACGGCGAATAAAGCGGGAGAGCATAATATCTGTACCGTCGCGTGGGCAGGAACTGTCAATTCCGAGCCGCCTGTCGTATCGATATCACTGCGTAAATCGAGACTTACACATGATTATGTTGATGAGACAGGTGAATTCGTTATCAATCTGGTTAACAAAGCGCTGGCAAAATCCTGTGACCGGTGCGGTGTTAAGTCAGGAAGGGAAGAGGATAAGTTCAGAACATGCGGTCTTACTCACGTTGGAGGCAGGAACCTCCGGTATGCTGTTGCCGTCAAAGAGGCTCCGGTAAGCATCTCATGCAAAGTGATAAGTGTCACGGA
Source organism: Mageeibacillus sp. UBA3708 (assembly GCA_002371375.1). Taxonomy (GTDB): domain Bacteria; phylum Bacillota; class Clostridia; order Saccharofermentanales; family Saccharofermentanaceae; genus Saccharofermentans. The sequence continues at coordinate 15,504 of DFIB01000226.1, read as the reverse complement.
ACTCGGTTCGCATGATATGTATCTTGCGAAGATAGTGGGCGTTACGGCTGATTCATACCTTCTTGATGACAAAGGCAGACTGTGCCTTGATAAGGCAAAACTGGTTGCATATAATCACGGCGAATATTTCCTGTTAGGCGAGAAGATTGGATTCTTCGGTTATTCCGTTGCATCTGAAGATGTCCTGAAGAGAAGGCTGGGACAGTAATATCAGATCTCGTCTTCGGTATAGACTTTATATCCGTTTCTGATCAGGAGTTCTGCAGTTACTCCGTTGCCTTCGCATTTGCTTCCGGTAAAGGTTCCGTCATAGATCATGCCTTTACCGCATGACGGACTGTTGGCTTTGAGGACCGCATAATCGATATTAAATTTCCCGGCAAGGTAGAGAGCCGTTTCTGCGCCTTTTTTGTATTCGATGGTTACATCGGTGCCGTCTCTCATAATAACTTTATCTCCGACACGTTCTGAAGGTGTTCGCGGGGTGGGAAGTCCGCCGGCCTGTTCGGGACAAACAGGTATCAATTCATTGCCGTCGATCAGATCAATAACCTTCCGGCACGGGCAGGCATCTCCTTTGTATCTGCATTCCACGCCGAGAAGACATGCACTGACCAAAATCCTTGCCATAATTCAAACCTCCCGAAAAAGTATTACATTTATTTTACGTTACCTATTTATTAAATCCGACTTATTTATTATAATTTCAATAGTGTGCATTTGGCAAATATAATATGTGAGGTGTTATTTATGGACAGCAAGTACATGAAGAATGTCACTGTATTCGATCACCCTTTGATCAGGCACAAAGTTACCCATCTTTGCGACATCAATACCGGATCGAAAGAATTCTGTGAGATCGTTTCCGAGATTACGATGCTTATGGGATATGAAGTTCTTAAGGATCTGCCGACTAAGATGGTTGAGATCCAGGCCCCCTTATCCAAGTTTGAATCTCCTGTTCTCGCAGAGGATTTTACGATTGTGCCTATTCTCAGAGCAGGCCTTGGAATGGTAGACGGACTTCGTAATCTCTTGCCGACGGCAAAAGTCGGGCATGTAGGTCTTTACCGTGATGAGAAGACATTGCAGCCTGTTCAGTACTACTATAAGATGCCTGTTGATGTTGCTCAGGGTGAGGTAATCGTAGTTGATCCCGCATTTGCAACCGGTGTGAGTGCTGATGCAGCTATCACACTCCTCAAGGAAGCAGGATGTAAGCGCATCAAGTTCATGTGTATCTTTGCAAACGATCAGGGAATTGAGCTTGTAGCCAAAAATCATCCGGATGTGCCGATCTATGCCGCGTATCATTCTACATTACCTTTGAATTCTCACGGATATATCGTTGATGCTGCCGGTGACGCAGGTGACAGAGTCTGCGGAACAGTAAGCTATAAGCCGCAATAAGAATTTGATACATTGATGAGGGGGTTATTCTATGAAGTTGGTTTATGAGGTAAGCGATAGACCGCCTTTCGGCAAGACTGTCGTTTTTGCTCTGCAGCAGATGATCGCTATCATGGCTGCAACGCTTCTCGTTCCGATGCTGGTATCTTCATTCGGACTTGAAGCTGATCCTGCTGCCGCATTGTTCGGTGCAGGTATCGGTACTCTTGTATATATTATGTTCACTAAGAAAAAGAGCCCTGTATTCCTCGGTAGCTCTTTTACTTTCCTTGGAGCATACGCTGCATCAATAGGTCAGAATTTCGGTTATCTCGGAATTATCGTCGGCGTATTCTTTGCCGGAATGGTATATGTGATCATAGGTCTTATCATAAAAGCGGCAGGGTCTTCTTGGGTTAATAAACTCATGCCCGCTGTCATCATAGGACCGATCGTTGCTCTTATCGGTCTGTCTTTGTCAGGAACAGCAACTGATTGGATGGCATGTAACGGCGGAACAGACTACAGTCTCGTTACTATCCTGGTAGGTTCAGTTACTTTCTTTGCTATTGTTATCTCTTCTGTCAAAGGGTCAGAGAATATCAAGCTTATTCCATTTATCGTCGGTATCGGTGTCGGTTACTGTATTGCGCTTGCTATCACTCTGATAGGCGGAGCTGCCGGTATTGAGGGAATGAAGATCATGAGCTTTGATTCATTCGATCAGGCTTTCAGTACTATATCCTTGTCTTCATTTATCAAGGTCCCTGATTTCTTTTTTGTAAAGGCCATTCATGAGAAGGGATGGGAGATCCTGTCCTGGGCAGATATCGGAAGTATCGCACTTATCTATGTGCCTATCGGTATCGTAGAACTTGCACAGCACATTGCTGACCACAAGAATCTCGGCAACATCATCAACAAAGACCTTATCAGCGATCCCGGTCTTGACAACACTCTGTTCGGAGACGGTGTAGGATCGATCGTCGGTTCAATCTTCGGCGGCGCAGCAAACACAACATACGGTGAGTCTATAGGCTGTGTTGCCATCACGGGTAATGCTTCAATTATCTCCATCGCTGTTGCTGCACTGGGTTGTATGATACTGTCTTTCTTTACTCCTTTCGTTGCCTTGATAAATTCCATTCCCAAATGTGTAATGGGCGGTGCCTGCGTAGCATTGTATGGATTTATAGCCGTGTCGGGACTTCAGATGCTCCGCAAGGTTGATCTCAATAACAGCAAGAATCTGTTCATAGTATCAAGTATTCTCGTGACGGGAATTGGCGGTCTCACATTGCAGTTTGGTCATAACGAGATGACCGGTGGCGCCATCCTTACTGTTACATCACTTGCAGTTGCACTCATCTTCGGTATTGTTACCAACCTCATCGTAAACAACGGCAAGCTTGTGGCAGATGCTTCTGAATTCGATAACAAGAAGCAGCCTGAGGCACTCGCCGCGAAGGGTGTCACTCCGACTGCCCCGCGAAAGGACAGGAAGAAGGGTAGGAAATAGTATCTGATCATTCGTACGGATGAGTTGTGCTTATGAAGCTGTCTTGGGTGTTTTACTTAAGACAGCTTCATTTTTTTGCTTATATAATCCATGCACACGTGTGCAAATATAAAATAACAAATGCAGTGTTTACGGGCCTTTCCGGCGTTTGAGCCATGCACACGTGTGCATGATTGTCCGGAAGGGTTGAAAAAACAAACGGAAATGATAGGATGAGAATCGAATGGAGGCATTTGGGATATGTCAGGATATCATTTGATGCAGATGCGTGTCAGACGGGGGTTATCACAGAGAGAGCTGGGGAGTTTGATCAATCTCAGCCGCTCTCAGGTGTCAAGGATCAAGAATGATCTTCAGGCGGTTAGTGATGACACCTTTGTCCTGATGTGTAAGGCTTTTGAAGTGGATGAAGAGGAATTACAAAAAACGATCAATCTGCCTAAGCCTGAATCAGTAGATAAAAATATCGTGACAGATACTTCAATGATCGATGATCTTCGTCTCTCTATAACAGCCGAATTAGAGGAGAACAACAAGAATAATAGTGCCAAGTTAGATCAATTGAAGCAGATAATAACAGTTCAAAAATCACAGATGGAGCTCCTTGAAGATTCTCTGGAGGAAGAACGTAATCATGCCAAAAGAATGACACGGGCTTTTGTGACCATAGTAATAGCTTTGTTAATCATGATCCCTTTGCTAGTGTTAGGCTTGTTATTATTTTTTAATACGTTACCGGGAGTGGTTGTAAATAACCTGACTGTTTCGGCTGTAGAAATAAAAGAAGATGAGGTGTAATAATCATTACATTAAGGTGAATTATTGTCTGATCTATGGTTTTTATGCGTAGCTTAAAATCACTACTTTTCCTAAAAAGCAAGCGAATACGTGCTCAATTTTGCTCACTCTTGCTCAATTTTGCTCACTCGTGCTCAATTTTGCTCATTTTTGCCATAAAGAGTTGAATATGGCCTGGTACAGTGCTATTGTCAAACCGGAGGAAATGAACGATGATATGCAATAATCTTCAAGATATCAGAATACAGAGAGGCATTACACAAAAAGAAATTGCCTTTGCATTGAAAGTATCGAGACAGGCAGTGTCCAGATGGGAGAACGGAATCTCATACCCGTCTTCTGAGCAGATACAAGGCTTGGCAAGTATTTTTGAGTTGACTGCGGATGAGATAAAGCAAGCACTTGATAAAGATAGAGAAAGCAAGAACGAGTCTGATTCGAACGATTGGGACTGCAACGATATTTCCCGTCAGATCAATGATGTGCATTTAACACTTAAGAGTGAATTAGAAGCCGCATTGACAGATCAAGCAAGGATACAGGAAGAATTCAATTCGCGATTAATGGAAGAGCGAGCTTTATATGACAGAAGACTCAAAAAGATCATCATTGCTGCAGCGATACTGATAATCCTTACGGCCTTTGTAGCTTTTGGAGTTCTTTTTGCTCTGAATTATAAAAACAGACATTATGAATATGATGATATAACAGATGCTATAGAAGTATTGGAGGAGGAAACATGATTAGAAAATTTGTTTGCATGATCGTTTGTATGGCAATGATATTCATACTGCCGTTTGAATGTTTTGCCGACAGACAATATGAGAATATCAGCAGCAGAGAAGAGTTTCTCAGATCTGCAGGTGACGAGGAATTACTGGCAGAAGTCGAAGGACTAAGAGAGATCCAATTCAATATATCTTACGAGGATGACCTGATAATCCTTGATACAATATATGAGGGTGAGAATGATCCTAAAGGATCAAAGACAGGAAAAGTATCTCACGATGTCTACTCTGATGCCGGTTTGCATATATACACTGTTACTGCGGAAGGTAAATTCAGATATGGGACTGGTTATTGCAGTGTTGTCAGCAAAAGCGGGAGTTTCAGTAAACCTGCAGAACAGGGATATCAAGGATATCGCGCATTCAATGAGGTCGAGGATAGTTCTGTATCTGGATGAGAACTACACATAATGCTACATCCTTGATACATACGGAGAGTACAATGGAATCTTGAATAATATAGAAGAACAGCACAAACACCTCCGCAGGAAGAAACTCCTGCACTTCAGGCGCAAGGTGACGGATTGGGGAATATCCACAGGATTTCTCCTTCCGTCGATTGCAGGTGTTATGCGGTTATGATAATAAAGGAAACAGCTACAGGATTAAATCCAACTCGAATTTTTACTCAAAAAGCCAGACAGTCTCGGCATCGTGGGCCGCATAACATGGTGGCAGTCAGTTAATTATCAAGTTATTCCCGGCGGATTCAAGGTGTTATGTGACAACTTTGACACATGTGTTTGATATAGTAATCTTAGATCTGCTGTTTTGGTGAGGTATTAATAATGAATAGTGCTAATAGGATAGTATCGATCGTATTGTTCACAACAATATTGATTTCTTTATCATCTTGTAATAACGATAACAAGATTACAGAAGACAACCCTGAGATTCTGCTGGGAATAACACTTAAAGATCACCGTATCACGGGCTCATGTGATGGTGTCAGTATCAATGCGTCTTATTCAGAAGTGAACGAGGACAAGACTATAATTCCTTTGAATCTATAGGAGGAACAATAAGTGCTGAGCAGTATTACTGTACATAAAGATGCAACAAATAATATTGAAACAAGGAGGTGCCTAAATGATCATAAAGAAATCGGTTAATGTATTGTTAGTTGTATGTCTGTTCTTGCTGTCATCCTGCAGTACGGCAGTAGACGGTCCTGATTCAGGAACATCATCTGACGTTTCTGTAACAGCGTCGTCATCCGTCACAAGTATGACATATCCGGATGATCCTATTCCTGATGATTACATCAGGGATGCTGTCATCCCTGACGGAGAGTATCCTTGTAGAGCTTATAAAGATCAGTTGATATTGCATTCAGATGGTAAAGAATATATAGCTGTCGGTAATTATTCCGCAAAGAAGTTTACAGATTATGGGGAGTTGAACGATTGCTTTGTTCAGTATTCAGACGAAGACTTAGAAAAACTAAAGGTCGGAGATGAATTTGTTTATGATCGCGATATCAGGTTCAAGATTGAATCTCTTGAAATAGAAGATTGGACTTATAAGAACAACGATCCGGATTACCCGTTAATCCCTAATGGAATAATACATCTTAATGATGAGTACGCTCTTCGTCATGGAACTATCGATTACGGCAAAAATCATACCATAATAAGTGACGAAGATTCCAAGAAATGGGTGTTAATGCATAAAGATGATATAGATGGAAGTGATTGCCTAATTTGTGTTGTTGACAGCGTAAAACTAGTAGAATACTCCAATAATTGTAAGTTTTCTTTACGTATAGACGGGGAAAGAGATGTGCGCAATTTTACGAAGGAACAATTATCATCTGTTTTTGATGAATATATTACATCAGGAAGATCATTTTGTTGGTGTGAAATAACTGTTAGAAATAATAAGGTAGTTAAACTCTTTTTGGACGTGAATGGGTTATAAATAAGAAGCCGGAGAAGTAAAAATGAGATCATTTAAAAAAACAGTCACATTATTCATCGTTAGTGTCATTATGTGTACATCACTTGCCATCGGGTGCAACAGTAAAGAGGAAGCGGAAGAGACGGTAATTACTGATCCAAAGGATCTGTATTTCTCGTCTGAAGTGTTCACATTAGAAGTGCCTGAGTATTCGTTAAGTTCTATTGTCAAACTAAAAGACAAGAAAGCGGCGATCTATCACAAGTGGCTTGAACAAAACCAATGCGAATATGTTGTCTGTACACACAAGGATGGAGAAGAGACATGGGATAATATAGTGTCACTGGATTCCAATGGCATTGTTCTTGGATCCTTTTGCCGCGTGGGTGAGAACAAGATAGCTGCTACTACGTATTCGGGTTTTGTTATCTTTGATCTTGACACAGGCAAAGAAGTGAGCCGTAACGACGATCTGTTCGTGTATATTGATGGATCATTCCCGCAGGTGGCAAGCCGGGACGACGGTTTTGTTGTTGTTACTTCTGATTGCATTTATAAGATCTCTGAGACAGGAGAACTGTTAGCATCTGTTGATTATTCCGCCGATGCTGAACTTGCTGAGGATGTGTCTTTTTTTAGTCGCAACGGGAAAGATTACCTGGCATTGGATAATTGTCCGGTAATGCAGTATTATGAGGTGGATTACGATTCCGGTAATGTATCTTATTTGTGTAACAGTAAAGAACTCGGACTTGATTTCTCAACTGTTTATAGAACAGCAGGTTATGCATTCGATCAGGACACAGGCATTATCTATGAGCTTGATCCTGTCAGCAAAACAAAGAAGGAAGTATCGTACCTCAATAATATGTTGATAAGGCCGATGAAATACGCTGCCAATTCTGATCCCAAATGGTATATATTGGGCGAACACGAATATGCTGTATATTACTGGTATTCATCCGATCTGTCTGAGATTGTTTTGTTAACTCCTGATACAACATCCAATCTTCCTCAAAGGACTAAGCTTGCAATCAAAGGATATGGTGCGCGTGATGATGTGGCATTGAACTATGCCGCCTATAAGTATAATACCTCTCAGGATAAGTTCCTGATAACTGTCGAGAATTACGACAGCAAACAATATGGTTATAATACTGCAGTCGAAGCACAGGAAAGCAAACTGAAGCTGCTCAAAGACTTCAGCAGCGGGAATGCACCTGATATCTTCTATGGTAATAACTTCGATTACGATCAGATGGGCACATCAGGACTGGTCATGGATCTGTCAGATTATTTGCAGGATAATCAGGTTATAAACGGGAATACGATCAGCTCGAATATCTACAACCTCTACTTTAAGGACGGTCATTGTTATAAGCTGTTCCCAAGCTATAACATGTTCGGTCTGTGGAGTAACGAGACGTTTACGGCTAATAATACGAATATGTCATTGGATGATATGAGTGCGTCAACATACAGTTCAAAGATATTCGGAGATCACTATGCCTGTGATATTGCTGATTTTGCCATCAGATACCCGATAAGGAGATTGATCGACAATGGCGACTTTATCAGTGAATCCGAATTGGAGAAGATAATAAGGTTTGCCATAGACAACGGCAATGCGCCGGATGCCGAGAACAATAATCTTGCCAGCAACATTACTGTTGCTGATAAAAAGAATTCGGTATATCTGTCGTATATCGGTAATATCAATGTATTCCTGAACAATCAGACTTACATGAAGGATAAACTCCGGTTTGTAGGTTTTCCGACACTTAACGGTTCATCGCATGTAGCTTATCCGGCAGGACTTGTTGCAGTATCGGCAGGCACAAAGTATCCCGAAGAATGCATGAAGTTTATCGAGATACTGTTCTCTGATGAGGTCCAGAAGGCAGTCCTTGCAAACAATCAGATCCCTGCTAAGAAAGCGATATACGATGAAGTGCTAGATATAGCACAGGACCGCTCAAAGATAGGAAATGATATGTATTACAGCAAATTGTTCAGAGGTGACGAAGAATATGCAAATGCCGTTGATTGCAGCAGTGAGGATATCGAGGCGTATCGTCAGGCAACGGAATCGGTGGATACGGTCATGATCAATGACTGGGGTCTGTACAACATAATCGTTGAAGAGATCAATTCATATTATCTGCAGAAGAGGGATATCAAGGATATTGCTCATTCAATGAGGGCGAGGATTGTTCTGTATCTGGATGAGAACTACACATGATGCATATGTGTATTGATTGGAAAAGACAATGAAAGTAACAGTTTTGAAGAAGTTTGTTTCAATGATAGTTCCAGGCTTGAAGTGTATCTGACTTACAGTGCTTCGTGATAAGAACTGATATACTATTCCGCTCTCCTCTTGACGATCTTGCCTTCGTCGGTCAGCATGTACTTTGCAGCAAAATCAGGATTCTCGCGGCATAAGGACTCATAGGCATCAGGGTGTTCCTTACAGTACATGACTGTAAATCCTGTCTTGGTCTTAATGTTTTTAAGTCCGTTTGTTTCTGCGACTTTTGCAGGGATCTTGCGGAGAAATATAAATACAAGGACAGCAGACACGATCAGTACGCCGCCAAGTATTACCAGAGCAATATTCGTCTTGATAAACTTAGCTACAAGGAATATCCCTACGATCCCTGCGATGTAAGAGTACAGGTTAATAAGTGCAGACAATAGCGTTGCCAGGGGAGAGTACTGGTAGTAAGTGTAAAAGAACATGGCATTTTTTTCCTTTATTTGATCAGCTTCTGTATGAACATGCTCTCTTTGAGCGTGATCCTGTTGTCCGCAGATACGATGCAGAGCATGAACGATACCATATCAGCCTTTACATTAAGGTCGAGATTGCCGAATATATCAACTATCACATCAGCGAGCTCTCTGAGTGCTTTGTGATTTGTGTTGTTAACAAGGAATTCAGCATTCTCAAAACCGATATCAATGCCGGTAGCAGAAGCGACGAGAGTATATTCGGCCCCCTGAAGTTCTCCGTCTGCTGCGCAGGCGGCGCGTATGAGGATCTTGAATGCCTCAAGACCATTGGGAAGGAGCATAAGAGCAGGTATAATAGACTTCGAGAGTTCATGGAGTTCGTCTCTCCTCTCTTCATAGGTCATATCCTCGTACTTGTGACAAAGTTTCTCAAATTCAAACATATTGTGCCTCCTAATCTGTCGTTGATCTGATTATATCATTGAGCTTCCGGCTTATAACTGTCTTTAAGGGATACAGCTCTGTTAAATACAAGGTGTCCGGGAGCCGAATCCTTGTTGTCTGCGCAGAAGTAACCGACTCTCAGGAACTGGAATCTGTCAGCCGGCTTGGTGTCCGCAAGTGAAGCTTCAACCTTGGCACCGTTAATTATCTCAAGAGAATCAGGGTTGATAAAATCAAGATAATTACAATCTGCCAGGTCGGGCTGTTCAGTGAGGAAAAGCTTATCATACAGACGAATCTCCGCATCAACACATGTTCTTGAATCGACCCAGTGAATTGTTGATTTGATCTTGCGGCCGTCAGCAGGGTTGCCTCCGCGGCTGTCTTTGTCCATCTCGCAGTGAACGGCAGTAACATTGCCGTCTGCATCTTTGTCACAACCGGTGCACTTAACTATATATGCAGACTTCAGTCTGACTTCATTGCCGGGGAAGAGACGGAAGTACTTCTTGGCAGGAACTTCCATAAAATCCTCTGCTTCGATCCAGAGCTCCCTTGAGAAAGATACGGTTCTTGTTCCGTCATCCGGGTTCTCAGGGTTGTTCTCAACCGTAAATTCTTCAGTCATGTCAGCAGGGTAATTGTCTATAATGAGCTTAACCGGATGCAGAACAGCCATTGCACGCTTGGCTGTCTTGTTAAGATCCTCTCTGAGGCAGTACTCAAGGAAGGCGAAGTCAACAAGTGAGTTGACCTTGGATACACCGTTCCTCTCGTGGAAAGCTCTGATCGCTGCCGGCGTATAACCGCGTCTTCTCAGGCCGCACAAAGTCGGCATTCTGGGATCATCCCAGCCCTCTACATAACCGTTCTCGATCAGGTTCCTGAGCTTACGCTTGCTCAATACCGTGTTGGTAATACCCAGCCTTGCGAACTCGATCTGCCGCGGCTTGCATTCGACGGAGATATTGTTGACAACCCAGTCATACAGAGGCCTGTGGGCTTCAAATTCCAGGGAACAGAGGGAATGAGTAATCCCTTCCAGTGCATCCTCTATGGGGTGAGCAAAGTCATACATTGGGTAGATGACCCACTTTGTTCCCTGTCTGTGGTGAGGGAGACGGTTGATCCTGTAGATAACAGGGTCTCTCATGTTGAAGTTGCCCGATGCCAGGTCTATTTTTGCTCTGAGCGTCATCTTGCCGTCTTCGAACTCGCCGTCTCTCATTCTGCGGAACAGATCAAGGCTCTCCTCGACAGGCCTGTCTCTGTAAGGACTCCTGGCAGGAGTCTGCGTGTCACCGCGCATCTCCTTCATCTGTTCGGGCGTGAGCTCACAGACATATGCAAGACCTTTCTTGATAAGCTCTACCGCATATTCATACATTTGCTCGAAATAATCAGATGCATAATAGAATCTGTCGTCCCAGTTGTGACCAAGCCATTTGATGTCTTCCTTGATCGCATCGACGAATTCCTCGTCTTCCTTGGTGGGGTTTGTATCATCCATGCGGAGATTACACAGGCCGCCATACTGCTCAGCCATGCCGAAATCGATCTCCAGTGCCTTGGCATGACCGATATGAAGATATCCGTTAGGTTCGGGAGGAAATCTCGTGTGCACGGTCTTACCGTAACATCTTCCGCCTTCCTTAAGCTCCTCTTCTATGATCTCCTGAATAAAATGCTTTCCTTCAGCCATGTTATTAAAGCTCCTTTATCTTGTCGTATCCGATCCTGATCCTGCGGAGTGATTCTTCCTTGCCGAGAAGTATCAGCACTTCTGCACATCCGCCGGGTGTAACTGCAACTCCTGCCGCAGCGATCCTGACGGGCCACATTATAACAGAATTCTTGATCTCTTTGTCTTCCGCATACTTCTTGAGCGCCTCTGTAATAGTATCGCGGTCCCAATCGGTCTGTTCAAGAATTGTAATTGCATCACTGAGTATCTGTCTTGATGATTCAACAGTCGATTTGCTCTTCTTATGATCAAAAAGAGAGATATCATAATCTGCCAGACTCCCCAGGAACGCCAGTTTGTCATCAAGCTGCGTAAATCTTGTGATCCTGGGCTTAAGGATCTCGTCGAGAAGCTGATACTTGTCGCTTGTTATGCCGTATTTGTCATAATAAGGCTTCGCGTGTGAAGTAAATTCAGCTTCTGACATTCTCTTGATGTGCTCTGCGTTGACCCATTCGAGCTTGTCGTAATCAAAAACGCTCGGTGATTTGGAGATTCCGTGTACATCAAAGACTTTGATCAGCTCTTCGAGAGTAAATATCTCCTGATTATCAGAAGGAGCCCACCCAAGTAGTGCAATATAGTTGATTATCGCTTCCGGAAGGAATCCCTCTCCGATGAGATCCATAAATCCGGTGGAACCGTGACGCTTGGACAGCTTGGAGATCGTCTCTGTTCCGTCCTCGTTAACGGTCTTGCCCATGATAAGAGGCAGATGAATGTAAGTCGGGATATCCCATCCGAAATCATTGTACAATGCATTGTACTTTGGCGTCGATGACAGATACTCCGATCCTCTTACAACATGTGTGATTCCCATGGTATGGTCATCTATTACATTCGCGAAATTATAAGTAGGGAAGCCGTCTGCCTTCAGCAGTATCTGGTCATCAAGATCCTCGTAAGGCACCGTTATATCGCCGTAAACAAGGTCATTATATGTTGATTCGCCTTCGGTAGGCATCTTCTGGCGGATGACGTAGGGAAGACCCTTGGCAAGATTATCGTCAATCTCCTGCTGTGACAGATTCCTGCAGTGACGGTCGTATCCGACGGCACCTGATTCATGAAGCTTCTCAAGTCTCTCTTTGGTGCAGAAGCAGTAGTAGGCACAGCCTTTCTTTACAAGTTCTTCGGCATAGGGCTTATAGAGGCTGAGTCTTTGGCTCTGAACGTAAGGACCGAAGTCTCCGCCTATATCAGGTCCTTCATCGTGGACCAGTCCGGCTATCTTCAATGTGTTGTAGATAACATCTGTAGCGCCTTCAACATATCTCTCCTGATCGGTATCTTCGATCCTGAGCACAAAAGTGCCGTCCTCGTGCTTAGCTATAAGGTACTCATAAAGTGCCGTCCTTAAATTGCCCACATGCATAAAACCGGTGGGACTCGGTGCAAATCTTGTCCTGATCTTCATGGATCGCTCCCTCTTGTTTTAATTACTTTATCTTGTGCAGTCTGTATTATATCACTTATAATAATTAAATATTTAGTGGTATCATTAAATATATCATATTTTTGGGGGGAACTTGATTTGGATAGGTTGTCCGTTAACAGGAAAGGCGAGTATTACTGCGGTCAGAGCATTGCTTTCGACTTTGTCTGTAAATATATAGAGGAACGTGGTTGTTCCGATATCAGAAGCGCGAAGATACTCGTTGTCTCGGACCGCAACGTCGGCGGATATTTCTATTCAAGATTTGAACAGCAATTCCTGGATAAGGGCGTAAGACCGCAGCTTGTGATCGTGGATGCCGGAGATATGTATAAGAATCTTGAGGCTGTATCCGAGGTTGTGAAGGCTTTCGTTGATTTTGATTTCGGAAGCGGAGATCATGTAATAGCACTCGGCGGCGGAGGCGTCCTTGACGTGACTTCGTTTGCTTGCAGCGTATATAATGCTGATCTCAAGCTGATACTAGTGCCTACCACGCTCAATGCCATGGCAGAGGGGAGCGTTGCCAGATCGGCAATGATCAATTCAGGAAGCCATAAGAATGTTATGTCCGAGGAGAACGATATATGTGCTGTTTTTGCTGATCCGGACTTCCTCAGATCCGTTCCGGATAAGGTGAAGATGAACGGTTATGCCGCTTGTGTCAGATATTCCGTCCTTGAGGATCCTGATCTGTTATCGGAGATCACGGATTATGGTGACCTTCGTGTTTTCCTTGAGAAAGTGTATAATACGAGAGCTGCCATCGAGAGGAAGAATCCCATTCTTCTGACTCTCGGTAATGAGATAGCTGATGCCATACAGGGATACTTCAGATTTATGAATTACTCCGAGGGTGAGGCGCTGGCACTGGGAATATATTCGGCTGTTCCCGAGAAGATAAGGACAAATCTTCGGGAGATGTATGACAGAACAGGTTTGCCGTATGAGCTTAAGGGCGTATCCGGCAAGATGATCCTCAAAGTAATGGGGGATTCACTCCGCAGACGTTACCGTGACGGAATGTCAATGGTTGACCTTGCTCCTGATAAGAAGTCCTGGACAGTGAAGCAGGTAAGCGTTGCCGGTGCGATGGAAGTTCTGGAGAAGAGGATTGGAGTAATATGCGCAGATTAGTATCAATAGTATTGATCATATCATTATTTATGCTTGCCGTATCAGGATGCAGGAAGAATGAGGACGATCGTCCCGTTGCCGATTACGGTACTTACGGGTCTGATTTTGCAAGGCGGCTTGCGAAGGAGACACCTTTTCGCAAGGCTTATTCCGAAGAAGAAGCCAAAGCCGGGAGCATGATCGAGGATGAATTGCGCAAATTGGGCTATGATGTTCAGAAACAGGCGGTTACGGGGAATGACGGTAAGCAGTCCAACAATTACATTGCCGTCTTTAACGGAATGGGGTTGTTCAGCAAGAGCAAGGATACCGGTGAATACATTCAGACGGAGAGGTATCTGATCGTAGGTGCCCATTATGACAGCAAGTATTCCAGGGAGGAACTTGATGAATTTAACGCCAAGATGAAGGAAGAGAAGGGGGATGAGGCCGTTACATATGATTATGACGGCATCAACGACAATGCTTCCGGGATCGGTGCACTTATGACTTGTGCTAAAGAGCTCAAGGCTCTCAAAAATGTGCCTTACAACATCATTTTTGTTGCTTTCGGGGCCTCGGGGGATGATTTTGCCGGAGCCAAGACCTTTTTTGCTGCACTCACGCCTGATGTAAGATCAAAGCTGGAAGGTATGATCTGTATCGACAGCATCTATGCCGGAGATAAGATATATGCCAACAGCGGGATGAATTCGCTTCTCCCGGGACGTAAATATGCCATGAGGCGCAAGCTCTATCAGGCTTACGATGTTGCTTATGAGAAATCATTGTATGATCTGAACGATTTTAATCTTCTGTATAATGAGTCGAGGATCCAGCAGGACCTTAACGGTGACGGCTCACTCGATATTTACAGTGAGGTATCGCTGAACAAATCAGATTATCTGCCTTTTGATAATGCCATGGTGCCTGTGGTGTTCTTCGACAGCTATGATTATAATTTCAAGACAGTTGATGAGATGCATGACACGAAGAACCTCGATCTGCAGGATTTTGACGGAATGATCAGGGGGACTTACCTTGACAGTATGAGTATTCTCGATCCGATCCTTAAGACTGAGGAATCTGATCTTCTTCAGGTAAGGATCAACAATGTTGCATGTGTCATCCTCGGCCTTTTCTTCAAGGAATCGGGTTCGGCGCTTTTGCCTGATGAATATAAAGCTGTGATGGAGGCAGAGAAGTCAGGAGCTACGATCCAGACGATCCCTTTGGGGCAATCTTGAGCCAATAATTTCCGTTAGCTAATTTAATATGAGTATTATGTTATAATCTAAAGATAGAGCTCGTACTCAATAAGCTGACGGAGGAAGATATGGGCGAAGATTCGATATTCTTGCAGATTGTTGAATTTTTCAGAGAACTTGTGGCCAGTCTCGGTGACGGCTATCTCTTCTTCGGCGGTCCATGGGATATCGTCAGGTATATAGTAGATATTGTATTCGTTACATTCCTTTTCTACTGGATAATAATGTTTATCCGCCAGACAAGAGCCTGGCAGCTTATAAAAGGTATAGGCCTTATACTGGCGATAGTCATATTCTGTTCGATCTTGGGACTGCAAATGGTAGGTTACCTGTTCAATAACCTCATTTATGTCTTCGCCGTATTCTTC
>DFIB01000210.1 GCA_002371375.1 Mageeibacillus sp. UBA3708 | reverse complement strand
GCACAGACCTATGTCATCCACAACACACCGGATGGCTTCAACATCAACACCAACTGCGGCTCCACCCATATCGAGGGATTACAGAAGTATGTTGTTGACAATCACCTGGATGTCGGCTTTGCCTTTGATGGCGATGCCGATCGATGCTTATGTGTCGATGAAAAAGGTAATGTTGTAACAGGAGACCATATCATGTATATCTATGGCTTATACATGAAGGAAAGAGGAAAGCTCATCAACAACAAGGTAGTAACGACTGTCATGTCTAACTTCGGCCTTTACAAGGCTCTTGATGCGATCGGCATCGAGTACGATAAGACGAAGGTAGGCGACAAGTACGTTTATGAGAATATGGTCAAGACAGGTAACCGTATCGGCGGCGAGCAGTCAGGCCACATTATTTTCTCAAAATATGCTACGACGGGTGACGGAATACTGACGTCACTGAAACTCATGGAAGTAATGCTTGCCAAGGAGAAGCCGATGAGCGAACTTGCGGCACCTGTTGTATTCTATCCTCAGGTTCTGAAGAACGTGCGCGTTAAGAGCAAGCCTGATGCCCAGAACGATCCCGATGTACAGAAGGCTGTATCCGATGTTGCAGACGCTCTCGGTGATACGGGAAGGATCCTCGTCCGAGAGAGCGGTACGGAGCCTGTTATCCGCGTCATGGTGGAAGCCGGCACAAAGGAGATCTGTGAGAAGTACGTTGACAGTGTCATTGACGTGATCAAGGCAAAGGGTCATATTGCAGAATAAGACTTATCAGTAGATCAATAAAGATTAAGCCCCCGAACGACTCTGATTGTTCGGGGGCTGTTTGTTGGTCCGTTTGGTTCATCATGAGGAGCTTGAGTTTATGTGATAGGTACGCAGCTGATATGTTCCTGTAAAGTTGGTTTTACTAACAAGTTCACTGCGAGCGCAGCTATAGCCAGGGTGTTCCTCTGGCATAATCCCACGGATTCTGTGATGACCCGATTCTGGCATAAAAAGAAAGGGGCTGCCTCTCTTGTGAACTGATCACTTATGAGGCAACCCCTTAAGGTTCTTAAGCTGAATGCGGCTTATAAAGTAGCGTTCGGGTCAGATGTATCGTCAACAGGCTCTGCAGGAATAACAGGCTCTGCAGGTACAGCAGGCTCGGAAGGTGTTGCGATATCGAATCCTGAATTATATGTGTCAGCAGGTGTTGAAGGTGCAGCGTATGATGCATCAACAGCGGGTGTGGAAGACTTTTTCTTCTTCAGGACGATGACAAGAACGACTGCCACAACAGCTACGGCTACAACAATACATCCGATGATGAGGATGATGCCGAGCATTCCTGACTCTTTGGTCTCGATGTGAACTGTCGTTGCTTTGTCGGCACTGTAATCGATGGTTACTGAGCCGTCATCATTTAATGTTGCGTTCTCGAGTGAACCCTCAACTGCCTTACCGGGCATGCGGATGTTGATCTTGAACTTTACGTAGGAATCCATGGAGCCCATTGAACCCATTGAGCTGTCGCCACTGGTGACAGGAGTAGTCTCAGCGTCAAAAGTGTAAGTAGTTCCGAAAGCTCCTGACTTCTTGTCGATCTCAACAGTCTTAAATACGCCTGAACTCTCTCCGTCTGCTCCTGCACCGGACATATCCGTAAGTCCGTCTGCAAGTTCTTCCCATGAATCGAAATCCTTGCTCTCCTCGTATCCGATCCAATCCTGACCATCATAATCATAGTGCTTGATCGGTCTGTCTGAATCGCCCTTGATCTGGTCCTCCTGGAAATACTGGGCGTTGTAAGCAAGAACCATGCTGTACTCGCCGGTACCGTCCTTGTTGACATCCACATTCAGATCCATGCGGACGCAGCCTGTCAGAGCAATCGTAAAAATTGCGCCAAGCGCAACAAGTGCTGATCTTTTCATATTGTTCCCCCCTAAAATATTTTTGGCAATATTATTATAACATTAATATCAGATTCTTGTCATTACGCTGATTTGAGTGGTAATTAGGACTGCTAAGGGGAGCGTGCAATTAGGAAGGCAGCCTTTCGAGCGGCTTTTTGTTGCTCCGGCATCTCCCGCCGGGTCTATAATAATGGGGGCTGACGTGTTACAATCACGGTATGAGAAAGATAGTCATCTACATATGTATCCTTATAATTCTCGGGTGTGCGGTATATTATATCGGTGACATGACAGGGCATCCGGTCAGTGAATTGTGGGAATATGCAGGTGAGAAGATCAGTGAGCACAGTATTCTGTCAGGCAGCATTCCGTCGGATGAACGGTACGAGAGCCTGAAGCGGGAGTATTCTTTCGACAGGGAGATGTACCCATATCTTTATATGCTGTCGGAGCGGGGGCAAAAGGCATACTACATTATCTATGACGGCGTCAGCAAATGCGAGAAGAACATAAGGCTTGGCAGCGAGATCGGCGTTGACAGGATCGAGATCATGACAGTTGTGACGGCCGTATATAATGATCATCCCGAATTATTCTGGATGGATTCAGCGGCCAGATACACATATGAGGAGAACTCGGGAATAATCGTTGATATAAGCCCTGAGTATAACGATCTGGTGAATAACCTCAGTGCAGCCAAAAAGACATTCAAAGCCAATGCAGACCAGATATTATCTTATGCAAAAAAGCTCGGTGATAACAGTGTGCTTGCCAAGGAAGTATATATTCACGACTGCCTGTGCGAGATATGTGATTATGATGAGTCGGCTTCAAATCACCAGAGTGCGTACAGCTGCCTTGTAGAGGGCAGGTCTGTGTGTAGCGGCTATTCGAGGGCATTCCAGTACCTGATGCAGCAGCTGGGAATTCCCGCATACCTTGTAATAGGTGATATTAATGGCGGCGGCCCCCATGCCTGGAACATGGTAATGATAAACGGCAATTACTATAATGTTGATGTCACGTGGGACGATGAGGTCGGAAGGCAGATAGACGAGAAATGCCACGCTTTTTTCAATGTGTCCGACGATGACATCAAAGCAACTCACAAAAGGGATAATCTGTCACTTAATCTTGAGTACTGTCCGTATAACGACATGTCGTACGAGAAGGCGGTAGGGTATACGATAACCATCGACAGCATTAATATGGTTCCGCCGTCAAAGTAGTCTGCGGCAGGGATTACAAAAAGAGGCATCTCATCTTGAGACGCCCCTCCGGAATTACGATCGTAATATATCGGCCGTCAATCAAAACCGAGCAGTTGTTTCTTCTTGATCTCGAATTCATCCTGTGAGATTGCTCCGATATCAAGAAGTCTTCTGTATTTTGCAACTTCCTCCTCAGGTGAGCTGACAACGCTCTTGGAATAAGGCTTCCAGTCATCAAGGTGAGACAGGGACTGCGCTGTCATAGGTCTGAGCTGTCCGTCGCTCTCATTTGCCTTGGCTCTGGCAAGATCTTCCTCTCTGCTTCCCCATTTACCGACGGAGACATGAGTGATGGCGGGTCCGGGTTCGGGCTTGGGGGGCATCATGTCGGGAGTCGGATTCTTAAGCGGCACGAAAGGTGATTTTGCAGGTTCCGGAGTCCATGACTCAAAATCATCAGGTGTTGCTTCACGGTTTGCTTTCCTCGCATCGACCTCAGGGTTATGGATCCCTATACGGTCAGCATTGCGTATACCGCTTGAATTGCCGGTCTTGAGTGAGATTCTTCTCTCGGCTGTATGCCGGCTGTTATCAGCCGGCTTCTCCACCCTGGAAGAAGCGGGTCTCTCGGGAGTTACGGACTGACGAATGAATCTCGGTCTCTCCTGTGCGGCAGGTACTCCTGCTTCCGCAGCTGATCCCGGTCTTGTCGCGGCTGCCA
>DFIB01000167.1 GCA_002371375.1 Mageeibacillus sp. UBA3708 | reverse complement strand
ATAACAATATGTCACAAAAAACAAGATTATTTATGATATTTGACCATCAAATTTAAGTTACAAATTACTTTGTTTTAATAAAAACGCGTTTATGTTATATTACTCTTAGCTTACGGAGGTGTTCTCTTTGGAATTATTTCTTTGGATATATTTTATTGTGGTATCGGGAATCTTTGGTGTAGTCATCGGAAGCTTCCTCAACGTCGTCATATACAGGCTCCCTGCCGGAAGGACCGTAGTCAAGGGACACTCCATGTGCATGACTTGCGGTCATAATCTGGCTGCGAAGGATCTCATCCCTATCATCAGCTGGGCATCGCTCAAGGGTAAGTGCAGATACTGTGGTGCACCAATCGCTTCGAGATATACCAAAATAGAGAGCTTCACGGGAGTCTGCTTCCTTATAGCATCGGTCGGAGTCTTCAAATATGCTTCTCCTGCGATCGTAAATCCCGGATATAACTTCTACACATTCTTCATGCTTTATTTTATTACATATGTACTGTGCATCTCTTCTGCAGTGTCAGCGATGATGATCTATTATGACACCGGCAAAGGATTTACGGGAACTGCCATATGGTCAGGCATCTTCTGCCTGTTAGCCTATACACTTCCGCATCTGTTCATGAAGACGATAGATCCTTCGAACACCGGAATTAACTTCGTTGATCTCTGCAAGGATCTCGGATTTGCGGTTCTGCGCCTTGCGGCAGTTATAGTGATAACTTTCGTCTTGTTCATGATATTCAGGAAACCTTATTCCAAAAACGATCTCTGTCTGGATTTGTCCGTTTGCGTGATTCCGCTGTACGGGTTTTACTTCATGTTTGCAAACAGGTGGATCGAATACGGTATTTTTGCCGCAGTTTATGCAGTCATGCGCGCGTTTCTGAAGTCAGGCAAATACGATAAATATGCCGGAATAATCACCGTCTGTACGCTGCAATTACTGTCTTCCGCACATATAATCTACATGTATATAAAATGATTTAAATATTAGGAGGTATTTATATGTCAGGTCACTCCAAATGGAGCAACATCCGTCGTAAGAAAGAAGCATCAGATGCAGCAAAGGGCGCTGTTTTTACCAAGATTGCAAAGGATATTGCCGTTGCAGTCAAGGCCGGAGGTCCTGATCCTGACGGCAACTCTAGACTTAAGGATATCATTTCAAAAGCAAAGGCAGCCAATATGCCTAATGATAACATCAACAGAGCTATCAAGAAGGCGGCAGGCGCGGGCGAAGGCGATGATTACGAAGAGATCACATATGAAGGCTACGGTCCCGGCGGAGTTGCAGTAATGGTAAGGACTCTTACGAACAACCGCAACAGAACGGCTGCTGATCTGAGACATATTTTCGATAAGAACGGCGGCAATATGGGAGTATCCGGCAGTGTATCATTCCTTTTTGAGGAGAAGGGATCAATCCTTATCTCAAGAGAGGAATTTGAGGATGAGGATCAGGTTATGCTCGACAGCCTTGAGTGCGGAGCCTCAGATTTTGACGCCGAGGATGAGTATTATGAAGTGGTAACCGATCCTGACAGCTACTATGATGTTAAGGATGCCCTTGAGGCAAAAGGATATACTTTTGTTGATTCAAGCCTGGGGCCTGTCGCAACTACTCTTACAACTGTAACCGATGAGGAGACTATTGCTTCTCTCGAGAAGATGTTCGAAATGATGGATGAGAACGAAGATATTCAGGAGTATTATCACAGCTGGGATAACTAATGAGCAATTCATCTGACAGCAAACAGGTGCATGACACCGGTGTAGCAGAAAGCAAAGAATCTGTTGCCGGAAGCCGTCGTGCGCTTCTTCCGGAATTACGTGATACACTCAGAAGATTTGAGAGGACAGGAATAATCAACAGTATTGTCTCCGGCGACACTGAACGCAATGTTGAGAAGATCCTTGCCAGTGAGCAGTTGACCCGTGAAGCTCTGTCCAATATTGCAGTAGTTGCCTTCGTCGGCCAGTCAGGTACCGGCAAGAGCACCCGCGCGATTAAAGTCGCCGGGGATAATGAGATATATTACATCATTGATGACGGACTCCTCATTAATGGCAGCAGAATAGTGGCGGGGACATCGGCAAAGAAGGCTCCGACGAAGATTGAATCCGTAAGGCAGGCTATATTCGTTGACCCTACCAGATCTGCAGTCATGAGAAGAGCACTCGTTGAGAATATGCCTAAAGCTCTTATGATCCTCGGTACTTCAGATTCAATGCTCAGCAAGATATGCAACAATCTGTGGCTCAATCAGCCTTCCATGCTTATCAGGATTGAAGATGTATCTACGGAGGAGGAACGAAGGCTTGCCCGCAACACCAGAATGACTGAGGGAATGCATACAATTCCCGTTCCCAGCATGGAGATCAAGCATGAGTTCTCCGGTTATTTCTCGGATCCGTTCAGTATCCTGAGGCAAAGACTCGACAGAGAGAGAGGAATAGCACCTGTCGCCCCCGGTTCAGACCGGACTGTTGTAAGGCCCACTTTCTCTTCTCTCGGCTCATATTCAATCTCGGACGATGCGCTGCTTGATCTTGTTAAGATCGTCGTTAAAGACATCAACGGCGTTGCTGAAATCACTTCATTCAAGACAGAGAAAAAGACTTATGGTGTCGCCATAAGTGTTAACATATCACTATATTACGGATTCGACGCACAGAGAGTCTTATCAGAGGCTCAGCAGAGAATCGGCGCGGCAGTCGAGGAGTTTACTTCAATAACTATAAATGAAGTAAATGTAAGGGCTGACCGCCTGATCCATTCGGAGGTTTAATATGGAGAAGATCTACATGATACCCGTTAATGATGCATACTCCGCAGAATGCGACTGCCCTGTATGTGCTCTTCGTGATAAGGCTGAATCTAACGAACTTGACTATTATCTTGGACCTTCACTCATGGAACCGGATACAAGGAAGATAACGAATAAGACAGGCTTCTGCCCTGATCATCTCGGTAAGCTTAACAGGAGAGAAGCCAACAGACTCGGATTAGGCCTGATGCTCCACACACACTTGAAAGATGTACGTGATGACATCATCGGAGACATTGAATCATCAATTCCCGGCAAGGCATCACTATTTAAGGGTCGAAGCTCTGACTACAAGGCCAAACTGATCGCAGCAGCTGATAAGATCGATAAGCGTGTCGCTATGTGCCCCATTTGCGATAAGCTGAACGAGTCTATGAAGCACTATATTGAAGTTATCATTTACATGTACTTACACGACAGTGAATTCAAAGACAAATTTATTAATTCAAAGTCTCACTGTCTGCCGCATACTTCCATGCTTCTCCGCTCGGCAGCCAAACTCTCACAAAATGATGCGGCTGATTTTGTATCAGCTTTATATGATAACAACAAGAAGTATTTCGATCCTCTGATCGATGACATTGAGTGGTTTACACTTAAGTTCGACTACCGTAACAGCGATAAGCCGTGGGGTAATTCGAAGAATGCCATCCAGAGGGCAATGAGATTTTTAGCTTCTGACAGGGGGGAATTCGATGAGCAACAATCCAAAAACGGAAAGTGAGATCGAGTGTCTCGTAGATGCAGAATATGAACTCGATGGAAACGATTGCAGTTACAGAAGAATGCTTCTGATCAAACACGATTACTATTCGTCAGACAACGAACACGGAAGATTCCTGCTTAACTCATTTCTCAAATCGCTGAGTAACGGGAAGTTTAGTCTTGAATCGATCATTCTAATTGATTCAGGGGTTAGGATCGCGGACTCAGCCATTATGCAGACACTGGTAAATAGCGGCACTGTTAATACAGTGTATATCTGTAGTGAGAGCCTTGAATATTGCGAGCTAAGTACCCCCGGATATGAACATACTGTTCTTCCGTCTTCCGAGATATTTGATATGCTCCTTTGGCTTCAATCAGAAGGAGAACAATTGATCATAATTGAATAACATATGAAGTCTGTCATTCTTCAGGGGTTTGCTTCATTCGTTAGTACTCCAATAAAAACGGGGATATCTCATATAAAGAGATATCCCCGTTGCAGTAATGCTTTGTAGTGTCAGATAAGCAAGTAAATCGTTACGCCCTATTAAGTGCCTGACTCGCCTTCTGCAGTTCCTGCGTTGTAATAGTAGATAACATCGTAGACGCTATACTTAGACTTCAACGGCTCATTAGGATCTTCCTTACCACTGTTAGGGTCCGGACAATAGTAGACTGTGTTATTATTACTGTTCGTTTGAGCGATGAGCTTAGGTGCCTGAATTCTTCCGTAGAAATATACAGGCTGGTTGTTGAATTCAAGTACAGATGTTCCGGGATACTTCTCTTCAAACAATCCGACGTATGCTTCACATACTACCTTTGCTCCGCCACTGCTACCAAGCGTTATATGATTGTTGCCGACACCGTAGATGAACATATGAGGGATTACATCACCTTTATACAGGCTGGATGTACGTGAACTGATGCTCAAATTATCTACAGCGGCATAGAAATCGGACGGTGTGTTATATCCGGATGCACTTGTGCAGACGAATCCTGTGCCATAGCGGTCGTTATTTGTAAAATTGCAATAGCTGAGATTAAGATCTACACCCTTCTCAAGGATTATATTGCACTTTGACTTCTTGGAACCGTTAAGCAGAACAAACATAACACCAGTCATGTCATAATCCGAACCAAGATAGATATTATATCCTGTATCATCCTGACCATCGAGGAATATATACTTAATTTCGCTCTTGTTATTTTTATTTGAAGTGTTCCACGTAACAGAACCGGAACTGCCATCAGAAATCCTGTAGGTGCCGCCCTTCAGGAATCCCTTCTTCGCGTCATCGTTAGGATTATATGCAAAATTGTTGATGAAGCTGCTCGCTGAATACTGAGTTGCACCTGTTGCAGTTGCAAGAGATCCAAGCGCTTTTGCTGTCGTGGGATATGCACCGCTTCCGGTGTAGCTTGCACTCATGTAATCCTCGAGAGCATTCTTAATGTTGTTATAGTCTTTGCCGGTACCATATATACCACCTCTGCCGGTAGTATCCTTGATAGTGCTCTTGCCGGTCCACTTATCTGTAAGTCCGCTGACATTTGTCGCATTATTGCTAGCCCACTTGAGATTGCTGAATGAATTGCCATCAAGAAGAAGAACGCACTCCTTGCCTGTCAGCATTGCCTGAACGCGGTCCGTATCTCCGTTAGCTACTCTGTTAACAAATACCCATGTTGACTTGTTGCTGCCAAAGTTACGTGATGAGCTGTCAACATTTGTGAATGCCTTCGCATCTGTTCCGCCGGATTTACCGATGAAATAGACATTACCATTGATCTTAGGCTGCTTGTCCCAGTGAAGAGTTGCATAATCACCAAAGAAAATAAGATCTCCTGTGTATGTTGAATCTCTAAGCCATACGTCTATAGACTCTGTCGCTTTCTCACCGACAAAAACATGTGTTGATGCAATAGTCTGATTGTCTCTGTCGATCTCATACTTCTTGCCTGAGCCACGAACAACAACCATGTTGTCATCCTTGCCGTTACCGCCGGTACCGATATTGAACTGAGCCTGCTGCTGATCTCCTGTTGTTCCTGCAAGGTCAATAACGTTACTGAAAAGTGTAACCTTATCTTCCGGAGCAGGTCCCTTGAGGATCATCTGAACGGACTCACTGGAACTGCCGATAGTTGTTGTGAAATCCATGTAAATATACTGACAGTTATATTCCTCTTTTGTAATCTCATCTTTCTCAGTCTTGTACTTCTCATAAACATGGACACGTGTACAGTTATCAGATGCACCGCCCATTCCGGCAACACCGTCAACCTTCATTGTCAGATAACTGCCTTTTGCAAGAGACTTGAGTTCTTCATCAGTAATCTCCTGAATCTGAATCGCCTGATACATTGCCTCCGATGCAGCTGTTACTGTCAGTCTGGCCTGACCGCTCTCGGCATTGTTATAAAGTCTCGCTCTTGTTGAATTTGTAAGCAACAATGCCGCGGAAATAAAGATCATAGCCATTGCAACGATCAACAGAACCATGACAAGGATAATACCCTGCTTGCTTCCCTTAACCTTAGACTGTCTAATCATATGAAGTACCTTCCCTTCGTATGTATAGTTTGCGTTTTTATATTTATTGACTGTATTCTAAATCATCCCGTCACAAATTTCAACAAAAGATTTCCAAAATGCTAACTTTTTTTGCATAAACTGTGAACAATTTGTTAACAAATCAATTCTCATCCTGCTTTTCCGGCTCGACCTTAGGTGCTCCGTCAACTCCGAATTTGTCAAATTCCTCCTTTTTGCATGCGACAAGATAGTAATCATTCTGGGTTGCAAGCCTCAGCACAGAAGATACGTAATAATCCCCGTCCCTGTTCTTTTTTGCTCTGCTCCTGGCAAAGAACTCACCATGAGAGGTACAGAATAGCAACGCATATTCTGATTTGCGTATCTTGAATCTGCCTATCTTGGACGACAGATCCTTGCCACAGATAGGACATTTGCTCCAGAAGTGAACAACACCCTCAAATGCCGTCCTGATATCTTTCGCCGGGCTCCCGACAATCGAATACTCACTTACGATATCCGGATCTATTGCAGAGCTTGATATGGCCGACAGGACCTGAGCCGTCTTGTTATGTTCAAATATCTTCTCGAAGATCTCGCCGGTATAAATCGCATCCGATGTTGCCGAATGGAACCCTTCGTTCTTGACAATTCCGTAATAATCCACTGCAAATTCAACACTTCTCTGCTTCCCCTTCTCATCACCGAACAGAGAGAAAATGGGCTGAAGGTCAAGGAAAAAAATTCTAAGATCATCATCCATGTCAAAGAACTTCAGGTTCTGTTTGAGGATCGCAGTGTCAGAGCTGCCCCATCCCACAAGCACCTGGGCGCCGCCGATAAACTTCACAAAATCATCATATGCCTTCGCGAACCCCACGCCTCTGGCCAGATCACTGTTGGTCTTATGTGTGACCTTCTTAACGTGATAATGAATCTTATTATATATGACCGGCTTGATATCACGTGAGAACACGCCCTTCTTTGTCAGCAGACCATTCTCATAAACATATTTTACTGCGCCGATCTCAATGATCTCGCCCGTCAGAACCGATACATCGATATCATACTCCTTGCCGTAAATGGGCTGATTCCACTCCATATCGAAAACAACAAATTCAGTTCCATCAACGATCCGGGAATTAAGCATATATTATTCCTCCGTTCTTCCTGACAATATCCTTATTCGTGATCAGAATTAGGCATCCCATCATTATAAGTCCTACGACCGTCAGCATCACGCCCGTTATAATTCCGCCGAGTTCCGGAATTATCTCAAGCTCCGCACCCGTCCCGGCATTGCCGATATGAGCCGCAAGCAGGCCCTGATAATTGTATGTAACACATTCGCTGCCCTGCACCGTCACTTTAATATTAACATTATAAGGCATTCCGGTGATCAATGATCTGCTGCCTTCCTTATACGGAATGTTCTCTTCCTGCAAGGTGAACCTGCCGTTGCCGATATCCCCGGTCATGAGCATGACCTTATCAAGCTCTCGTTCCCTGAGATAATAGACGCCTGCCTTTCCGAAGTATTTCCCCTCATCATCAATTGTCAATGAGACCTCGACATTGCCCTGACCGCAGGGGATACGGCTTATGAACGGACCGCCATAGTACATCCTTTCGGGATACCTGTCTATCCGTGAGCTCATCTCGGAGATGTGAACCGGGCCGTTTATCCCGGAACTTATATATATGTTTTCCTCCGCATCAGCCGAAATGATAAGCTCGCAGACATCCCCGGCATCTATATAAAAGACTCCGTCCTCATCCCTTGTAAACCCTTCATTTGACACTTCTTTATACTCAACCCCGGCGAAAACCTCATCTATCATCATCCCCGCCGCCAGATCATTGAGCATTCCTGCCGGGTCGGGGTAAGCACTCTTTACAAGGTCGTCATCTGATACGACAACAAATGCATATCTGTCCTCGAGCACCGACAGGGACACATCAGACTCCACTTCATTTCCGGATTGCTCATCCTGATATCTGCTCATCACATAATCAGACGGTGATACGGCAGACATCATGAGTGAATAACTCGTGTTGAGGAACAATACTGCCAGCGCCAAAACGGCAAACGCCGTCATTTTCCGCCTGTCATGACCCCTCAGATAAGACAAAAGGAATACTGCCGCACCTATTGCAGACGCGGGAGTTACAAAAAGCTGATAATTCATATATCCGTACACATTCTCGGATGTGTTGGATATGACTACGACTGCTATTGCAATGAATGCCGATGCATATACCGTATTGCGTCCGGCAGACGACAGATTCCTTGCGGATATGCCCGCTGCAGTAAATAATATGACGATAAGAGATATAAGCCTTGCCACGGATCCGGCATTTGAGAAATAGCTGAATGATAATATCTTGACCACCGGATCATATGCACATGTGGCATATACCATTACCGTTACTGTCATGATGATCATCTTGATCCTTATGGGGATATTGCCGTTAAGATAGAGGATCATGATGAGCATGAACGTTATGATCCCGATATACATTGCCGGAACAACATAAGCTGACGAATCGACTGCTATGCCGCTCGCATTTGAAGAGAACAGGTCAAAAAGCGCATAATTCATTCCACCCTCTTCGAACAGTTCCTGAGGGAACTTCTCATACTCTATGCAGGCAAACCTCGGGATGTTGATGAATGCCGTAATAACTATCGCCAGAAGACTATTCATGGCGATCCTGGCCAGCGATCTCATCACTCCGGCAAATCTTCCGTATCTTGTTATCGAGATGAACAGAGCGAATATGATCGATGCAAACAGTCCCTGGATCATTCCGTGGATCCCGGATACAAAGACAAGCACACATATGGTGATCGTCTTGATGTTTACGGCCTTTCCGCCGGGCATTATCAGCTCGTCATATCCCTTGAGCATCAGAGGGAACAATATCATGAGATCCATCAGCTGCACTGAGGAAGATGACAGGAGCGCTGTGGAACTAAGGGAATAAAGCACAGACAGGAGCACTTCAAAAAAAGCTCCGAAGCCTATCCTCGATGACAGCAGACGCTGCATTGCAAGACCCGCAAGTCCGAACTTTACAAAAAACACAATAAAAAGAAAGACCAGACACAGCTCGCCTTCCATCCCGAGCGACAATATGAAGAACGGGTCACAGTATTCGGTAATGATCCTCTTTATCCCGTTATTACGCAGCATGGCACTGTCAGAGCTCAGTGAATCAAGTATGATGTCATGATCTCTCATGCCGTCATTTACTGTCGTTATGATATCCTCATCCGTCTTGTTATGCCTCAAAGTGGCCTCAACCGGCAGTATGCTTCCGGGTTCTGTCCGGGCAAAGAGAAATGCCAGTGCCATGATAAACACCGGAACAGCGAAGGCAAGAATTGCCTTTACATCAAGATTTATCTTCTTCTTGCCCAGGATTCTCATCAGGCTTTGCCTTTCTTCTGTTGATAAGTGACGATACGGCAACGACAGATGCCATTATGAATACCGATACAAGACTGATGACGATCCCCGCTCCGAATCCCGAAGGCGAATAGGATATCTCAATCTGATGCGTTCCTGCAGTCAGTTTGATACCTATATAGGAGTCTCCCACAGGGGTGATCTCGGTATCAGCCCCGTCGACCTTGGCACTCCATCCCTCGGAATAAGGAACAGTCATGAACAGCAGGCCGTCATTAACGACATCGATCGTCCCTTTCAGTTTACCGGATGAATACTCCGTTACCTCGAGCTGCTCATCCGCGAGCATATCATACATCGCCCTGAACCGTTCGTTTGTGAGCTGAACACCATACACATTAAGAGAATTGCCGGGCTTGCCGGAATACTTAACCTCAAGTGTAACGGGTCTGCCGTCAAATCTTCCGAGGCTTATCGTCTGATAACTCCTGATCTCAAAGGAGAAGTCCTCTTCTCCCTCCCTGGATACTGTAGCCGTGCCGCCGCACGCCGAGTTCACATAGACATAGAGGTCCGCATCCTGCTCGGCCTTGTCAAATCTCACTTTAAATGAGTGAGTCTCGTCGTTCTGAGGTACCGAATACACAAAATGAGCACTTGTATCGTGCGAAGTCGTCATATTCTCGCTGCTTACTGCAGTAAACTCCACAGGCTCATACAGGTCACCCTCCACGCCCATTGCGTTAAGCCACTGATTCGTCTTCTTAAAAGCATTGGTATCGCCCCAGTCGGGCTCGTACTCCGTAACTTTCTCATCAACCATAAACCCTACTGCCAGAGCATCGGGATTGGCATACACCATGATATTGTCCGATTCATATTCCTTGTCAAACATGGAGGGAACGGTCTTGGTGTTTTTCTCGATCGCCACGAGATTACGCACGCCGAACAGGGATGCCGTAATCCTTGTAATCCCGGCATTGCGCAAACCGTTTATTCCGTTGTTATGGAATCCGAAGTTCCTGTTATACTTAACAAAGCTTTCTCTGGTGGTCGAAGAGAATATCGACATTCCCTTTATGTTATAGACTGACTGGATGTTGCAGATATTGTTCGGGAACAACTCGCTCCTTTCGAAAGTCTTATGCCCCTCCGTGCCTTCGACAGAATCGACATACTCTTTGATCTCCTTATAATTCTTGCCGTAATAATCGTAGCCGACGAAGCCCTCATTTTTTGCAACGAGAGCTATGGAAACGATGCTGCCGGTGATCAGCTCGATTATCATCGTTACCGTCAGGAGTGTCTCGCAGAACAGCACCGTTCTCTTCCTGTCGGCGATCGTCTTAAGCACCACTCCCTGCACGATAATGAACAGGAAAGTAAGGCCGATCTGGATATATCCCTCATCTCCCTCGCCGAACTTCTCGTACAGCACCAGGAAAACAAAAGTCCCGGCGATCGACAGTCCCAGCGATCCTTTGGGCAGGCTTCTTAGCCTCCTTATCGTCAGGAATCCGATAAATACAAGCAGGAAAGGCATGAGGAACGATTCCCTGTAAGGGATCTGATTCGGAAAATGCATGCCGTGCCAGATATAATTGAGAGTTCTGTTGGTAAAGCTAAGGTACAGGATCATGAGAGCCGCACCAAGGCCGATCTTATGTCTTAGTCCGATCCCCGACTCTTTGGGAAGCAGGAAAAACAGCGGCAGGAGCATCACCATCACGATTCCGCAGTGGACATTCGCCATGCCGTCCCTTATGGCAGGACTTGCCGCAACCATCAGCCTTCCCAGGAAGTCAAAGAGGTTGCCTGTAAGGTTGAAATCCTTAGGGAATTCGCCGCCCGTAGCGGAACAGTGCTGCAGGATAATATATGTCGGTATGGTAATTGCTGCAGTGGCTGCACCGGCTATAGCGCTGGCCGTGCCGAATTTTGCCGCAGAAGTAATAAATGTGCCGAATGACAGCCTGTTCTTTATACTCTTATCCTTCGTCGGAACGAAGAGCACAACATAATAGATCGGTGCAAAAAACAGAAGGAACAGGCACAGGAAATACCCGGAGAAATAATTGCTTGCTATGGCAACATCGAGCGATACCATGTACAGCCACCAGCTGTTCCTGAGGAAAAGCCGGCGCAGACCGAGGCAGACAACAGGCAGAAGTATCATCGCATCACACCACATGATGTTCCAGAAATCAGTTACGAACCATCCGCAGAGAGCATATGATGCCGCGAAGACAACGGTTATGTTGTCGATCCTGCCGCCGTCATTCTCCCTGAGGAAAAGAGTCATCGTCAGTGAAGCAAGACCGGCCCTGACCGCAGTGATCAGCGCAATAAATACAGGCATAGTCTTGGCCGTAAAGAATATGCAGAAGATGTTCAGAGGGCTTGCCGTATAGTTCGCAAACGCCCCGAAATACTCGTTCCCGAGTCCGTCACTCCACGAATAGAGGAGACTGTCGCCGGACAGTATCTTATCCCTGAAGGCCACAAGATAAGGCGCATACTGATGATACAGATCCACTGTAAGCATCGTTCTCTTGCCGAAAGGATAGCATTGAAGGAGTGCAAAAGCAGTGATCACCGTAAACATCGGCAGCAGGAACGCCAACAGATAATGAGGCATATTCTCGGCATTCTGCCGTTTTTTCAGATCTTTTGCCTCAAAATTAACTGAATCCGAAGATTTTTTCATATATTAATATAAATGCCTTTCGAATTTAACATAAATAAAGTTATAATCAAACGTGATAATAATATCACATAAGGAAAAAATATGGGACTTAAGCTTAAGATCATAGCAAACCCGTCTTCAGGACGTGAGACGGCGAAGATCAGTGTGGAGGACATGCTGTCTTATCTTGTATCACAGAAAGCCGTCACGCGGGCCGATATATACTACACAGCAGGCAAAAATGACGCGAAGGAATTCGCCATGGATACCGACCCGTCAGAATATGATTACATGATCGCCGTCGGAGGCGACGGAACAGTCAATGAGGTCGTGTCGGGAATATGCACCGCCGGCGTCAATATACCTCTGGCAATATACACCTCAGGAACGGTCAATGATTTCGCGACCACCTTGGGGATGCCCCAATCGCCTTCCGACTTTGCAAGAATGCTGATGGACCCTGTTTTCAGGACGGTTGACTGCGGCAAATGCGGGGATGATTACTTCCTGAACGTGGCCGCTGCGGGAATGCTGACCGATGTCGCCTATTCCGTATCCAGTGACCTCAAGACGGCACTGGGTCCCGTGGCATACTGGCTGTCGGCGATCAAGGATCTGCCTGCAATGAACAATACAATCCCGCTGAGGATAACTCATGACGGTGAGACAACAGATGTGGACGCTTTGATGTTCTTCATCTCGAATACAAGGAGCGTCGGAGGATTCCGCAAACTTATGACACTTGCCGATATCGAAGACGGTCTTCTCGACATGCTGATCGTCAAGAAGATCGAACCGATGGATATCATGCCACTTGTCGGCAAGCTTCTGATAGGTGACCATATCGACAGTAAGAAAGTATTATATTTCCAGTCAGACAATATCAGGATCGAGGTCCGCGACGGCAGCAGCGATATCGTCATGGATCTCGACGGCGAGAAGGGGCCCGAGCTGCCCGTAACCGTCGAATGCATAAAGAAATGTATCAATCTCATCATTCCTAAAGAGGAGGAGAGCTAACGTGAGCAAAGAAGAGAAAGATCTCATATTGAAGGAGAACGATCCCATAGAGGAGGAGAATAACATTGAACCGGCAATACAGAATGAGGCTGCCGGTGATGTCGCATTACCCGAAGAAGCACCGGCCGATAATTCACGTGATGAAGTAACGGTAAATCTTGATGCGGATGAAGGTTCCGTCAGCACAACTCCGTCATCCGGGAAGAACCCCGGACTTGCACTTGTCATAGTCGGCGTCGTAGTGGTTATACTTGCTATTGCCGCAACGATCTTCTACAACGCGGGAGGTACGGAAAGCATAATCAGCCCCCTTACCATCCATGGCAAGAAGATCAGCAGTGCAGATTTCAGCTTCATGTATCATTTCACCATGATCGAGCAGGGCGTCGACCTGTTCGCCGCGGACACCCCGAATCTTCTCGCATCTCCCTATGGAGACGATGACAAATATAATACCTACAGAGACTATTTCCTCGACAATACGGCTCAGCGCATGCAGACTGTGGAGATTCTTTATGATGACGCCACCTCCAAAGGCTATTCGATAGAGAACAAGCATTTCGAGCGCGCAGAAGCATATATCAGCTGGATAAGGACCAAAGCTGACCAGTTAGGCGTTCCGCTTGATACATACATCAAGGGCGTATACGGAAGTCAGGTCAATGAACAGGTGATCCTCAATTACCTCGCTAAGAAGTACTTCACCGACGACTATGCTGACGGTGCCAAGCTCGAAGAGCTCTCAGCTACGGAGGAACAGGCTCTCGAGGCTTATAACGCCGACTGCAACACATATGATACAGTTGACTACAAGCTCCTCAGGATCGCTTACGAACAGCGTGAACAGGCATATGTCGATACGGCAAACCTCCACGCGGATCAGATAATAGATGCGATGGCCGGTGACCCTTCCAAATTTGAGGAGTGCGCCGCGAAATACTTCTCCGGCGAAGCCAAAGCCGCTCTTGAAGTCCCCGATTCAACTTTGGTCGCTAACTGCAGATACAACGACTTCACTCATGCGGACTTCCGCAACTGGCTGTTCAGCGTTGACAGACAGCCCGGTGACAGCACAGTATTCAGCGATACTGACGGGTTCCCCATCATCATCGTCTTTGTGCAGAGAGAGAAGCTATCCGAGAACCTGAGGGATGTCCATATTGCCCATATCTCTTCCATAAAAGACGATGAAGGCAACATCAACTACCCTGCTTCCCAGACACTTGCACAGGAAATATACGAGAAGATCAGCAAGGAAGGCGCTGACAGCTTCTCGGAAGTTGAGAATATGTACAACACTGACGTACTTGCAGGGCGTCTGGTAGTAACCCACAGCCAGATGACATTCCGCGAGCAGTACAGCGAGGAGATATCCAACTGGATCTTTGATGAATCAAGAAGACCCGGTGACACTTATTTCATCGAGCAGGACGGTGATTTCTACGTTCTGTACTATGTATCCAAATCCGAGAAGCCTGAATGGTACGACAGAGTCAACAGCTTCATCAGGATGAATAACTACCGTGCATTTATGGATGAGAAGTGCCTCGAATACACATACGAATTCGACGAGAACGGACTGTCATCGATAAAGGATGTACCATAAAGGAAGTACGCAGCGTACTTGCTCGCTTCAGTCCTCGGTTTTGGCGCCCGCGTCTTGCTGAGTGATGGTTTTCAGGTGCACGGCCCGGCGCCAAAACCTGCGGAAGTCCGCTCGCAAGCAGCTGCGGGCTTCACTGGTGGTGGCTTGAACGACTTGGGTGGCCTGATCGGCACGGATTGCTTGTTATCTCCTGCTCACTCACATCTATCAATATCGTTTCCGAAGAAAAAGGGCATTTCTTCCGAAGAATCTTCGGAAGAAATCTTAAATCCTTCGGAATCCGCAAGAATCTGAAATCTTTCCGAAATTTCTTCGGAAAAATCTCTAGATTTTGCGGAAACAGGAATTGAAGCTAAATCTGATCGTATGAACTGTTCAAGCCGCTTCGTTACCCTGCCCCGTCCCGCCGGCGTGAACTGTTCAAGCCGCGTCAGTCTGACCGCAACGGCGAGATCAGCGTTTCCGCCGGAAAACAGCAATTCTTCCGCATAAACCGCGGAAGAATTGCTCAATTCATGCGGATTCCTCCAAAAACAAGTATCTTTCCGCAATTTTCGCGGAAAGATCTTAAATTCTTGCGGAAACCACATCCTCAGCCCTGCTGTCATCTGCCGTTCAAAGCGGCCGGCCGACCGGGCATTCCCGGACTGACATTATTTTGAAAGTGCCTCCAAGCCGATCCGCTTAGAGGCACCAAATTATTATCATTCTTATTCTTCAATCTCAGGATATCTTTTGTCTGAACTTCTCTCCACACCGTTTATCAAGGCACGTCTGCCGTTTATTCTAAATCGGATTACCCCTCCACGAAGGGCAGAATACCATGTAAAGCAAAAGACTATCTCTATCAGGATGTGGAAACAGCCAGGATAAGTGCAGTTCCTAATGATATCAGCATCGCGATCACCAATATCACTGCTATGATCCTAACACCTCTGCTCTGACTGCTCCTTGCCATATTATCTTCCTTCCGATCTGTTTATTTCTTACCGCCGAAGATGTTTGTTTCTTCAGTCTCATCAGTATCTTCGTCACTGCTGCCTCTCTTGTTGCCTGATTCGGCAGAATCATCAGTTATTGTATTATTCCCCTGATAATTCGCGCTGTCACCTATGACAAGACTGAGCTTTATCTCCTCACCGTCGCGGTCGACTACAAATTCCAGTGTGTCGCCAACCTTGTTGCGGTCGCGCATTTCAATAATATCATCTGTTTTACTAATTGCAACACCATTTACTGATATTACCCTGTCACCTATCTTGAATCCGGCCTTATCGGCAGGTCCGTCTTCAACATATTCAACAACGTATACGCCGGGAACGGCATTATAGTATGCACCCTTCTCAACCTGTCCGAGTGTTACGCCGAGATAGCATCTGTTGACAACCACACCATAGTTGATAAGCGATTCAATGACATCTTTGACCTTGTCTATCGTAATGGCAAACCCGAGACCTTCAGCATCATTAATGACCATCTTGGCATTTGTAATACCTACAACCTCACCAAATGAATTGATAAGTGGTCCGCCGCTGTTACCTTCGTTGATGGCAGCATCCGTCTGGATTACCGGGAGGCTGTAACCTTCGTGATTCAGGCTGCGCTGAACAGCTGATACAACACCCACCGTTACCGTTCCGTCAAGAGTTCCCAGAGCATTGCCTATTGCAACTACCAGTTCACCGGTACGGAGATTTGTTGAGCTGCCAAGCGTGACACAGGCGTATTCACGGTCACCCTTAAGCTTGATAACAGCACAATCTGTCTGTGTATCAAGACCTACGATGTCACAGAGAATCTGTTCACTATTCCCCGGAATGGATGCATACAGTTTGTAACCGGAGTTTTGGGATGCCTGCTCGATAACATGTGCATTTGTAACAGCATAGCCGTCTTTGGTGATTACAAAACCCGAACCGGATACAAGCGTTCTCTCTGCCCCGTTCACATCACCTTTTGTATAAAGTGAGATTGTGGCAGGACTTACCTTGTCAACGATCTCGGTTACCGAGAGTCTCTGCTTGTTCGGATCATTTACCGAAGCCGCTTCTTCCAGAGAGAACCAGGGATCGGGAAGGTTTGCGGTATCCACATGATTAACGGGAGTTGCTTCTTCTCCGGTCGTCTGTGAAGGAACATAATCCATCACTCCTGTCTTGCCGGTATTGAGTTTGTAAATATATACTGTCTGCAGAGCCGAGAACAGTATGCTTCCGGCAAGGAATACCGCAAGCACCGCAACGATTACCATATTGCGTTTATATGCTCTCATTAGCTTTCTATCTTCGTCTTCAGACACAATATCACCTTCTTTCCAGGAAATTTATACCAATAATATATAACTCGCGGCCGCATTATTTTAGGCAAAAATAAATCAAAAATCAGACAAAATCAAAGCAAAATTCCTTCTCCCTTTATTACCGAGGAACCATTATCCTCAAAGGCTGCAGCTCCTCCCGTAATGTCAGTGAGCTTCTTCAGGACTTCCCCGGTATTGCCGGCAGATGACGCTATGAGAAACCTCACATCCTGAAGGTAAGTAGTGTCTCTTATCTCACACTGAAGATTCTTCAGTTCAAACATGACCTTGTCTGACAGCGAATAAGGAACCGTTATGAATGTCTCTTTCCCCTCGATATACTCGGCCGGGGAGGCATCGTTCAATGCCGCTTTCGCACACTCCGTATACGCCCTTACAAGCCCGCCCTTGCCAAGCAGGATCCCTCCGAAATACCTTGTTACCGCAACGGCCGTATTGGTAAGTCCGCCGTGTTCAAGAAGCGACAGCACCGGCAGTCCTGCTGTTCCCGAGGGTTCACCGTCATCGCTGTATTTCTGCATGTTAATATCGCCGGATATCTTCCAGGCATATATTGTGTGGCGGGCATCAGGATATGTACTGCGCTGTAACTTTACAAATTCGTTGGCTTCTTCAGGAGTGCCGACCCTTACAGCACGGCCGATGAATACGGACTGTTTGACCTCAATTCGCGAATTGCCTTCACCTGACAGTAAGATCATAGACTAAAGATCACGCCAGTTCCTTATACTTCTGGAAAGCTGTCATCAGCAGGGATTTATCCTGACTGTATGTGATGAGTTCCAGAGCTTCTTCAACCGGAACAAATCTGCAGTCCATTATGCCCTTCTCCTGATTCGGGAACACATTGTCGTCATCGGTGGTCATTACAAACCACGAAATATTATTGTGCACAGGCTTCATTCTCGTGATCGAATAGAACTCATAGCTTGTCTTGCCGATCGGAACCAGCGCCCTGGCAGTAACTCCTGTCTCCACGGCAATCCTTGATACCGCAGCAGCCTTGACGCTCCCTCCCTGAGGCACCTGACCCTTGGGAAAGCTCCACTCGTGCTTATCATTGCGTATCAATAAGACCTTGTCATCAACAAAGACCAGTCCGCCGGCGCAATTCCTTATAATCATAAACAAAATGCCTCAACTTTTCTGTGAGTTATATCTATATTTGAATTTTATCACAGTTGAATAAATAATTGGTTAATAATAGAATAGAGAAGATTAAAAAGCGGAGGCGTTTTATGATAGATATTAAGCTTTTGAGGAATGATCCCGACATCGTCAGAGAGAATATAAAGAAGAAGTTCCAGGACGACAAGC
>DFIB01000169.1 GCA_002371375.1 Mageeibacillus sp. UBA3708 | reverse complement strand
GGCTGTTGGTAGGCGTTGCAGATATAATGATCTCCGGAGTTATTGTGGCAACATCGGTCGGTTCGATATCAGTCCCGATCATTTCCTGCACCTCTTCGAGATAGTCGATGATATCTTCGTCGTCTGTCTTTCTTTTGCCCGTTTTAAGGATATCTTCCGCTTCCTCTAACTGATCGTTGTCAACGTAGAGTTCGGCAAGTGCCAGATAAGCTTCGGGTCTGTCGGGATCAAGTTCGATAGCATCTTCGTAAGCTCCGATCGCTTTCTTGAGCTTATCGTTGTCCAGATAGTCCGCAGCTTCCTCGATCAGCTCATCATACTTCTTGTCTGTCGAGTCACCTGACGAACAGGATGTCATCATTGCCATAGAGAGCATTAAGCTTACTGATGCAGCAATACAGACGGCTTTCCTTCGCAGTACGTGTCTTCTCATGCTCTTGCCTCCTCCCATTTACTAACGTCATATCTGTCTACTGTTACGGTACGTGTTCCGGACGGCAGTCCTCTTCCGAGGAAAGGAGCTGCCACATTCTCGAACATGTCGGCATCATCGCTTGTATAGAACTCGCGGGTAACAGATGAACCGTCGCTCGTCATATTGTTCTCGATCAGTTTACGCTTTACGACGGAAGCTACACTTATGCCGGAGTTGATGAGCTTAACATCAGGCCCCATGACCTTCCCGATAGTACGGGCAAGGAGCGGATAGTGTGTGCATGCGAGGACAAGTGTGTCTACACCGAATTCCTTAACGGGCTTTAAGTATCTCTCGGCAGTCAGAAGCGCGATCTCATCATCCCACCAGCCTTCTTCGGCAAGCGAGACAAACAGAGGGCATGCCTGCTGTATGATCGAGAGATTATCCATCGCATCGCGGTTGATACCGGCGTTTATCAGATCCTGAGCCTTCTGTCTTACCGCCGTCTCGTACACTCCCGAGCTTACTGTAGCACCCGTCGCGATTATACCGATCCTGCCGTTACGTGTTGCATTTACGGCCGCCTCGGCACCGGGGTAAACTACTTCTACGACCGGGACCTTTGAGCTGGCCGCCAGAGTCTTATATGCGTGAGTACTCGCCGTATTACAGGCAATGACGATCATCTTGACGTCATGCTCCAGGAGAAAGCTCATATCCTGGAGCGAATACTGGATTATCGTTCTGTGAGATTTATTACCATAAGGAGCACGTCCGTTGTCTCCGAAATACACCGTGCTCTCACCGGGCAGAGCAGCCATTATCTCCCGCAGGACCGTAAGTCCTCCGATACCGGAATCAAATATGCCGATCGGTCTGTTATCAGCCATTATCTCTGCCCTTCCTGCGCTTCAGGGAAGTCATATCCACCTCGTACCTCGGCACGATGGAGAAGCTCCTCCCGCTTAAGCTGCTGTGTATATTATCCGACGGTATCTTCCTTAGCATAAGAGTCGTGGCGAAAAGCTGCTGGTGTCTTACCTTTCCTCCGCCCGTCGCCTTGAAGAACGAATTGACCTTATTACGTCCGTAGTTACCGTCTCCGATAATAGGATACCCCATATGAGCAAATTGTGCACGGATCTGGTGTGTCCGGCCCGTCACGAGCTCGCACTCGATCTCTGAAACATCGCATCCGTCGGGTCCTGCGCCCCTGTAAGTCTCGAGGACTCTGTAGCGCGTCGTAATGGGAAGATCGCCTTCCTTTTGGGCGTCATGGATATAGACATTACCCGCCGGCGTCTTCTCGAGGAATGCCGACACTTCCATCATTATCGCCTCATCCTCGCAGATGACGGGTTCGCCCTCACCCGGTCTTCCGATAACGAGACATCTGTATCGCTTGATGAGAAGATCCTGCTTGAAGAGCTTGATGGCGTCTTCGAGCGCCTCCTTGCCCTTGGCGAGCATAACGAGACCACCGGTATTCATGTCGATCCTGTGGCACAGTTCAAGGTCTTTATCGCCCGTATCGCGTCTTAAGATATCGATCAGATTCTGATCACCGGTACTTCTTCCGCTGTGAACCGCGAGTCCCTGACGCTTGTTGATGATCAGAAGATGATCCGTCTCGGCAACGATCTTATAATCGGGATCCTTCGCCCCTTCCGTGATCCTGTCTCCATCCCCGTCGAAAAGCGCATCCGGAAGCCACACCTGTNCTTCCTGTCCTTCATACACTGCCGTATCCTGCGACACTCGCTTGCCGTCTATCCTTATGTCCTTATGCTTGAGCGCTTTGTAGAGATCGGCAGCCTTAAGCCCCGGGAACGCTTTCCCCGCGGCCTTAACGACATGTTCACCGTTAAGCTCAGAACTGACGACAAACTTACGCATAGTCCCTCCGTATCAGACAAGATCCGCTATGAACATAACGATCTTGGTGCCGGTACCCATGATGATACCCGCCAGGATGACACCGCACATAACGGCGGTAACGCTCTTCTTGAACTCCATATCGAGGATGCTGGCAGCGAGGGTGCCTGTCCATGCGCCCGTGCCCGGAAGCGGGATACCTACAAAGAGAAGGAGTGCAATATAAAGTCCTCTTCCCGCCTTTGCCTTGAGCTTCTCACCGCCGTGATGTCCCTTCTCGAGACACCACGTAAAGAACTTCGCGGTATACTTCTTATCAGCGCCCCACTCGAGCACTTTGCGCGCGAAAAAGAATATAAACGGTACCGGCAGCATATTGCCGATGATGCATACTATATACGCATTGAGTGTCGGGATCCCCGAAGCAAGCGCGATAGGCAGCGCGGCACGCAGCTCAACGAGCGGGACCATCGAGATCAGAAAAGCT
Organism: Mageeibacillus sp. UBA3708; assembly: GCA_002371375.1. Taxonomy (GTDB): domain Bacteria; phylum Bacillota; class Clostridia; order Saccharofermentanales; family Saccharofermentanaceae; genus Saccharofermentans. The sequence continues at coordinate 9 of DFIB01000169.1, read as the reverse complement.
ATCAGATAT
>DFIB01000010.1:932-5810 GCA_002371375.1 Mageeibacillus sp. UBA3708 | reverse complement strand
AAGAGGCTTTCTCCTCACAGCAAGCTTGTTCTCATTCTCACTTTCACACTCATCATCGCAGGTGCAGCCGTCGTGTTACCGGCCGAATACAACAATCCCGAGACGATGGGCAATATGCCGGCGGGCGACAAGATACTCAACAGCCTCTTCCAGTCGGTTACATTCAGAACGGCAGGATTTGCCAGTGTTCCCCAGAGCGGACTGTCGCCTGTATCGGTGCTTTTGGGATATGCATTGATGTTTATCGGGGGATCACCCATCGGGACTGCAGGCGGCGTCAAGACGGTAACAATGTTCATTGTTTTCCTTAATGTTGCATCATTTGCAGGTCATAGGAAGGAGTCTGTTTTATTCGACAGGAGAATATCGGAGAACACAGTCAGGAAAGCCACGGCAATAGTATCTGTCAGCCTGACTGTCGTAGTATTTGTTACCATGCTGATACTTGCCACTAACGATACGAATATTGTGGATGCCCTTTTTGAGACTTTCAGTGCAATAGCAACCGTCGGACTCAGCAGAGGTTTGACAGGCAAACTCAATGTCATCGGCAAGATCCTGATAATAATCACAATGTATCTTGGACGTATCGGGCCAATATCACTGGCTGTTTTCTTCACCAATGTGAAGCCTTCAAACAAGAAAGATCTGAATTATGCTCACGGCAAATTTTATGTAGGATAGGAGACTTATTATGGGTTTATCGATCGGTATTCTGGGACTTGGGAAATACGGCAGAAGTCTTGCCGAGCACATGTATAAGCTCGGCGCTGATGTACTTGTCGCAGACAAGGACAGCGTAATTATAGAAGAGTTCTCATCCAAGGTTAACTTCGCGGTCTGTGCAGACCTGGCAAATGAAGCGGAACTCAATGACCTCGGGCTCGGCAACCTTGACGTGGTCGTCGTCTCTATGGGCTCTAACCTCGAGGCCACCATTATGTCTGTCGCTATTGCCAAGGAGAAAGGCGTGGGTTACGTAATGGCCAAGACTTCATCTGAGAGGATGTCGTCCATTCTCACCAAGATCGGCGTGGACAAACTCATCGACCCGGAAGAGGAGAGTGGCATCCGCACTGCAAAGATACTGGCATCCGGTCGGGTTATCGACTATATTGACATCGAAGGCAATCTCTGTATGGTTGAGATCAAACCCAAAGAGAAATGGCTTGGTCACAGTCTCAAAGACCTTGAGATCCGCCGAACGGATCATATCAACATCATTGCAATAAAGCAAGGCGAAGAAGACTGGGCTTTCCCCGATCCGAGAGTTGAGATCACTGCCGAGACATCTCTTATGGCCGTGCTTGACAAGAGGGATCTGACAAGGATACAGTAACCTAATCGACTGTCACTTCACCGCTGCCGTGAATATCGATCCTTTCACCGCCGTATGTGGGCGCAGGCTTGATTATGCACCATATCAGGTCTTTGCTCCTCGCAATGCTCTCGCGGACATAATTCCACGGATGCACAGTATAAGGACCCTGAACTGCTCTGACACCACGGCATTCTATCCCCATTGCCCTGCAGTTATATACTGACCTTGCAATGTGATAACTCTGTGTTACCACGATTGCTTTTTTTATACCGAATATCTCCCTGGCGCGTATCATCGTTTCATATGTCGAGAACCCTGCATGATCCATGAATATGTCCTCCGGCGGGACTCCGCTGTCGATGGCATACCGGCGCATGACACCGACTTCATTATAGTTCTCCCTGCCGTGATCACCGCTCATAAGGAGCTTAGGAGCAAATCCGCGCTTATACAGATCGATCGCCGTATCAAGTCTGTCACTCAGAAAAGGCGATGGCGAATCGCCTCTTATTCCGCATCCGAGGACGATTATGCAGTCACAGTCTTCTTCAGGGCCGGTTATCTCGTCAAGATCGAATATGATGCTGTCCGTTGATGCGGTGATTATCAGATTAGATGTTGCAAAATACAAAGCCGCAGCAGCTGCTGCCAGCAGGAATGCGGCAAGTATTCTCTTAATTATCTTTGTCTTCTTTGTCTTTGTCTTCATCAGACGATTCTCCCCTGATCTTCCCGTCTTCCACATCCTGCATTATTGCCTTGATGTTCTTTGTTATCCTCAGTATCGAGAATAATGACACAAGGAACACCGACAGTATGGATACTTCGGCAATGATAATGAATACCAGCGGCAGTTCCCGCTTAACAAATGACATAATAAGCAGGAACACTGTTCCCGACAGATATACCGCAGACGCGGCGATTATAAATTTGCGTGTTGCAGGAATCATGAAGCCGGGTTTGCCGATAATAAAATATAGCATTACTGCAAGTGCTATAGCAGCCATGACACATGCAATGATCGTATTCAAATCCTTATACCCCTTCCGTTCAGTTCCTTCTCGATGAGTTTGTCGATCGACGCATACGTCTCGTCCAGCGTCCCCGAATTATCTATGCTGTAGTCGCCCAGCTGTTCATACTCATCGTCGGTCATCTGCATTGCAATCCTTCTTTTGGCATCATCCGCATCCATCCCGCGGTCCTTAAGCCTGGCAAGGCGCACATCCAGGTCACATGTAACGACCCAAATCTGATTGCACATATTAACGAATCTGTTCACAGGGATCGGCACGTCGAGCACAACGCATTTAGCGCCCTTGACGCGGAGCTTGCCGACTTCCTCCTCCATCTTGTCGAGGACGAATCTGTGAACGATCGAAGACAGCACATCAAGCTTGGTCTTGTCCTTGAATACGATCCCGGACACGTATTTACGGTTCAATGCGCCGTTGTCCTTCACCGCTCTCCTGCCAAAGACCTCAGCAATCGCAGGAACAGCTATCCCTCCGACGTCTGTCACCTGTCTTGATAATTCATCGGCATCGATAACCGTAAGCCCCTTATCTCCAAGATATGAACTTACAGTTGATTTACCTGATCCGATACCGCCTGTTACTCCCAATACAAACATAGAACTGATAACCTCACTTCGCCGTCAGCCAGTTATCGCCGCTGCCGGGTTCTGCTATGAGCGGTATGTCCAGAGATACCGCCGACTCCATCTCTCGCTTAAGAAGAGACGCGACCTTGTCCCTGTCACCGATGTCACACTCAACGATCAATTCGTCATGCACCTGCATAACGAGTTTGGCATCAGGACACTCATTACGAAGAGCTCTGTACACACGGTTCATTGCGATCTTGATGATATCGGCGGCACTTCCCTGAATAGGAGTATTCATCGCTGCCCTCAACCCGAAATTCCTCACATTCCTGTTCGGGCTCTTAAGCTCGTTAAGATACCGTCTTCTCTTGAAGATCGTCTCTACGTAGCCGAGTCTCTCACCGGCATCCTTAAGACCATTAAGGAAGCTCATAATGCCCGGGAACTGCCTCTCGTATTCCTTTATGAGGTCTGATGCCTCTTTGTAGCTTATCTGAAGGTCCGTCGACAGTCCATACTCGGATATACCGTATATAATGCTGAAATTGACCGTCTTGGAAGCCGCTCTCATCCGCGGTGTTACTTCATCAACGCTGCTTAATCCGTACACCTTGACTGCAGTCATCCTGTGGACATCCCTATTCTCTCTGAAGGCAGTGCACATGTCGCTGTCTTTGGACAATGCGGCGAGAAGGCGCAGTTCGATCTGCGAGTAGTCGGCATCTACCAGCACCCTTCCTTCAGGCGCCGTAAACGCCGCTCTGATCCTGGCTCCCTCATCTGATCTTACAGGTATATTCTGAAGATTCGGTTCTGTTGATGAGAGCCTTCCGGTATTTGTCATTGCCTGCGTGAAGGTAGTCCTTATCCTGCCGTCATTATCTATCGACTTTGTAAGACCTGCGGCATAAGTCGAATCGAGCTTGGACAGTTCCCTGTATCTTATTATCTTCTCTACAACGGGATGGTACTGAATAAGTCTGTTGAGCTCGTCAATACCTGTGGAATATACTCCTGTCTTGCCTTTCTTGCCGTGAGGCAGACCCAGTCCGTCCTTCTCATAGAGAACATCTGCAAGCTGCTTGGGTGAATTGATATTGAACTTCCTGCCGCACATGCCGTAGATCTCTTCTGAGAGCGTCTCTAAGCGTTTTGTGTACTCTTCGTGGAGTTCGTCCAGTGCGGTGTGCGACACGTGCATACCGTTGCGTTCTATGGCGTCAAGTGTGATCACCAGAGGAAACTCTATCTCATACAGGAGATACTCAAGCCCTCTGTCCTTGATCTCTGCCCTCTGAAGCTTCGCAATGAACAGATTAAGCTTTGCTCTCTTACCCGCCTTCAGATATTCGTCATCCGGATTATCATCCATCAGAAAATCCATCGTCAGCTGTTTCTTCTCCTTCTCCTCGGCATAAGGAAACGGCAGTCCTGTCACGGTCTCGAACAACCTTATGAAGTCAGCCTTACCGCCATCGATCTCGTTAAGAACGGGACCTGCGATACCGGTGTCAAATACCTTGTCAACTCCCGGAAGAGGGCGGCTTATTGCCTTGAACTTGTCCTTGTACTCATAAGCGACCGGAATGATGTCACTGTAAGTTCCGAAGAGCTTCTCAGCCTCGTCTGCCGTCAGCACGAAGATGCGGCTGTCGTCAGCCGTCACCAGAATGACACTGTCCCTGACGACATCAACAGCAAACTCTTCTGACACGAGCGCCGGGACTGACCCTGCACCGTGCACGATCTCAGGATCGCGCTTTATCTCTTCAGCGATACATCTCAATATCTCCTTGCGCTCTTCACTGACAGCGCTCTGCTCTATCTCTTCGGCAGATACCGTTCTACCCTCGGAACTGATCCTTGATATGCCGATCTTCTTGATAAAGCTCTTCAGTGCCAGCCTGTCAAGCGTATCATACAACGCATCGTTCTTCTCGGCATCGGCGGG
>DFIB01000010.1:0-886 GCA_002371375.1 Mageeibacillus sp. UBA3708 | reverse complement strand
ATCGGCGGGAAGGCCGCCATAAACCGTCTTATCGATCCCGTAAGGAACAGGCGCGAACCTGTCTATCGTACAAAGCTTGATATTAAGATCAAGAAGTTCTCTTGATTCGTTCAGCCGGGAGGCCAAAGCAGGAGACATCTCATCAGTGTGAGACAGGACTCCCTCTATGTCACCGTACTGTGCGATGAGTTTGAATGCGGTCTTCTCACCGACCTTCTCAACACCTTTGATATTGTCTGAATTATCACCCATCAGGGCCTTAACATATACAAACACTTCAGGCCTAACGCCATATGTTGTCTCGAACATTGCACGGTCGTAGAGAACCCTCGGCTCCTTACCCTTACCGGACTGGGGAAGTATAACAGACACGTTATCTGAGATCAGCTGGAAATCATCATGATCTCCGCTGAATATGAATACGTTGTCTCCTGCCTCGCTGCCGAGTCTTGCCAGAGTTCCGATGAGGTCGTCTGCCTCATATCCCTCAAGTTCCATGCGGGCGATCCCCCACTTGTCGAGGATGTCTTTGACAACGGGCATCTGGGCTGCAAGGTCATCCGGCATCCCCTTGCGGTTGGCCTTGTATTCCGCGCTCATCTTATGCCTGAATGTGGGAGCCTTAAGATCAAAAAGAACGCATACCTTATCCGGCTCATACTCCTTCATCACGCCGTGAATTGAATTGAGGAAGCCGTTGACTGCACCCGTGGGAGTACCGTCGGGAGCAGTCATCGGAGCTCTTCCGATGACTGCGAAGTAGGCTCTGTTGATTATCGAATTGCCGTCAACAAGCAAGAGCTTGCCCATTACTTGCCCTCCGCTTCTATCTCTCTTCTTCTGACTGCATGAGCAGTACTTATCATGAGCTTGATCCTGTTGAGCT
>DFIB01000151.1 GCA_002371375.1 Mageeibacillus sp. UBA3708 | reverse complement strand
CCTGCGAACATATCGATATCAACCTGGCCGTAGACAAGCCTCTTTGCCGTATTTACGAAGATGTTGCCCGGACCGCATATCTTATCAACGCGCGGTATTGTATCAGTTCCGTAAGCCATTGCACCTATAGCCTGTGCTCCGCCTACCTTGTAGATCTCCGTTGCTCCTGCTATTGAGGCAGCCGCAAGGATTACGGGAGCCACTGTGCCGTCAGCACGTGGAGGTGTACAGAATACGATCCTCGGCACGCCTGCAACTGATGCGGGAATAACATCCATCAGTACAGTTGAAGGAAGCGGCGCTGTTCCTCCGGGAACATATACGCCTGCAACCCCGATCGGTCTGACCTTCACACCTATCGTTGCATCCTTGCCGGTGGTCATCATGAAGCCTTCTTCTTTCTGTTTCTGGTGAAACAGTCTGATATTAGAAGCGGCTTTCTTGAGGATCTCGAGGAGCTCAGGATCGACAGCCTTTATCGCTTCATCGATCTCCTCCTTTGTTACCTTCATCGTATCCGCTGTAAGTACTGCTTTGTCAAACCTCTCGGTATACTTAAGCACTGCGGCATCTCCGTTCTCTCTGATATCGGAGATAACACCGTTTACCGTATCGATTATGGGACCTAAGTCCATCTTGCCTCTGGCACCGAGTGCCGCACAGAGTTCCTTAAGATTCTCCTTATTCCCCTTTACTATCTTACATTTCATTATTATGCCTCTTTCTGTGCGTTCATGATCTCGACCTGCTCACGGAGCTTCTCGATCATGGGACGTATCTCGTCTGACTTCATGTTCATCGACACTCTGTTAACGACTACGCGCGCGGATATGTCGGCTATCGTCTCGATCACATCCAGACCGTTCTCAAACAGCGTTCTTCCGGATTCAACGATATCGACGATAACTTCAGACAGCCCGATAAGCGGAGCAAGTTCGACTGAACCGTTGAGCTTGATTATCTCGACGCTCTCCTTCTTGACCCCCTCAAAATAAGCTCTTGTGATATTAGGATACTTCGTACCTACTCTCTTATTGGGGATACGGTCAAGTGCACCATCCTTCAATTCCTTGGGGCCTGCCACACACATGCGGCAGCGTCCGAAGCCCAGGTCCAGTACTTCGTAGAGCTGACGGCCTTCCTCGAGGAGAGTGTCCTTGCCGACTACACCCAAGTCTGCGGCACCGTACTCTACATATGTCGGAACATCCGCAGGCTTTGCAAGTATGAATCGAAGTCCCGTCTTGGGATCCTCAAGGATCAGTTTTCTTGATTTTTCTTTGGCGGCCGTACAATCGTAGCCGGCCTTTTCGAGCAGTTCGATCGCCTGATCGGCAAGTCTGCCTTTGGATAGAGCAATTGTAAGCATTATTCTTCTCCCTCCTCAGCCATGTTGATATAGAAGGTTGCCGCGATCTGACGGGATGCGGCATATTCGTCAAGTTCTTCTTCGCTCATGTGCGAGGAATCAAGGATGACAGTAGAGCCCTCTGTTCTGAGCTTCTCTGCCAGAGCCAGAGCTGCCGAACGTGTCCCGGGGATCGCACCCTCATATCCGATGATCACATCAGGGCCCTTGTATTCGGGGATCCTTTCCTGTCTTCCGAGAGCAGTGATAGCCAGAGACAGTCCAAGCGAGAATCCGACACAGCTCATCTCGCGTCCGAATACGCCGACCGTATTGTCGTAGCGACCGCCGCTTATGATCGGGAATCCGACTTCGTAGGTAAATCCTTTGAATATCATGCCTGTGTAGTATCCCTCACTGCTGACGATGCCGAGATCGACCGTCACGTACTTCGAATAGCCGTACTCATCAAGCACATTCAGGATCTCTCTTATGTTAAGGAGAGCATCGCGTGCGGTGTCATCGGTGATCTTGCTGTCGAACTCATCGAGCATATCGTTTCCGGCACCCTCCGAGAGCATGCGGAGCATTGTCGCCTCGTCTTCACCGAGTCCCGCTTCCTTAGCCGTCCTCTCGATCATGACCGAGTCCTTGGCAGCTATCGCGGTCCTGAGCTTATCCGAACTCTCACCGTCAAGTCCGTACTGTCTTGCAAGCCCTTCGAAAAACTTCGTCTGTCCGATACTGATCTGCAGATCCTCTACACCGATCTCGAGCGCCGACCTTATCGCGAGCGCTATGACCTCAGCGTCCGAATCGGATCCTGCCGCACCCATCAGCTCGACTCCGGCCTGTGTGAATCCGCTCTGCTTACCGCCGCCGCTCTGATTGAACCTGTACATATTCTCGATATAGCTCAGTCTCAAAGGCAGGGGCTCATCCTTATAGAGCGTTGCCGCGAACCTCGCTGCCGGGATCGTACCGTCGTATCTGGCACATATAAGCCGGCCCTTCTGGTCCACCATCTTATAGAGTTCCTCTTCCTTGACGAACGAAGGCTTCGTATAGATGTCACAGTATTCGATGCCCGGAGTCTCTATCTCGCTGTATCCATGCAGGGAAAACAACCTTCTCAGTTTACTCTCGGCATCCTTCTTAAAAGCGCATATCCCGGGCAACGTATCGTTAAAGCCGTCAGGGGTATAATACTTGTTGTTTCCCATGCTGTACCTCCGGATTCGGATCTGATGATCCTAATTTACTTTTCGAAAACACTTTAGTCAACTAAAGTGTTCAGCGACTGTGTAGATTATAGCGACCCTTCCGTCAATTGTCAAACA
>DFIB01000098.1 GCA_002371375.1 Mageeibacillus sp. UBA3708 | reverse complement strand
TTCCACTAAATTGATTCAGATTCACTAGTTTACTGCGTACGCAGCCAATTATTATGTTACTGACGCTTTCACTAGTCCCATGAACAGCGGGTGAGGTCTGTTGGGCCTCGACTTGAATTCCGGGTGATACTGAACACCTACGAAGAACGGGTGATCTTCGTATTCGACGGTCTCGACAAGCCTGCCGTCAGGCGACAGTCCGCTTATGGTGAGCCCCGCCTTTTCAAGAGCTTCGCGGTAGTCGTTATTGAACTCATATCTGTGTCTGTGACGCTCGTTTATCGCTGACTTTTGGTAGCATGCTTCCATCGTCGTCCCGGGCTTGATATTGCAGGGATAGCTGCCGAGACGGAGTGTTCCGCCCTTAGCGATCTCGTTATTCTGACCTGGCATGAAGTCTATGACCTTGTGTGCCGAAGAATCGTCGAACTCACTCGAATTGGCGTCTGCAAATCCCAGCAGGCTGCGGGCTGATTCAATCACTGCTATCTGCATACCAAGGCATATTCCGAGATAAGGTACCTTGTGTTTACGGCAGTATCCGACAGTGAGTATCATTCCTTCTATGCCTCTTCCTCCGAAGCCGCCGGGGAGGACGATACCGTTTACAGTGCTGAGAACTGACTCGTAATTAGATTCTGTCAGAAGCTCGGAATCTATCCAAGCGATATCCACTGCGCAGTCGCAGAAATATCCGGCATGGTGAAGCGCTTCAACCACGGACAGATAGGCATCGTGAAGCTGGGTATATTTGCCGACGAGCCCTATCGTAACGTGGGTAGAACGGCTTTTGATCCTGCTTATAAGCGACTCCCATTCGGACAGGTCGGGAGCAGGTGCATCCAGATTGAGTTCGCGGCAGACGATGTCTGACATCCCGCTCTTCTCGAGCATCAGCGGAGCCTCGTACAGTACCGGCAGGGTGGTGTTCTCTATGACGCAGTCTTCCTTCACGTTGCAGAAGTGTGCGATCTTGCCGAAGATACTCTTGTCTTCGATGATCTCGTCCGTCCTGAGCACGATGATGTCTGGATTGATCCCCATTCCCTGGAGTTCCTTCACGGAGTGCTGTGTCGGCTTTGTCTTATGCTCGCCCGACGCTTTGAGGTAGGGGAGAAGACAGACATGGATGTAGAGTGAATTCTCGTGTCCGACTTCATTGCCGACCTGCCTTATGGCTTCGATGAACGGCTGTCCTTCGATATCGCCGATCGTGCCTCCGACTTCGGTAATGACTACGTCTGCATTTGTCTCTCTCCCGACGTTGTAGATGAAGCTCTTGATCTCGTCCGTGACATGGGGAATGATCTGAACGGTCGATCCCAGGTACTCGCCGCGGCGCTCCTTGGCGATTACATTTGAATATACTTTGCCGGTCGTGAGATTTGAGAACCTGTTCAGATCCTCGTCGATGAACCTTTCGTAATGACCGAGATCGAGATCCGTTTCCGCGCCGTCTTCTGTCACGTATACTTCGCCGTGCTGATACGGACTCATTGTTCCGGGATCGACGTTGATGTACGGGTCGAGTTTCTGTGCTGCTACCTTGAGGCCGCGCATCTTTAAGAGCCTGCCGACAGAGGCGGCGGTAATGCCTTTGCCAAGACCCGATACAACGCCACCCGTTACGAAAATGTACTTTGTCATGTGCTTACTCCTTATAGCGTAATAATATCTCTTCAGCTACGCGCCCCTTTGAACTGCGGGAGTCCATAGCAAGTTTCTCAATGAATTTATGTGCTGTCTCCTCATCGAGGGATTTCTTCTCCATGAGCAGCAATTTGGCACGGTTGATGAGCTTGATCTCCTTGATCTTCTCCTCGAAAGAAGCAGCCTGCCTCTCCATCTTTCTGAGGCGGTTGCGCGTCGCACACATAAGCCTCAGCGACTGCGTGACGACGGCTCTGCTGGTGGGCTTTGCCAGCGTGAGCACGCCGTGCCGTTCGGCTATGTAGCTCACCTCATCGAAGATCTGCGCATCCACGAGAAGAAGGACGCTTAGATTAGTCTCTTTGGCAATATCCACCGCAAGATCAACGCCGTTCTCGTCTTTGAGCGGCGAATTGACTATGAGTATGTCATAATCCTTATCAAGGAGTGCCCTTCTGGCGGCTCCCGCAGACGTCTTGATCTCGACCGGGCCATAATCATCCGACGGAAGAAGAGTCGTTAAGATCTGGTCAAACTTAGAGTTTGACGAAGCGATCATAACACTGAATCTTGTTCCTTTTCTCACTGCTTTCTCCTTTTATCTGCAGTAGGCACCTACGAGTTTTGAACCGAATACATCATTTGCAAAGTTGCTTGCCAATGCGAGCTTCTTTGCTTCCTCGAGGGAGGAAGGAAGATCTGCCAGAGATATGCCTGCTTCCGGCAGTTCCCTTGCCGATCTGATGCCGTCGAGGCCTTCGTGGATTATCATGGCGATGGCAAGATACGGATTGGCCATGGCATCGGGTGACCTGAGCTGTGCATATTCATTACCGGATGCTCCCGCGTGATGGATCCTCACGAGCTGGCCCCTGTTCTCTCCTGACCAGGAGATCTTGCTTGGTGCGCTGCCCTGGCCGAATCTTCTGTACGACTGGACAGAATTATTGAAGAAAACGGTATTATCCCTGATGTGGTCCAATATGCCTGCAATGGCGTGAGACTGGGCATCTTTATCAGCTTCGGATGTGGCGAGGAAATTGATATGAAATCCGTTGCCGGGGGCATTCTCGACCGGCTTCGGGGAGAAGTCGGCATAAAGCCCGTAACGTGCAGCAACGGTCTTGACCACGGTGATGTAAGTGATGACATTATCGGCCGCTTTGACGGGGTCGCCGCTGGCGAAATCGATCTGGTTCTGTCCCGGTCCCGCCTCATGATGAGAGTTGATCGGCATGATGCCCATCCTCTCCAGAGTCAGGCAGATCTCGCGCCTTACGTTCTCACCCTTGTCCAGGGGTGCTATGTCCATGTAGCCCGCATTATCGTACGGAGTGAGCGTCGGCTCGCCAAATTCGTTCGTCTTGAAAAGATAGAATTCTATCCTCGATCCGAACCTGAATTCAACTCCTTCGTCCTGCGCCTTCCTGACGGCATTCTTGAGCACGTTGCGCGTGTCGATCGCGAAAGGCGATCCGTCCTGCAGCGTGATGTCGCAGAAGATCCTTACGACTTTGCCGTTCTCAGGCCTCCAGGGAAGAAGAGTGGTTGTCGTGATATCAGGGTGAAGATATATATCAGGATAGACATCCTCGCCGAATCCGGGAATGAGCGACGCATTGATCGGTATGCCGTTCACTACCGCATCCTCCAGTTCATTCGGCATGATAGATATATTCTTGGGTACGCCGTGAACGTCACAGAACGCCAGCTTGATAAACTTTATGTCCTCTTCCTCAATATACTGAAGAAACTCACTCAAAGAACAATTCATTTGAAGATCCTCCGCCTAATCTTTTTGTTCGCAATAATAAAAAGAGGCGCTCAGTCAGTGCATCATCCGACACACTGACTGAACGCCTTTGTTCCGATAAGATATTGCCACTGATAAAAATAAATGTCAAGGCACTTGACATCCCAAAAACTCAGGTGTAAACTCACCGCATAATTGAAGACAAAGGCAAGGACGCCATGGATCTATAGGGATCCGTGGCGTCTTTTTTTGTTTTCGTAAAACTGTTAAGGAGAACAATATTATGAGAACAGTTGAAGATTATTTTGGTGAGAATGTTTTTAATGAATCCGTGATGAAGTCGAGACTTCCCAAGGAGGCATATAAGGCCGTAAAAGAAGCAATCGATCACGGCAAGAGACTGACACCCGAGCATGCGGGAGTCATCGCAAATGAGATGAAGCAGTGGGCTATCGAGAAGGGTGCCACACACTATACACACTGGTTCCAGCCTCTGACGGGGATCACCGCGGAGAAGCATGACAGCTTCATCGCACCTCAGGACGACGGCAAGGTCATAATGCACTTCTCCGGCAAGGAATTGATCCAGGGCGAGCCTGATGCGTCATCGTTCCCTTCCGGCGGCATACGTGCAACATTCGAGGCAAGAGGATACACGGCATGGGATCCGACTTCCTTCGCTTTTATCAAGGACGGCGTCCTCTGCATCCCCACGGCGTTCTGCTCGTATAACGGAGAGGCGCTCGACAAGAAGACGCCTTTGCTCCGTTCGATGGAGGCCATCAACAAGCAGGCGCTGCGCATCATGAAGATCTTCGGCAAGGATGATGTCACATCGATCCGTACAACCGTAGGACCCGAGCAGGAGTATTTCCTGGTTGACAAGAAGATGTACGATCAGCGCAAGGATCTTATCTATACGGGCCGCACATTGTTCGGTGCACTGCCCCCCAAGGGACAGCAGATGGAGGACCATTATTTCGGCGTTATCAAGCCCCGTGTTCAGGCCTTCATGAAAGACCTCAACGAGGAGCTCTGGAAGCTCGGGATCCTTGCCACGACGGAGCATAATGAAGTCGCTCCGGCACAGCACGAGCTGGCGCCCATTTTTACCACTACAAACATCGCTGCAGATCACAACCAGCTTACTATGGAGATCATGCAGAAAGTGGCACGCAAGCATGACCTTGTATGTCTCCTGCACGAGAAGCCTTTCGAAGGTGTGAACGGTTCAGGCAAGCACAACAACTGGTCCATCTCCACAGACACGGGCATCAACCTCCTCGACCCCGGCGAGACACCCAGGGACAACGCTTCATTCCTGTTGTTCCTCACGGCAGTTATCTCGGCAGTAGATACATATCAGGATCTGCTCCGTCTGTCTGTAGCATCGGCCGGCAACGACCACCGTCTCGGCGCCAATGAGGCACCCCCGGCGATCATCTCCGTCTTCCTCGGCTCCGAGCTTACCGAGATCCTCGACTCCATCGTGGAAGACCGTGCATACGGCTCGAAAGAGAAAGAGATCATGAAGATCGGCGTTCACGTCCTGCCCAGGTTCCCCAAGGACACAACAGACCGTAACAGAACGAGCCCGTTCGCATTCACCGGCAACAAGTTCGAGTTCAGAATGCTCGGTTCCGCCGCTTCGATCGCAATGGCAAACACCGTTCTCAACGCGGCAGTAGCGGAAGTATTGGCGAACTTCGCCGACAAGCTCGAGGGTGCATCCGATTTTGAGAGCGCACTTCACGACCTCATCAAGAGCGAGATCACATCTCACAAGAGGATCCTCTTCAACGGCAACGGCTACGATGATTCGTGGGTAGCAGAGGCAGAGAAGAGAGGCCTGTCCAACTATAAGACATTGCCCGATGCAGTCAAGCATTACCTCGATCCCAAGAACGTCGAGCTGCTCACGAAGCACAATGTCTACTCCGAAGTCGAAATGAAGTCCCGCCACGAGATCTTCCTCGAGAAGTATTGCAAGCTCCTGAACATCGAGTACCAGACGATGTCGGTAATGGCCAAGCAGGACATCCTTCCGGCCGTATCTGCATATGCCTCAGACCTGGCATCCGGCATCTCGGTCATAAGCGCTGCAGGCGGTTCAGCCGACTTCGAGAAAGAGACATTGTCTGAGATCTCCGCAGAGATGAGCGCTGCCAACAGGTCACTGAAGGCACTGAACAACCTGATCGCAAAGTGCGACGGCATAAGCGACTATGAGGTCCTCGCCGACAAGATCAAAGACGATGTGATACCCGCAATGGATGACCTGAGATCCCATTGCGACAAACTCGAGCTCTTAACGGCTGCAGAATACTGGCCGTTCCCGACATATGGTGAACTCCTGTTCGGGGTTCGTTGATCAAAGCCCATTCCATACCGCTTTATTGGACTGCCTCGAGAGCGCAAGCTCGAGAGGCAGTTCTCTTATTTGCTCTTCCGGAAACTCGTGCGTGCGCATCACAGACGCAGCATAACTTTCCTGCTTCAGTAATTCTCTTTCGCATACAGATCAAGCCTTGAATAAAGCGACTCGGCCACTTCGTCCGCTGACTTGCCTTTTGAGTAATGCGATCCGATCTCCTGAACGATGATGTCATACACACCCCAGTCGAAAACGCTGATCGTATCTGCCCGCGACAGCTGTTCCTTGTATGATTCGAGAAGATCAGGTGACATCGGAACGGCCTCAGAAGTGTAATCCTGTCTGTCTTTGTGGATGAGAACGTTGCGGTATTGCTTGAGTTGCTCCTCAGTCATTGATGACGGATCTTGAAGGTATCCGAGGTATTCGTTAAGAACCGAATTATTGACAGGGATCGCTCCGGAGGCAGCGATCCTGCGCTGCATCTCGGCAGAATAGAAGTAAGAGATAAAGTCACAGCAGCCCTGAGGATCAGAAGATGATGCCGACACAGCCATCAGGCACACAGACGGTTCGATCATGTGGGAAGAGGTACCGGCTGAAGGGAAGCCTACAAATGAAGGCGTATCATTATAAGACCTGGCGAGCTGATCGTAAGATACTGCATTTGATACAGATCTTATCAGCAGTTTTGCTTGTCCGGAACCCACAGAGGCAGGTGTCACAGGGTCATGTTCCATAGGATCCGTAACAGGCGGTATGCCGCTGTTGATCGACAGGTCAACGGCTGATGCGACGTTTTCCTTTGTGAGACCGCCGCTCAGATAAAGCTGCTTAAGGTTGCTTCCAAGGGTGTAATAACATATCTCTGAAGCTTCAACGTTGCCGAAAAGTTCCTTATCGCTCTTAAGGTCAGATATGGCATATGAGCTCCTGTCAAAATCCTTTTTCCTGCCCCAGTAGCCGAACATATTATATCCGGCAAAAGTCTGATAGATATGGCCGTCATTGTCCTCCATCAGCTTAAGGACATAAGGTGTAATATCGCCTTCCCTGAATGCGCCGTTCTTCTCAAGGTACGGCTTCATGTCTATGACGACATTATTTCTTCCCCAATAGTCGTAATCGAAAGTATTCCCGTAGAAGATGTCGGGTGCATTGCCGTTCATATAATCCGCCGAGATCCTTGCAATCGATCTTGCGGTATCGGATGAAGAACCGTAAGTTACCTTCTCAGACAGATCTTCAACCTTGATAAAGTACTCCGTTTGCATGTTGTTGTAGCAGTATGCTGAACTGCTAAGAATGATGTCACTGTTTGTTCCCAGACCTTGAACTGTTATGATCTTGCGCGCGCTTAAGTCGAGAGTATCATCTTTGTAGATAAAAACTATCTCTGAGACATTCAAATCTTCGTAGCAATAGGGGATGTAGAAGTGTTCATCATCAAGCACATACATAAAATCATTAAGTGAAGATGCATCATATGTCGGCGGACACATCAGCATATTGGAGTAGGCAGCAATATTAACCAGCCGGTTACCTGCTATATCGATCTTGGGCAGATATTTGCTGTTTGCTTTTTGACCGTAAAATGTACTCTCTTCAAGATCTATTCCGCCAATACCAAAGTCTTTGGCAGGGTTGCATATTTTCGTGCAGGTTCCATAGTCAAAATCGATCCTTTCAAAGGCGTATGAATAATCATCGGAGTTCTCAACACTGATATACACATGACCGTCCTGTATAAAGACTGAATTAAGTCCGATATTCTCATCATCGTGGTAAGACACGGATGAGATCGTATTGCCATCTTTATCGTACTTAACTGCTCTATGATTGGTTGCTACGATAAAACCGTCAGGTGCGGCACAGATCTTCCTGGGGATCTCACTATCATAGCCTTCAATGCGTTCGCAAAGGCCGTTTTTGTCTTCACCGGTCTTAAGGAGCTTGCCGGTAATATCATAGATCCTGTATTCTTCGCCTTCGTCGCCGGGGACGGCGAACCTCTTGTCATCTATCATGCAAAGTTCATAAGGCACGGTATCCTTACCGAGGTCAAAACTTGACGAGATATTGTAATCCTTGTCGATGATATAGCCGGTAACATTGCAATCTGAGGTATTATCATCGTTCCACCACCAACTCTCTGCGAGGACAAGGTATCCGCTCTCCATCTTTGCAACTTCAAAGTTCATGGCTTCCTGATCAAAGATCACGCTCTTCGAATTGAAATATATACTGTCGGCAGGGTCCTTCTCCGTGTCGGCAGAGGCGGTATTATCAGGTATTACAGCCGAGGCAGTCTGATCCTGAGACCCTGATATTTGTGACGGATCCCCGCTCCCGCCCGCGCTGCTGCAGGATACCAGTTGGAACAACAGACATATACTTAACACACATGACAAAGATCTGCGCATAAATGATCACCTCGTTAAAGAAATTACTTTCAGTATACTCTCCCGATGTGTCAAAGATGTCAACAAAGTGAGGCAACGCATCCGAGATCCCCTATTCCTTGACAACAGCGCCAAAAGATAGTATAAATTCAATGTTAATAAACAAGCAACGGCGCTTATTGATGTGGCAAATGCCACTGTCGGTAAGCGCTATTTGTTTTTGAGAGAAAGCGGTAAAGATCATGAACATTAAAATCAACAGTAACTTTAAGAACATTAAAGAGACTTATCTTTTCTCCGAGATCTCCCAGCGCGTGAAGAGATACTCGGAGGCTAACCCCGGCAAGGACATAATCCGTCTCGGAATAGGAGACGTAACGCTTCCGCTGCCCTCAGTCGTAACATCTGCGATGAAGATCGCTGCAGGTGAGATGGGAGAGCAGAAGACATTCAGAGGATATCCTCCGGAGAGCGGTTATCCGTTCCTTAAGAGTGCGGTACAAAGCCACTATCAGAGATACGGCGTGTCACTTGACATTAGTGAGATCTTCATATCTGACGGAGCCAAGAGCGATCTGGGCAACCTGGTCGATATCCTGGGCTCAAACAAGGTGATAATCCCTGATCCTGTCTACCCTGTGTATGTTGATTCCAATCTGATGAACGGCAATAACATCTCGCTTATCTCAGGAAGCAAGGAGAACGGATTTCTTCCAATGCCTGATCAGATTACCGGTGATGCTGCGGAACCGGCTGTCATATACATCTGTTCGCCCAATAATCCTACGGGCGCGGCTTATAACAGCGAGCAGCTGGCGAAGTGGGTTGAGTACGCGCTCGGAACGGGGTCGCTTATCATATACGATTCCGCGTATGAGGCGTTCATAACACAAGATGACCTGCCTCATTCGATATATGAGATCAAAGGGGCTTATGAGTGCGCTGTGGAGGTGTGCTCTTTCTCCAAATTCGCGGGCTTTACGGGTGTCAGGTGCGGGTGGACGATCGTGCCGCAGAAGCTCACGGCGGATGACGGGACGAGCCTGAATAAGATGTGGCTCAGGCGCCAGTCGACGAAGTTCAACGGCGTATCATATCCGGTGCAGGCAGCGGCTGAGGCGGCATTGACTCCCGAGGGAATGAAGCAGTGTCTGAGCAATATAGAATACTACAGGCGCAATGCGGCGCTGATCGGGGAGGTGCTGGACAGCAAGGGCATCTTCTATACAGGCGGCAGGAATTCGCCTTATATCTGGCTTGAGTGTCCTGATAAGATGGGGAGCTGGGAGTTCTTTGATATGCTCCTGAACAAGGCTCAGATAGTCGGAACGCCCGGTGAGGGCTTCGGGGAGGCCGGAGAAGGATACTTCAGGATCACTTCTTTCGGCACGTATGAGAATACGGTAAGGGCCTGCGACAGACTCAGAGAGATTCTGTAAAGGAGAGAAGATCAAATGTGCGGTATAGTGGGATATCTTGGTTACAGAAATACGATGGACGTGCTCCTGAAGGGACTTACAGCCCTGGAGTACAGGGGGTACGATTCGGCGGGAGTGTCTTTCATTCAGAACGGCGAGCTCAAGCTCATCAAGCGCAAGGGCAAGGTGTCCGAGCTCAAGAAGGCTGTGGCGGATGCAGGGTACACTCTCGAGGAGAATAAGGGAAATAACATCCATGCGGGGATCGGGCACACCAGGTGGGCCACGCACGGGGCGCCGAGCGACGAGAATTCACACCCTCATCTGTCGATGAACGGGAAGATATGCGTCGTTCATAACGGCATCATAGAGAATTACGCGGAGCTGCGCAGATTCCTTACCAAGAAGGGATATGTTTTCGCTTCGGATACGGACACGGAGGTTGCGGCCCAGCTGATCGAATACTACTATGAGAGGCGCGGTTCAAGCGATATCGAGGCGGCGGTCAGGGCAGCACTTCAGGACATTATCGGTTCGTACGCACTCTGCGTGCTCTGTTCGGATCTTCCGGACTGCCTCATATGCGCCAAGAAGGACAATCCGGTAATAATCGGCATCGGCGAAGATGAGAATATCGTGGCATCCGATGTGCTGGCTGTCATGGAGTATACAAAGGACGTCATTTACATGGAGGATAACTGCATCCTCAAGATGACGAGGGACAGCATTGAGATCAAGGATATCTTCGGCGAGAAGGTCGATTATAAGACGGAGAAGATCAAGTGGGATGCGGACACGGCGCAGAAGGGCGGATATAAGCATTTCATGATGAAAGAGATGTTCGAGGAGCCTAAGGCTTTCGAGTCAACCGTCTCATCAAGGATCAGGAACAACGACATCATCCTCGACGGTTTTGACATTGACAGGAGCGTTCTTGAGGGCCTCCGCAATATCAACATAATCGCCTGCGGCACGGCGTACCATGCGGGATGTGTCGGCAAATATCTCATCGAGAAATTATGCCGCATCCCCGTCGTCTGCTCCGTGGCAAGCGAATTCTGCTACAGCGATCCGATCATAGACGGTTCAACGCTGACCATCGTCATCTCACAGTCGGGAGAGACACTTGATACGCGCAATGCCATGAGGGAAGCAAAGGCGAGAGGGAGCCGCACACTTGCAGTAGTCAACGTGATCGGAAGCACCATAGCCAGGGAGGCCGACAGTGTTGTATATACGAACGCCGGTCCGGAGATATCGGTTGCTTCCACAAAAGCATACGTTACGCAGCTGGGAGTTATGTACCTGATCGCCCTGAAGTTCGCCCGGATCCTCGGCAAGTTAACGGATGACAGATATACGGAGCTCCAGCAGGAACTTCTTGCCATTCCCGGCAAGCTTCAGGCAATACTTGAGAAGCAGGATGAGATCCAGAGATTCGCATCGACACAGTTCAATGCGGACAGCATTTTCTTCATCGGCAGAGGACTCGATTACTACCTGTCGATGGAAGCTTCACTGAAGCTCAAGGAAATATCTTATATCCACTCGGAATCATATCCGGGCGGGGAATTGAAGCACGGAACTATCGCGCTGATCGAGGATGGTACACTCGTTGTAAGTCCCGTCACCCAGCACGAACTTTGTTCCAAGATGGAATCGAACATCAAGGAAGTGAGCACAAGAGGTGCGACTGTCCTTGCCATCCTTCCGGAGAAGCTGGAGAAGTCGGTATTCTCCTGTGACGTCAAGTTCCTTATCCCCGACTGCGACGAGCTGCTGACACCGATCCTCGGCGTTCTGCCGTGTCAGTTGTTCGCATACTACATGGCAGTCAACAAGGGGTGCGATGTGGATAAGCCGAGGAACCTGGCAAAGAGCGTTACGGTGGAGTGATAATGTATGAGCGGTATACATGAGGAATGCGGTGTTTACGGAGTCTACGGGAATGGAGATATCGATATTCCCGCGATGATCTATTACGGCCTTTTTGCGCTTCAGCACAGAGGTCAGGAGAGCACGGGAATTGCAGTCAGCGACGGCAGCGGCATCAAATGCCACAAGGCGATGGGACTGGTGAGCGAAGTATATGATGCGGATATCATGGACAGCCTCAAAGGTGCGAAGATAGGAATAGGGCATAACAGATATTCTACGACAGGTGCTTCCACATCCGTCAACGCCCAGCCCCTTGTCAGCCACTATTCCAAAGGGACGCTGGCGATATGCCACAACGGCAACCTTATCAATTGTGACTCTCTGAGGACAGAACTCGAGAATGAAGGCGCGATCTTTCAGACGACAGTTGATTCCGAGATCATATCCTATCTCTTTGCAAAAGAAAGGAGCAAATCGGATTCAATAGAGGATGCAGTCAGGTCGGTTACCGGAAGGATCAGGGGAGGATATGCCATCCTCGTAATGAGTCACCAGAAGCTCATCGCTATCAGAGATCCCTACGGCATCAAGCCGCTCGTGATGGGCAGAAGAGGTGACAGTACAGTTTTTGCTTCAGAGAGCTGTGCGCTTGCTGCATCGGGCGCGGAGTACATCAGGGACGTAGAGCCCGGTGAGATAGTCATAGTGGACGGCAGCGGAGTCAGAAGCGAATATTATGAGACGGGATGCAGCTGCGCGAAATGTGTTTTCGAGTATATATATTTTGCAAGGTCGGACAGCAGGATGGACGGAATCTCCGTATATGAGAGCAGGATGCGGGCAGGAAGGCTTCTCGCCAGACAGCACCCGGTGGAGGCGGACTGCGTCATCGGAGTTCCCGAATCGGGTATCGACGCGGCAATGGGGTACAGCCTGGAGGCGGGAATCCCTTATGTCAAAGGCTTCGTGAAGAACGGATACGTGGGAAGGACTTTTATAAAGCCCACGCAGGAGCAGAGGGAACAGGCCGTGAGGATCAAGCTCAACCCTATCGAGCCTGCCGTCTCGGGCAAGAGAGTCGTCATGATAGATGATTCGATCGTCAGAGGCACGACGATCGCGAACATAGTAAAGATACTTCGCCAGGCGGGCGCATCGGAGGTTCATGTGAGGATATCATCGCCCCCGTTCCTTCATCCTTGTTTCTACGGTACTGATGTGCCGTCCGAGGACAAGCTCATCGCCAGCCATAACACGATAGAAGAGATAAGGGAACTCATAGGTGCGGATTCGCTCGGATATCTTGATCCGGCGAGCCTCGGCGAGATGCTGGGAGAAGAGGGGCACGAATATTGTGATGCGTGCTTTACGGGTGATTATCCAGTAAAATGAGAGTATTAAGCGGTATTTCAGGAGCGGTATATGAAGACAACATTCATTAACAAGGCACAGGCCGAAGAGATAATAAAGCAGTATCCGACGCCCTTTCATATCTACGATGAGAAAGGGATAAGGAAGAATGCGAAGGCGCTTCGCGAGGCGTTCTCCTGGAACAAAGGATACAGGGAATATTTTGCCGTCAAGGCAACACCGACGCCGGCGATACTTAAGATCCTTCACGAAGAGGGTTGCGGTCTCGACTGCTCCTCAATGGCGGAACTTGTTCTTGCGCAGCGGTGCGGGGTAACAGGTGAGGAGATCATGTTCTCGTCGAACGTCACACCCCCTGATGAGTTTGCAAAATGCAGGGAGCTCGGAGGGATAATCAATCTCGACGATTATACTCATATCGAGTTGTGCAGAGAAGCTCTCGGAGGCACACTCCCCGAAGTAATGTCGTGCAGGTTCAATCCCGGAGGCATATTTCAGCTCAGTGCGACCGGTGAAGGCGTACAGGTCATGGACAACCCCGGCGAAGCCAAGTACGGCATGACGGAAGAACAGATAGTAAAGGCATACAGGAAGCTCAAGGAATATGGTGTCAGGCGGTTCGGCATCCATGCCTTTCTGGCGAGTAACACTCTGTCTGACGAGTATTATCCGGCACTGGCGCGGATTCTGTTCAAACTTGCCATCAAGATACGCAGGGAAGCCGGAGTAACGCTGTCATTTATCAATCTGTCCGGCGGCGTCGGAATCGCGTATAAGCCCGATCAGAGGGCAAATGACATCGCTGTTATCGGGAGCAAGGTCAGGGATGCGTACGAGGAGGTCCTCATCCCGGAAGGGATGGGCGATGTGGCCATATACACTGAACTCGGACGCTTCATGATGGCCCCTTACGGGCACCTGGTCACGAGGGCGACCCACTCGAAACACATCTACAAGGAATACATAGGAGTCGACGCCTGTGCGGTCAATCTTATGCGTCCTGCAATGTACGGTTCCTATCACCACATCACTGTCCTCGGCAAGGAGAACCGGCCCTGCGACCATGTTTACGACATCACCGGCTGTCTCTGCGAGAACAACGATAAGTTCGCCATAGACAGACCCCTTCCCAAGATCGACATGGGGGATATTCTCGTAATACACGACACGGGTGCCCACGGCTTCTCAATGGGGTACAACTATAACGGAAGACTGAAGTCAGCCGAGCTGCTGCTTGGCGAAGACGGATCTGTCAAGCTCATCAGAAGGGCAGAGACGCTGGATGATTATCTGGCCACGCTGGAAGGATTCTTCTAACGCATCGCGGGGGTTAGTGTATTCAACACTTTTTTGTATGCGCGCCTGCTTTCGAAAATCTTAATCATTTGTATTCAGACAGGGAGAGGAGATGAGGCTTCTTTACATGGATCACGCAATGCTGTAACCGGCAAACAGTGTCGGATGCATTCAACAGATGCATCCTTTATCATGCCAATTTTGATCCGCAATTGCTGCAGAAATTACCTGATGCTCCGGTCGGAGTTCCGCAGTTAGGGCAGAATTTTGGCCTGATCGCATTTACTGTTGCCGCATTCACCATATTTGCAGCAGTGGGATCAAGCTTTTGTCTTATAATATTATCAATGACTTTCCTGGATTCTTCATCAACATTAATGGAGTTGATGGAAACAGTGCTTTTATATCCGGCGGCTGTCAGCTTATCTGCAATCATGCCATTAATCTCAGAGGCATGCGACGGAAGCTCCGAGATCCTTACCTGCATTGTGTTAAATTTAGTCAATGCTTCCTGAAGTGTTTGGAGTGCGTAACTTTTAATAATATTCTGATCAGCATCGCTATATTCCTGTTCAGTGTTGACCACACCTGCTGCCCGCAGTGCAACTGTCACACCATCATATTCGTCAGCTCTGTAAGTAATTGGAACTTGTGTTCCGAACGGTACTCGTGCCATAGCTATAATCTCCTGTACAAGAAAAATATTTTTATTCCCGTACTGATTATAGCATGTAAATAAAGGAGATCGATAAAATTATCCAAGCTGCTTTACCCGGATGATATAATTACTGCAACAGGGATATTTCTTTGTTGACTTAATGTAAACCATAGTATAGGAGGAATAAAACATGAAAAGAGAAATTAAAACTACCGAGGCTATATTTCCCATGCCTGTATTATTGATCTCTACATTCAATGATGATGGAACAGTTGATGTCATGAATGC
This sequence comes from Mageeibacillus sp. UBA3708, assembly GCA_002371375.1. Lineage (GTDB taxonomy): Bacteria > Bacillota > Clostridia > Saccharofermentanales > Saccharofermentanaceae > Saccharofermentans. Next base: position 3,385 of record DFIB01000098.1, on the reverse strand, counting down.
TGCCTGGGGTACGATGCTCGAGAGAAATTATGTTGCACTTAACCTCACAGAAACACATAAGACTGTTCAGAATATCAAAGCACGCAAAGGATTTGTTGTTCATATTGCTGATGCCGGACATGTTGCCGAAGCTGATTATTTCGGAGTGGTCAGCGGCAATAAAGTAACCGACAAGTTTGCCAGAAGCGGAATGACCTATACTAAGTCCGAACTTGTGGATGCACCTGTTATCAATGAACTGCCCATAGCAATAGAATGTGAATTCGTTGAATATCAGAATGATGAGACAGGTATAGGTGTGATCGGCAAAGTTCTCAGGACGTCTGTAGAAGAAGCTCACCTGAAGGATGACAAGGTTGATATCGATTTGATTGAAGCAATAGCATTTGATCCCTATACGCATGGCTATTATAAAGTTGGCGGAAGAGTCGGAGAAGCTTTCAAAGACGGACTTAAGATAAAGTAAGTGCGGAATGATGATTCATTGAATATTTGCAATAGCTGATGTGGATCTGGATGGAAAAGATGAACTGGTCTTACGTTACAACATGTACTATGCTATGGCCTATAGAGGCATTATATATGAATATGATGTTGAGAATGATCGGTGGATTGAGGGAATCAGGACATCTCCTTATGATATGGTGTTCTATGATAATGGGGCTTTGACTGTTTGCGACCCTAAAAATCAGAATAATTATAGCGATGTGCCTTTTCCGTATTCATTTCGCCAATATAATCGTGAAGAAGATACTTATTCCGGTCCTGGCGTGCATATAGGCAGTTATGATACAGAGTTTTATGCGGCTAGAGGGATGGCCATTCCCGAGTTCTTTATACGAACTGATGTCGATAACGTAGGGATTATATATGAAATGGCTTTTTATAGTGGGTTTGATTGGGGTGCCGGAGAAATTGAGTTTTATAATCAATCACAGTATGATGCTTATTTACAGAGTCATTTGGGAAATAAAATTGATATAGAATATTTGGCATTTACAATGGATAATTTTGACAACATTATTTGAGTTGTGACATTACTAGAGGTCTTGAACAAATGGGTAAAAGTTAATAGCGGTGTTATAAGATAACAGTGTAAAGGAAATCTACCATAAACGAGTCCTAAATGTTTATTATTATATACAGCATATGTTATAATGTACATAATAATAAACGCGGAGACATAGTGATGAATAACAAAAAGCACATATTGATAATGCCCAAAACCGATCGTATCCTTAAGCAGGTCGGGGAGCAGATCAGACTCGCCCGGCTCCGTCGTAAGATCCCTGCCGGTCTGGTTGCTGAAAGAGCGGGCATCAGCCGTGCTACGGTGTGGAAGGTTGAGAAGGGTGATTCAACTGTTTCAATGGCAGCTTATGCAAAGGTTCTTGCCGCAATCGGTTTACAGAACGATCTTCTTCTGATCGCCAAGGACGATGAACTGGGCAGGATCTTGCAGGACGCCGAACTGGATAAGCGGAGGAGAGACTGATGGATACTTTTTACGTTTGTGCCGGATGGCTTAAAGATAATCCGATAATAGGAAGTTGCCGTGCGGAACGAACACGCGGCAGCGAAGTTATTTCCTTTCAGTATTCTTTGAAGTGGTTAAACAGATTTCCTGATTTCTTTTTAGGCCCGGATGTTGCGAATGTTTCCGGTATACAATACCCTCAGTTCGGGCGTTGTTTTGGTTTTATTGAAGATGCGTCACCTGATCGTTGGGGCAGAAAGCTGATGGACAGAAAAGAAATAAAAAACGCAGAAGCCCTCGGCCGGAGACCGAGAACGCTTCAGAAAAGCGATTATCTGTTAGGCGTCAGTGATATCGGGCGTATGGGCGGCTTAAGGTTTCTTGATGAAAAGGGCGTGTTTATAGGTCCTTCTGACCGCGGATCGATTCCGTTAATTACTGACATCCGTAAGCTCCAGGCTTCGATTGAAAGATATGAGACAAATGATATGTGCAACGAACAGGACCTTAAAGATCTCTTTGACGCCGGTTCTTCTTTGGGTGGCGCCAGGCCTAAAGCAAACGTCAGGGATACTGACGGTACGCTGTGGCTGGCTAAGTTTCCTTCCAAAAAAGATGACTATGACGTAGGGGCTTTTGAAATGATGGTTCATGACATGGCGGTTATGTGTGGTCTTTCAACGCCGCCGGCAAAAGCCATTATCATTAAAGATAAAGGTACTGTCTTTCTCAGTAAAAGGTTTGACAGGACTGATGACGGCAACAGGGTACACACGGCTTCGGCAATGAATCTTCTGGGAGAAACAGACGGTTCGGATAACATATCAAGTTATTTGGACATCGCTTCCGTAATCGAGGCTCATAGCGCAAATCCGAAATCTGATCTGTTGGAATTGTGGAAAAGGATCGTTTTTGGCGTATGCATCAACAATACTGATGACCATTTAAGAAATCACGGTTTTATTTATGGTGATGACGGAAACCTGTCTTTGTCACCAGTGTATGATGTTAATCCCAATCCCGATAAATATGAATTATCACTATTGATGGATTATGAATCAAATGCCGTAGACATTGAGCGGGTATATCAGGTCTCAGAATATTTCAGGATCGATGCCAAGACTGCTTTGGAGAGTATAAACAAAATACAGACAGTCATAAAAGATGTTTTAAAAACAGGAACGAATAAATATCATATCAGTAAGAGTGATTATGATTATATCTACCCATGTTTTCGGGAAACTTTCCGCCCTGTTATCTCTCCCCGCGGTGGCGGACCTAGAGATTTCTAAGACAAAAAACCCCGCGCTGTTTTAACCTCCGCCACCTGAAGAGCCTGAACAAGCAGGTAATTGTTTGTACGGATGTTATAATATAAACAGACAAAACAATTATCATGCTGATATTCTTTTCTCTTATTTTACCTGCGAAATCATACGCTTTGATCTTGCTCTTTTCATCAATGGAACTGCTTACCGTTGAGATCCACTTTTGGAATACTTCCCTTTTTGGACTCTTCAGTATCACCATCAGTATTGTATCTTTTTCCGTCGGATGCCATCAATTTCAGTTGTTTGCAATTTGCAAACAACTGAGTGTTTCTTCTCTTGATCGTAGCCCAGCAAACTCTCGGATTAGTTGTATCTGTAAGTGCGGTAATAACATCTGTGGCACAGAGCCACCATGTGGCAGTATCATCATCCCATACGGAACGCACGGGGATATCGTAAAAAAACGGATAGAAGTCTTAACGCTGCCCATATAAAGACTAATGAAGAAAAATGGTTCTTCACGGAATCCGTGGGATTGTTCCCAAAGGAACAGCACGATGTCACAGCCCAATGTCGTTAAGTTAAGGAAAAGTTGATTTAATTGGCTGCGTGCGCAGTAAACTTGTGAATCTGAATC
>DFIB01000035.1:5476-11441 GCA_002371375.1 Mageeibacillus sp. UBA3708 | reverse complement strand
GTATCGAGGTCAACGGTGCCCTCGGTGAGATCAAATATGCTCAGAAGTCGATGAACCGTCACAAGTCATACATGGGATACGGGCTTAAGATCGGTAAGGACATCATCTTTGTCGATATATCCGAATCGACTCAATTCTATGCGGATGTGTTCGAGGATCAGGTGAAGACAGCCATATTAATAGGACTGGACGATATCGTCTTTCCTTACGGAGTAGATGATATACTTCGTGACAGCGGCAGCGAAGAATTCTGGTTTTGAAATGTACCCGTAAATCCGCGCGGGAAGCCGGTTGGTGCAGCAAAACGGGTACATCCGGGCTCACTTCTGCTGTGCAGCTCAAATGTGTGGTGCAGATCTTATTCAACTCTCGGGAGCGTCGATCCTCCATACGGCATGACAAGCACCTTACAATCGGGATTGACCTTACTCATCTCGGCTATTGCCTCGTCGATGGCTCCCTGAACATCGGAATGCGGTTCGAGATGAACGCTCCTGACAAAATCAGGATCGAATCCGGACACGAGTATTATCCTGGCACGCTCCAGAACGAGAGCGATCGCGGCCGCTTTATGGCCGCCGAGAATGAACTCTCGCTTGATATGAGATATCATGTCAGATGCCTTGTCGTGGCTTGTCATCCACTGCTCGAAATGCTTCTCGCCGAGCCCCTCCGAGCACTCGGCGATCCACACGTTGATGCCGCCGTCTTTGACCGCATGCTTGGCGTTGTCGAGGGCTTTCTGCGCCTGATACATGTTGATGTCCTTGGGGAAGCCGCCGGCGCTGACCACAACGACATCGGCCCTCTCATGAAGCTTGATAGCATAGAAGGAATCGAGGAACCTGCACCCCTCGCGGTGCGCTTTGACGCTGTCTCCGGCGAAGCTCTTGATTATCTCTTTCTTCTCGTTGAGGACGACGTTGACGATGAAGTCGATGCCGACGATCGCACCTGCCTCCTCTATGTCCTCGCGGACGGGATTGCCCTCCAGGCGACCGGCACAGGCTTCAGGCATTACCATCCTGCTATGGTTATTCTGGATGGCGTCCCTCGTTGATACTCCGGGCATTAACGCTTTCGCGCCGCCGGAATATCCCGCGAAATAATGGTACTCTATGTTGCCAAGGCAGATGACCCTGTCTGCTTCTGCGACGGGTGTGAAGATGTCAACGGGTGTGCCCTTGGAGGTGACACCCATCCGCTTGACATTGCCCATATCGGAATCGATACACTTTACTCTGTCGTAGATGGCGTCGCCGACCAGCGATCTCTTGCGCTCCTCGGAATGACCGCCATGACTTCCCAGCGCAAAAACAACAGTAATATCATCGTCTGAACACCCTGCCGCCGCAAGCTCGTCGAGAACGGGCGGAAGGACTTTGTAGCTCGGAATCGGGCGCGTAACATCCGACGTTACGATCACTATCTTCTCGCCGGGCTTAACTATCTCGGAGAGCTTCGGGCTGCCTATAGGTTCCTGAAGTGACCTTGCGACCTCCTCCATGCCCGTAAGCCCTATCTCAACATTGTTGGGCACGAGTGTTCCAAGATATTTATCATCAGGAATCGTAATCTCAACTTTATTCTTGCCGTACCCTACCAAAGTGTTCATTGTAATGCCTCCGATCATTCTCGCCGTTATTGGTTTATAATTATACAACACGCAAATTACAGTGGGGGACACAAAATGAGAATAATTCTTGCAAGTGCGTCACCAAGGCGGAAAGAGTTAATGAAACTTATCGTTTCCGACTTTGAGATCGAGACAGCGGACATAGATGAGAGGGAGCTTGAGGACAGTCTGTCAGGAACCGGTGCGGCGGAAGTATCGGAGCAGCTGGCACTTGCCAAGGCACAGGCCGTATTCGGCAAACACAAAGGAGAAGATGTTGCCGTGATCGGATGCGACACATCTGTTATCCTCGGTGATAAGATCATGGGCAAGCCGGTAGACCGGGATGATGCTGTCAGGATGCTGACGCAGCTGTCCGGCAACACCCATATCGTCGCAACGGGAGTCGCTGTCGTAACAAAGGACAGAACAGTATCTTTTACCGATGCCGCGGATGTTATTTTCAATCCGCTCGACGACTATCAGAGAGCGCTCATTCAAAGATACTGCGATACAAAGGATCCGTACGACAAGGCCGGCGCGTACGGCATACAAAATGGCGGAGCCCTGCTTGTGCAGGGCATCCGCGGTGATTTCTTCTCAGTTGTGGGGCTGCCTGTATCACGCCTTGCAAGGGTGATCAGCGTCGTCTTTGATATTCCTTAACTCACGGATCAGTAATAAAGGAGCTGAGTAGATGACCGGAAATAAATATCTCGGGTGCCCTTGTATAACAGGGCCTGCCAAAGCTATTATCATCGTAATGAAGAGCGGGAGATAATATATCAGACTACGCTTATGATGAACATAATGTGCAATTATCCACGAGAACAATACTATATAACATGACAGAGCCAGATTTGAATTAACCCAGGGGATAGGGAACTTCATGATAGTAAAGCATATGGACAAGAACACTTTGTCAGCCAATCTTAAGGAATCATCAAAAAACTGGTAATTTTCCGTGGATGAAACAATATCAAACATATGGTGATTCTGCTCCCAAAACGCATGTAAATAACATGACGGATGTCGCAAAAACTGTGAGTACCAGACCTTAAAATACGGTTTAAGATACTCAGAGTTACCTGTATAAGTCTCTTTGACCCTATCTGATATCCTGGGATCATATCTCTCTGCCAATTCGTCATATGCAAGAACTTTGCCGATGATCTCCTTCTCCTCGTCTGTAACATCATAGCCATAATCCCTGACGTATCGGGCAGTCTGCTGAAAAGGGACAGACATCATCTCACGAGCCGCATAATCTGGTTTCTCAACTTCGAAGGCAATACAAACAGCTTGAATGATCAAACTACCTGCTGCAATAGATGAAATAAGAAAAAATAATGGTTTGATTTGTAATTTTTTATGTATAACATCAACTATATAAAATATAGTAAGCAGGATCATTAGGTGTATTCCATTATTTCTGAATAAAATGATCATAGTCCCCCAGATCAATATCTCAATAATGTCTCTTGTGAGTACAGTTTTGCTTTCCGAGATTTCCATAAGACAAACAACCATATTTACTAAGGCCAGACTGTAAATAATATCCTTGAGAGTAACCCCTAAATATCCAACCGTGAATGGAGATGTGATGAATATAAACAGCAAAAAATTTATCACTTTTCTTTTTACACCGAGAGACTCAATATATAAGGTAATGCGCCCAAATGTAAAGATCATGATCAAATACTGCAGGACAGAAAGCAGGAAAGAACCAATATCCTGTCCAAACCAGTCAAAAAGCTTTCCTAACAGAACGGCATGAAATACCGGCTGTATTCCGTCCAATACATTATTCCGGTATTGGATTACTGCCACCCAGGAATCCATATCCACAGATGACGGATACTTGATTATAAGTGCAGGAAGCCAGCAGACGGCAAACAAGAGATAAATCTTTACTTTATCCGACAATTTATAATAATCTCCGCTTTCCTGAGTGAAAATACGCGACAGGTATGAATGATTATATACAGCGGGTATCAAAAAAAAGTAAAACAGAGAAAATACAGCTGCAAACCTCAAAACATATAAAAAAACATGGAACACAAATAGTTGTGTTCCATAGTTTGAGTATATCATCGCAAATGAATACAACAGACCGAAAAAGATAGAAACAACTGTCTTCGAACGTCTATTCATCATTTCAAAACATCAAATGTCAAATTCTAACCAATAATCTTGGTATTATTCTTCCGAATCTAATGACTGCTTAACGGGCTCCGCCTCATCTTCAGGAACCGCGGGGACTTCTGGATCTACGGGCACCTCTGTAGCCTCAGGATTCTCCGGAGGTGCCGAGGCTACTTCGATCCTGTCATTGGCATAGCTCGATGAATCCTCTCCCATCGTCTCCGCGATCGTCTCCTTGAAGCTGATCACTGTCTCCGGAAGTATATCGTTACGGTTGGCGTACATGATCTGGGGATTATCCTGGAACAGTGCATAAACATTCTTCGGATTCTCCTTGTGAGTGATCTTGTAGTATGTATCAACAAACTTGGACAATGACTTCCTCATTACCCACTTAGGCGTCATCTTGATGGGCTCATTTATGCCCTTGACTGCGTTGACATCCTGGAAGAACTCATCAGATGTCTTATATTCACCGCTGACGATGTAGCCTGAACCTGCTTCTCCTTTGTCAACAAGAGCGATCATTGCCGTGGCAACATCCCTTACATCAACGAAAGCATGCCCGCCTCCCTGCTTGATGGGATTGACCCCGTTCTTCAGATAAGCCTTCAGGATCTTATTGATGTCGTGATCTTCAGCGTAACCCGGACCGATGATAAACGTGGGAAGAACAAGGACCGCATTAAGCCTGTTGAGTGTAATCTTCTCCATGATGAATGCAGCCGCTTCCGCCTTCGTCTTGGCATACTCTCCGTCAACCTTGTTACGGTCGAAATGAATAGTCATCTGCTCTCCCTGAAGTTCGGGATTGAGCGCATAAGCGGAACTGAGATATACGATCCTTCCGATCTTGCGCTTGATGCACATGTCGATGATATTCTCTGTGCCTGCGACATTAACACGGCGCATATTGAGATTCGTCTTATCCGTGAGTGATATATACTCATCTGCATGAATGAGGACACTTGTTCTGGGATCCTCGAGTGTGAAGAAAGGCTTCAGTGTATCCTTATCTGTCGAGATGCCGTAGCATATCTCGACGTTCTTCTCTTTGTATTCAGAGACATCCGCTAGTTCGGACATCAGTATCCTTACATCCTTACCCTGCTCCAAAAGCATGCTGATAATCAATTTGCCGAGAGGTCCTGCACCGCCTGTAACCAGATATTTTGTAAACATATTACGTCTCCCCATAGTGACGGATTTTATAATATGTCTTAATTTTCGCATAAATACGGGCAAAAATCAGTATAAAAATAGATATTTTTTATAAATTAATTGTTAATGAATAAGTCCCTCTTCTTCTGCTTCATGCCTGTCAGCATCACTATCGTCAGAGGCAGCATGACCGCCATCGTTCCCATCGTGTATACAACGCTCAATGCGGGATGGATCTGTGATGCGATCATGGGCAGATAAGCGCAGTAGACATTTGACAGTGAATGCAGTACGACCACCGGCCACAGCCTGCCCGATCTGAGCGTCACATAACCCCACACCAGTCCCAGCATAAAGGTGTAGAACATCTGAGCAACACCCTGGGATACAACGTGAGGAAGCGCGAACAAAACGGCGGAGCAGATGACCGCACCCTTCTCGCCGAGACATCCGAGGCGCCCCAGTACCAGCTTGCGGAACAGCAACTCCTCGAACACCGGATTGAACACCAGCAACAGCACCAGGTAGAACCACAGATTGCCGAACAGATCCGAGACGGTCATGCCTGTAATCTCTAATCCGAGAATCTTGCTGATAACAGTTACGGCAACCATACACGGGAACGACAGTCCCGTCTGTATGACAAAAAACCTCACTATACTTCCCGCGCCTAATTTCTGCCGCGTCTCAATCCCCTGCGGTGCCGGAATGGTCCTTACCATGATGTAGAACAACCCGAGCCCCACTGTATAGGGAACTACCATGGATGAGATTATCATCCTCACAGTGACCGGCAAAACACCTTCCAGATGCGGGTCAATAAAATACCCGTACAATTTAAATACTGCAAACCACACGGCCAGCGCGGCAGTGATACGCAAAACAACAAAGATCTTATTCCTGTCCATCTCCCGAATGCTCCTTCTGATATTGTCTCAGAGCATCGTTCATACCGTCTGTCGCCGCCTTGTACCTGACATATGTTATCACCTGCATCACCGTAAAAACTGCAAGGAAAGCACCCGCCGATACAGCCACCGTGAC
>DFIB01000035.1:0-5428 GCA_002371375.1 Mageeibacillus sp. UBA3708 | reverse complement strand
CAGCCACCGTGACCAAGTCGAACCCGCCGAAAACATACACAACAAACACCATCGTTACCGCAAGATATAACGGCATAAAAATGAGATTCTTTACGATGTACGGCTTTGTCAGCGCCCACCTGCTCCCGTCGATGTACATTCTTATCACCGTCAGCAACCAGATTACGGCATACAGGATGCACATGGCAACGATCATCGAAGATTCTATCCACCAGCCGCATACTGCGTGCACCGAAGATACCAGAACGATACTCACTATGAAGCAGGCCGCAGTGATGGAAAAAGCTTTGGCACATGCCTTCTTAAGCCTCTGATCATCCATTTCTGCTCTCCTCCTTCATGCCTATGGCAGCTTTGAAGTCCTTAACGTAACTGCGTGCAACGACAAGGTATTCCCCGTTCTTCAGACAAAGCCTTACCCTTCTGGAATCCTCCGGCGAGATAGTCCGGACCGCATTGATGTTGACGATTGTTGACCTGGATATCCTTACGAAGCTTTTGTCTCTCAAGCAGTCCTCAATGTCATACAATGTCTTTCTCACTCTGTAAACGCCTGCATTCCCATACGCGAAAACATACCGGTCCACAGCCTCAAAGTAAAGGATCTTTGCCACATAGAGACGCTCGCTGTCACCGTTGTCCTTTATTCCGATGATCACATCCGAAGACGAATTGACCGCACTGATCACAGCATCGACTTCCTCGTCCTTTATCCGGTACCTTATCTCGACTTCAGTCTCACGGAGTTGCTTATCCTCACGCAAAAACAGTTTCACGACCTGCTGCCTCCTTCAGGAGTATAGTTACATTTGAGTACGATTATATCAATCAAATGCGAATAAGAGGTACAAACAGACGGATAAGCGGGCAAAAAAGGCGCCCGCAACGGGCGCCTTCTGTCATCTCGTTTGTCAAAACCGGTCCGGTACTCCGGTTTATTTCTTCTTCGCTCTCTCGAAGATAAGGATGACTCTGTCTTCCTTGCTGGTAAAAGCACCCATCGACAGTGAGCCGCTCGATTCACTCGCCCCGAGAGAAGACTGAAGCTTGCCACCCTCGTCATTGATAACGGAGCTGAGCTTCCATCCTTCACCGGATTTCTTCTGCAATACATTGTTGATTCCTTCAGTATCAACTTCACCTACACTGTTGTGAGGAATAATCTCAATGCTGTATTCCTTGGGACCGGAATCCGCAACTGCTGCAGTTGCCGCACTCTCCCTGACTTTCTTCTCAAGATCTGCTATGGACTTATCCAAAGTCGCAAGTTTCTTCTCAAGTTCTTCCTTCTGCATCGTGATCTCCTTAATCTGATTTTCCTTCTCTTCGATCTGCTTATTCTTCTCTTCAATCTCCTTGAGCATAGAGCCTTTCTCGCTCTCGCTGAGTGCTACCTCCTTGAGGAATACCGACTGTTTCTCCGCATTCAGGATTATCTGCTGAGCTTCGGCCTCGGCCTGAACAGTCGCATTCTTGGAATCGGCGATAACAGCCTGTGCGTTCTCATAATCAGCCTGTATGCTCTCGAGTTCTTTGGCCCATTTCTCTCCCTGTGCCTCATAATCTCTTATCTTATTCTCGCACTCTTCCTTCTGGGCAATGATAGCCTTCGTCTCTTTGTCGGCAGCATCGCGCTGAGCAACTGTTGCCTCGAGTTCTGCAACGAGTTCGTCTCTTCTTGCAGTGGCCTCTTCAGCCTGGGCGATAACTTCCTTTGCCTGAGCAACGAGCCCGTCAAGCTCTGCCTGGGCATCTGTCTGACGCTGTTCGATCTCTGCTATGATCTGTTCTTTCTCTTTCTCGATGGCAGCACGCTCGGCTTCAGCGGCATCCTTGATCTTCAGGGCCTCACTCGCCTGCTCCATGCTTATCTTCTCGGATTCTTCGGCGATCCTTACCTTCTCTTTCTCAAAATCATCATTGAGCTTCTGTATCTCTTCTTCCTTCTGTGCGATCTCAGCTTCCTTCTCCGCCTTCACCTTGTCGGCATTGTCACAGAAGTCCTGAAGCTCCTTGGCCTCTGCAAGGATCTCGTCCCTCTTGGCCATAGCCTCGGCATATTCCTTCTCTACCTGAATAGCGAGCTCCTCTGTCTGCTGCTGGGCTTCTCCGATGATCCTCTGCTGTTCCTTCTTGGCCAGATCGATCATCTCATCATATTCACGCTGAGCCTTTGCCTTGGACTCGGCTTCGAAATTCTCATTCTCCTTCTTGAGCCTTTCATTCGTCTCACGAAGGTCGATGAGCGTATTGCGCTCTGTCTCCAGCTCCTTCTCGATGCGGAGCTTCTCGTCAATAGCTTCCTTCTGCATCTGGGCAAATTCAGACTCGAGCTTGAGCTTCTGTGAATCGAACTGATCCTGAAGTGTGGCTGCCTCCCTTGTAAGTTTCTCCTTGATCTCTGCAAGACGCTTCTCTTCTTCCGTCTTCTTCGATTCCGCACGGGCGATATTCTCTTCTTCCTTTGCCGAGAGGACTTTCTGTGCTTCCTCTATAGCGGCATTAACATCTCCGCCGGACGCCTTCTGGAAATCGTACTTACACATGGAGCAACGGGCTACGTTATCTCCCATCATAACTCCGCAAACCGGGCACTTCTTCATGTTGACTACTCCTGAAAATGATATTCGCTCACTTTAAAGCCTCTTTATTATACAACGAATAATGTTAAATTACTGAAAATCTTTTTATTATTTCCCCTTTTTTTATTGATTCCGACAAAAATATAATTTGTTGTGGAACTGGGAGTGCTAATTTATTAATATTTATCGAAATGCGTGTAACTACAACGCGCTTATTATGGAGGGAAAGCAGAAATGAAAAGAGCTTTGGCACTGATCCTTGCAGGTGTTATGGTCATCGGCATGGCAGGATGCAAAAAACAGAATAACGGCGGTACCGTAACTGTCGGTATCACCCAGGAACCATCGGTATTTGACCCCCACACGGTCGTTGCTGCAGGTGATAAGGAGATATTGTTCAACGTTTTCGAGGGGCTTTATAAATTCGACTCGACCGGCAGCCTTAACCCGTGTCTGGCAACGGCAGTTGAGATCTCGGATGACTCGACAGTATATACTTTCACGCTGAGGGAAGGTGTTAAGTTCCACAATGGCAACGACATGACAGACGACGACGTTGTTTATTCGCTGAAGCGTGCTGCAGGTCTTCTTGACGGGCAGGAAGCCGCACTCGTATCCGAACTTGATTCCATCAAGTCGGTTGAGAAGGACAACGGCAAGGTCGTTGTAACTCTTGAGACACCCAACAGCGAGCTGTTGTCTTATTTCACCGTCGCTATCATTCCCGACGAGGTGGCTGACATCAACAAGACCCCGATCGGAACAGGACCTTTTGTATTCGACAGCTATACGATCGGCCAGGATGTAACGCTCACAAAGAACAGCAATTACTGGAACAGTGAGCTCCCTTACATCGACAAGGCAGTATTCAAGATCACCGCTGACATGGATGCAGGCCTCATCGAGCTCAAGAACGGAACGATCGATATCTTCCCTTACCTGACATCAGACAGGGCAAGCCAGATCGATACCAATTCGTTCAATCTTCTCAAGAAGGGATCTAACATGGTACAGATCTTCGCTCTCAACAACAGCGTCAAGCCCCTTGATGACAAGCGCGTCAGGGAAGCGATCAACTACGCAGTCAGCAGAACGGACATCATCAAAGTCACCATGGACGGCGCGGGCGAGCCACTTACGACAGCCATGAGCCCCGTAATGGGTAAGTACTACGACACGTCACTTGACGGAACATATACACAGAACATCGAGAAAGCGAAGTCTCTTCTTGCTGAGGCCGGATATCCGGACGGATTCGATCTCACGATCACTGTCCCTTCCAACTACCTTGTTCACGTTAACACGGCAGTCGAGCTCAAGTCAGAACTGTCCAAGGTCGGCATCAACTGCACAATCAATCAGGTCGACTGGCCCACATGGCTCCAGGATACGTACACGGACCGCCACTATGAGTCAACAGTCATCGCATTGACGAGCAACTACGCTCCTTACGATGTTCTGAACCGTTACCAGACAGGTAATTCCGGCAACTTCATCAATTACAGCAATCCCAAGGTAGACGAGCTCCTGGCAAAGATCCCCACGATCTCTGACGAGGATGCCAAGGTATCAATGTATCACGAGGTCCTCAAGTATCTCCTCGACGATTCGGCTTCATGCTATCTGCAGGATCCTGCAAATATAGTTGCTGTATCTGCCAAATTGTCGGGTTATAATGTATATCCTATGTACGTTCAGGACTTATCTGAGGTAAAATTTAATTAATAATATGAACAGGAGACCGGAAGAGCTTTGCAGAGGGAGTCTAACAGCACTATCAGGTATTTTCTCGTAAGGCTCGCCGAGCTCTTTATAACGTTACTTCTCGTATCATTTATGACATTTGCCGCTTTCTCCATTATCCCGGGGGATGCGGCATCTGTCATTCTGGGAGCTAATGCGACTCCCTCACAGATCGCTAATCTTAGACACGAGATGGGGCTGGACAGACCACTTTACGTCCAGTACTTCTCATGGCTTGCAGGTGCCTTCACAGGCAACCTCGGCACGTCGGTCTCATTCGGAGTGAGCGTATCGTCACTGATCGCACAGCGTCTCCCCGTCACTCTCGGCATGAGTGTCATCGCACTGATCATGGTCATCGTTATATCCTATCCGATGGCTCTCGTCAGTTCGCGCAGGCCCGGACGCATCGCAGACCAGATATGCTCCGTACTGGGACATATCCTCTTTGCCATCCCGCCGTTCGTATTGTCTCTTCTCATGATACTTGCGACAGGATCTTTGTTCGGGCTTATGTCGGTCGGAAGATATGTTAAGCCTTCTGATGACCTGATCGGATTCATCGGCTGTCTCCTGCTGCCGTCGTTCTGCATCGCACTTCCCAAGATAGCGATGACTTTCAAATTCCTGAGATCATCCATGATCGAGCAGAATGCATCGGATCACGTCAGGACCGCCAGATCACACGGACTGTCGGAATTCATAATAGAGTGGCGCCACATAATACCGAACTCGAATGTATCTGCCATAACCGTAATATCGATTGTATTGTCAGACATATTAGGCGGAAGCCTCATCGTGGAACAGGTATTCAACCTTCCGGGATTAGGCAGGCTTCTGCTTATGGGGATCAGCAGGCGTGATTTTCCGCTTCTGTCCGGAATGATACTGTATCTGGCACTGATAACAGTCGTATTATACTTCCTGGCAGACATCCTGTCTGCCGCAGCAGACCCGAGGATTAGGATCAAATGACAAAGGCAAAGACAAAGAAGATCTACATCGACAGTCAGAAGCTGTTCTTCGTCATAGGTTCCATTCTTCTCGGGATCGTTATACTCACGTTCATCGTGAGTCTGTTCTGGACGCCTTATGATCCGAAT
>DFIB01000077.1 GCA_002371375.1 Mageeibacillus sp. UBA3708 | reverse complement strand
TTCTACCATTGAACTACACCCGCTTATAAAGCGCTGCATCACTGCAACGCTAAATAATATTACACTATTGTTGCCAAATTGTCCACAACAAATTCAAACGAATTCATTGTGGTGCCGTTGCCTTAAGATACGAACCCGATACATAGTAGCCGTCCTGCGTCTTATACCAACCGTCGGCTGTCGAAGCAACAACGGTTACAGCCTGTCCGCGGACAAGTGTTCCTACTATATCATAATTCTTGCCGGGTCCCTTCCTGACTCTGAGGAAATTACCGGCAGCTACAGTAGAATAAAGAGTTACCGGACTTGTAAGCTCATTCTCATTCCATGTAACATTAACTGTCTCTGTTGTAGCAAGAGGTCCGGAATACATCGGGAGTGTCGTTACTTCCGTTGAAGGAGTGGTTACAGTTGCTATTGTTGCAGAAGTCGTAGGAATAGTAGAAGCTTCAGATGTCTCTGCGGGCTTCTTACTGCACGCTGATGCCGCGAACATCATGGAGCAGACTAAAGCTACAGGAATCATGTTTTTTACACTAAAAGATCTCATCCTGATCCACCTCCGATTGGCATTAATCTCAATTCTATATTAATTATCTCACAACTCTTTTGTAATTTTTATGTAAATTGTGTGACATTAAAGGCAATTTATCTGCTTTACGGCCGTAACAGATAGAACGCCTCATGATCCCTGAACTTCCCGTTAATGTTCATATACGAGTACCTCGTCCCCTCATGGACAAAGCCGCACCGCCTGATCAGATTGATGCTTCTTGTATTCTCAGGAAGTATGAAAGCCTCGATCCGGTGAAGGTGCATAACCTCGAAAGCCATTGCACATACCCCTGATACCGCTTCCGTCATTATCCCCTTCCCGGTTGCATCCTTGTCAAGATGGTAACCGAGCTGCGCAAGCATCATGCCGCCCCTTGCAATGTTGAACAGCGATACCCTGCCAAGAACTCTCGTATTATCGTTCCGGTCCGTTATCCAGAGCGGAACGATACGTCCTTTCTTATAGTCATTCATATCGGCTATAAGGAACTGTCTCTGCGCATTCAGAGTGAAATACGAATCCGGCTGCGGCTGGGAGAATTCCCTATGGAATTCCCTGTTGCGCACTATATAATCGCAGACCTTCTGAGCGGCACTCTTCCTGAATACCGAGAGCCTTAGCCTGTCCGTCTCCATGGCGAACAGTTCATCACTGTATCTGAACGGCGCGGGACTATATTCCATCAGAGCTTATTGCGCTGTATCTTACCGCTTGTAGTCTTGGGCAGTTCATCCCTGAACACGACGATCCTCGGGTACTTATAAGGAGCCGTATGAACCTTGACATAGTTCTGGATCTCTTTCTTGAGTTCATCAGTTCCCTCAGTACCGGGAACAAGTACGATAGATGCCTTGACTACCTGGCCTCTTACATCATCCGGAGCAGCGGATACGCCGCACTCCAGTACGTAAGGGAGTTCCATGATAACGCTCTCGATCTCGAATGGACCGATACGGTATCCTGACGACTTGATAACGTCATCAACTCTTCCGACATACCAGAAGAACCCGTCCTGATCGCGCCATGCCGTATCGCCGGTGTGATACCAGCCGTCACGCCATGTCTCCTTTGTCTTCTCTTCGTCGTGATAGTATCCCACTGCAAGACCGCAGGGCGCGCCGTCCTTGATATTGATGACGATCTCGCCTGTCTCACCGACAGGAACAGGATTACCGTCAGGATCTACAATGTCAACGTCGTATATTGGTGCCGGCTTACCCATTGAACCGATCTTGTGGTCTGCGCCTCTCATGTTGCCGATTATCATCGTGCTCTCAGTCTGACCGAAGCCCTCGAGGATCTGAAGACCGGTTGCCTTCTCGAACTGGCGGTAGACCTCAGGATTGAGCGCTTCGCCGGCAGTTGTCATATGCTTGACTGACGAGAAATCATATTTGGATATATCCTGCTTGATCATCATACGCAGCATCGTAGGCGGAGCACAGAATGTCGTTATATGATACTTGGCAAACATCGGGAGAATATCTGCTGCATCGAACCTGTCGAAATCATATACGAACGTCGCAGCCTCTGCGAGCCACTGTCCGTAAAGCTTGCCCCACATAGCCTTAGCCCAGCCTGTATCAGAGATCGTAAAGTGCAGGCCCTCGGGATCTACGCAGTGCCAGTATTTCGCCGTGTGGAAGTGTCCGAGAGGATACTTATATGTATGCATTGCAATCTTGGGGTAGCCTGAAGTGCCGGATGTGAAATACATCAGCATCAGATCGTCTCCCCCCGGTGAATCGGGTGTTCTCTCGAATTTGCTGCTGTACAGGACGTATTCATAATCGAATGTCCTCCAGCCTTCTCTCTCTCCGTTAACGATTATCTTGTGCTTAAGAGTAGGGTTCTTTGCAGCTGCCAGGTCAGCCTGATGTGCAGTATCTCCGTCTGCAGTGCAAAGGATCGCGCTTACGCCGGCCGATCTGAACCTGTAATCGAAATCATGCTCAAGGAGCTGGTTGGTGGCGGGGATCGCGATCGCGCCAAGCTTGTTGAGAGCCATCATTGCAAACCAGAACTGGTAGTGGCGCTTCAGCACCAGCATTACCCTGTCACCCTTCTTAATACCGAGCGATTTGAAATAATTGGCACACTGATTTGAGGCTTTCTTGATATCGGCAAACGTGAACCTTCTCTCTGTCTTATCCTGAGAGATATGAAGCATTGCAAGCTTGTCAGGCTCCCTGTCAGCCAGAGCATCAACCAGATCAAAAGCGAAGTTAAACTTCTCGATGTTCTTGAACTTCATCTCGACCGGCGTTCCGTTCTCATTAAACTTAACATCAATGTACTTCTTGTATATCCTGGGTTTGATCTCAATCTCATTATCCTTGATGCCGAGGATCTTGGATGCGGATTTATTATCCACACTGGGTTCACCTGCCGCATTGAGGACAAAAGCATAGAATGTGCAGTCTCTGCCATTGGTTGCGATCATACCGTGAGGCATATCACTGTTGAAGTAGATGGTATCACCGGGGCCTAAGATCTCCTTGTGGTCACCTACCTGAACGATCAGGTTACCTTCGATTACAAGGTCGCACTCCTGACCCTCATGAGTCGTAAGCTCGATAGGCTTATTCTGAGCTTCCTCGCTATACTGGCTCTTCACAAAGAGCGGCTCGCAGATCCTGTTCTTGAATGCATATGCCATGTTGAAATACGTCATTCCGTGGGCCTTCGCAATCTGCTGGCCTCTTCCGTAACGGGTAACCGTGTATGTATCAAGAGTCGGCGATATACCTTCGATGATATCGGTAACATTTACCTTAAAAGCACTTGCACAGCGGTAGATGAAAGCAAAGTTAAGATCCACTTCGCCCGATTCGCACTGTCTGTATTCTTCGACCGAGACATCTGTCTTCTGAGCCATCTCTTCTATTGTCAGCCCGAGTATCTCGCGAAGATCCTTGATTCTTCCGGCCATCTGCTTGATCTTAAGATCAAGATTCTCTCTTACATTGTTCATATTCAGTACTCCTTTGCTTCTCAGGGACAAAAAAAATCGTCCCAAAGTTTAGACCTTTGAGACGAGTGTTATTATCTTATACACCCGCGGTACCACTCAAATTGCGTTGCCGCCACTTATCGGGATCTATCAATCCCTATGCACTAACGTAGCAGTCACGGAGAGGTTCTACTCGGATATGCCTTTCTTCCTCCCGGCTCGGAAGCTACATATACTCTACTGCATGCCGGGAACTCTCATCAAATATTCCCTTCTCTGTATGACCGCTCAATAAAGTAAACTCTTCGTCAAAGCCTTTATACGCGGTAGTATATCACTACCTGAAAATATTGCAAGGGCAAAAGTCAGTTAACGTCCGACAGTTTAAGGTACTTTATCCTGCGGAATACCGGAATGCACACTGCTGCCGCGAAGATAAAAGTGATTATCGCAGAGTACAGCCATCCGGTGAACTGAATGCTCCTGTCGAACTGCAGCTGGGCTGATTCGACAAGATGAATAACTCTTGAGCCCAGGAGCGTACCACAGCCCATACCGAGGATTATTCCTATCAATGTAGCTGCGATAAGTTCTCTCGCCACATACATTATGACCTCACGGAGCCTGAACCCGTTTACTCTCATTATCGTAAGTTCACGCTTCTTCTGATTGATGAACATGCTGACCAGGTTAAGGAGTATAAAATAAGCCATGAGCGCAGACATAACGATACATACAAGTGATACAGAATTAAGTACTGACGCCATTCTCGTGTATGACTCACGTATCTCGGATATATCTTTGAGCTGAATGAATCCGTCGACATTGCGGATCTGCTCATCCACCGTCGCAGGATCGGCACCGTTAAGATTAATGAAGAATGCGTTCGGGCTCCTGGCATCATCTCCGAAGAGATTCCTGTAATACTCCGTATTCATGAAGGCAAACCACCCGATGTAATTATCGAAAACTCCTGCCACGCGGGCTTTGAAAGGCTTCATGGTTGCGTTATACAAGGTTAACTCGTCGCCGGCCTTAACGTTGTAACGCTCGGATACCATCTTATGAACCCAGATTCCTTCTGCCGAGAGGTCAGCCTTCTCACCGGTCGCTGCACTTCTTATCGAGAAGTAATCCCCTATCTTGTCAAGGTCGCCCACTTCAAGTTCCATGGTGAACAGCGCATCACCGGAGCTTACGGTCTGAATGATATCGGCAAACTCGAAGCAGGATACATTATTCTCATCAAATACCCTGCGCATATCTTCGCTTACCGTATCAGACACGTCGGAATCATATTTTATGCACTGGTCATAATGCTCGAACTTGGTAAACTGACCGTCAATTGCATTATCGACAGAGAACTGCACGGAGAAACCCGCCACCAGAAGTGTACAGCATCCGGCAACACTGACGATCGTTGCAACTACCCTCTTCTTATCCGTGATCATGTTCCTGATGATCAGTCTTCCGTAAAGACCTCCCTTGCTCCTCTTATTACCGTTCTTCCTGTCCCTTCGCCTGGCTGCAGGTATCTTATCCTGCATCAGCCTGAGCGCAGTTGATCTAAGAAGACTGTAACATGCCGACCAAACGGTAACAGTTGAAAGGAGGATCCCTGAGACTATCACTATCGCAATAAGCAAAGCATCGTAATACTTGTCACCGTAGCCGAAAACATACTGACTGCTGTATCCTCCGATGACGACACTCTGAACCGCAAAATAAGCAAGGACGCAGCCGAGAACCGTTCCTATGAATGTTCCGGACACTCCGAAGAACAGATATTTGAAGAATATCTCGCGGTTGAAGAACCCGAGAGCCTTGGTCGTGCCCACCTGCTTGCGCTGTTCGTCAATGATCTTGCCAAGAGTAGCAAAGATAACAAGCGCCGCCACTATCGCAAAAACCACTGCGAACGTCATCGCAATATCCTTGAGATTGGTATATGCGCCGTTTATGATGTTATAGGAGACATTCTTATTACAATCGAGCACTACCCATCTGCACTGATCCATCTTGTTGAGTTCTTCACGCGACATCTTGAGCTTGTCAGCGCCGGCGTTATATTCATCAAGCCCGTCCGAATACTTCTTCTCACCGTCTTCAAGCTCTGCTATTCCGTTCTCAAGATCTTTTGTACCCTGCTCATATTTAGCAAGGCCGGCCTCGTATTCCGCGATACCTTCCGCCAGCTTTTGCTTTGCTCTCTCAAGTTCCGCAACGCCCTTGTTATACTTGGCCAGACCGGCGTTATACTGCTGCAAAGACTTATCAAATTTTGCTTTGCCGTCATTATATTCCTTCAGACCCTTATCGTATTCCTTCTTGCCGTCAATATACTGCCTGTGACCTGAATTCCAGTCTCTGGCGCCTTGAGCCAGCTTGTTGTAATCAGTATCATACTTGTTGTACTTATCTACGATGTACTTGCATACACGGCCGATCCACGTCTCACCGTCGGCAAGATCCCGGATTATCCCTGTCGCCGTCTCGAAAGCTGTACGAAGCTGCTCTTCAGACAGACCGAGAGAAGATATCAGCCCGTATACATTGTCAGCCATGGACTTATCCAGATCTATGACGATACCCTTTGTTATCGCAAATCTTGTGGCACTCGCCTTGGGATCATCAACATCTGTCACTGCAGTGCTCTTCTCCCAATCGAATTCATCGACATAATCTCCTATAACGCTCTTGATGGCATTATACAATCCGGTGCGGACTTCATCCTTGGCTTCATCGATCTTACTGATGCCGTCTTTGAGTTCGCTTCGTCCCTCGCTTAGTTCTTTCTTTGCACTGTCAAGCTCACTCTTGGCATCCTTAAGCTTGCGCCCGCCCTTATCAAGCTCTTTCTTTGCAGCCTCGAGTTCAGCCTTTGCCTTATCGAGTTCCTTCTGACCGTCTTCTATCTCCTTTTGTCCTTTATCGATCTCTGCCTTGGCATCCTCGAGCTTCTTCTTTGCATCATCAAGATCTGCCCTGCCTGATTCTGATTGTGCCCATCCGTCATCAAGCTTTTGCCTGGAATCCTCAAGTTCCTGTTGAGCATCATCCAGCTTTGCCTGCCCCTCATCTATCTGTCCCTTATACTTGCCGTACACTTCTTCATACCGCAACTTGGCACGTTCATCAGCAAGAACATCTATCCTCGCCTCAACTTCCTTAACAGCATCCAAGTATTCTTTGCCGAATCTGAAAAGCCCGTCCGTATTCGTAAAAGTGACAAGAGCCTTTGTATAACAATTCTCCATCGCTTCCATATCGAAAGCATCCCTCGCCATTACGATGCTTCTCCTGCCTTGGGAGAATTCAGGCGTTGAGGCAGTCTCCCCGTAGTAGATCACACCCGTAACAGTATATTCGGTATTCTTAAGTCCCTTAAGGCAATCACCGGTTTTATCGGCGACTTTGATACTGTCACCGGGCTTAAGAACAAGTTTTTTTGCTATTGTTGTCTCGACCGCGCATTCATCGTCACCCTCGGGCAGGCGCCCTTCGAGTATCGCCGGGATGTTGACTTTGGAGGTAAGTGATGTAACCGACACATCTTCCGGATCATTGCTGCTGAACAAAACTCCGTCCAGCTGTACCGCACCCTCTGCTTCAGCGACTCCCTCAACTGCTCTGATGGCGTTAAGGTCATCTTCTGTAAGCAGAAAAGTCGAGACTATCTCAACGTCCCTGAAGCATGTCTTCTCATAGAATACATGCCCGTTCATACCTATTGATCTGGAGGCGAAGTTGATACCCAGAAATATCGTGGCAGCAAGCATAGCTATAATAACGACAGAGAGATACGATACCTTCTGCTTCCTGATATTCTTGAGAGTATCCTTGAACTGAGTCTTCTTCATCCGTTTACCAGACCAGTTCCTTAGCATGAACGGGATTCAAGTTGCGTTTGATACTTGCGATCTTGCCGTTCCTTAACTTAACGACTCTGTCCGCCATTCTGGCGATCTCGCCGTTATGTGTGATCATCATGACTGTAGCTCCGTTATTTCTGACGATATCTTCCACCACCTCGAGGACTTCAATGCTCGTTGCATAATCAAGCGCAGCAGTAGGCTCATCCGCGAGTATGAGCTTCGGTCTCTTGACGATGGCTCTTGCAATGGATACGCGTTGCTGCTGGCCGCCTGACATCTGTCCGGGATAGCTTCCGCCCTTCTGTCCGAGCCCTACTTTGGCGAGAGCATCAACAGGTTCCATCGGGTCATCGACAAGCTCGGCAATAAATTCGACATTCTCCAAGGCCGACAGGTTCGGCATGAGATTATATGACTGAAAGATAAATCCCACATAATCACGTCTGTATTTGGTTAGCTCAAGGTCAGTCGGATGCGAGAAATCCTTCCCGTCAATATATAGCTTGCCTGTTGTAAGGAAATCCATCCCGCCGACGATATTCATCATCGTTGATTTACCGCATCCTGATTCTCCGAGTATAACAACGAACTCGTTCTTGTAGATATCAAGATTTATCCCCTTGAGGACAGTCTGTATCGTATCTCCGTTCACAAATTGCTTCGTAACATTCTCAAGAGTTACGAGCACTTCCTTATCTTCATCTGTGTCCAGTGCAAGACCCTTCTCGTCTATGGTCATGGCCGCAAGAGCAGCCATGTGTTCACAGAGTTCAAGTTCTTCCCCGTCATAGAGAGTTCCGTCATTCTTGTTAATGATCTGAACGCATCCGATAACCTCATGAACATTATTGAGGGGCACACATATCATCGACCTGGTCACAAGTCCGTAATCATCTATCGTAGTCCCCTCAAAATCCGGATCATTCTGAGCATCGGCGACTATCATTGACTTTCCGGTCTTGGTAACGGCGCCTTCAACACCCATGCCGTTCTCAATACTGACATTGGTAATATTGCCGGCGCCGATATTGTATACCGGATGAAGTCTGTCAGACTTCTTATCAAGGATCCATATAGAACCCGCTTCACTGTTAAGTGTATCAACTATTATCTCAAGGCATCCTGTAAGTGCTTCGTCGAGGTTGTCCACCTCAAGGAGTTGCTCCATCATGCGAAAGCTTGCACGTGTAAATCGTTTGGAAGTCGCCATTACCGTCTCCTGCGCAAAATAATATCTAAGATTATACCTCAAAGATGGAAAGCTATGTAATATATAAGCCTGACGAAATGATATAATATGTAAAAAATTGCGAGAGGATCAACAATGAACGGCAATCTATTCTCCTCCGGGATCGTATACTATGCTGCAGACAAACAAAACCCGTTCACTATCACAATGAGGATAGAAGCTACTGACCCTGTTGACGGCAACAGTCTCAGAGAAGCGGTAAGCAAGACATGGCAGCGCTATCCGTGCCTCAGAGTAAGAGTTATCAAATCCGTAATGGGCCTCAAGATAGAGGATAACGATCTTCCCTGGACAGTAACCGAAGGAGCTTTGTGCCCGCCGATCGGATCTGAAGGAGTCAATTATCATCTTATAGCTTTCACCTGGTCAGGCAACAACATCATGATCCATACTTTCCACGGTCTGATAGACGGCATAGCCTTCAACAAGCTTTTTAAGACACTTATGTTCTATTATTCGGAGATCAGATACAATGTGCAGCTCAACCCGGAAGGCATTAACACATTGGAGGATGATATATCCGCCGAAGAATATACGGATCCTTTCCCGAAGCGCAGACCGGAACGGAAGCTGTCGCCTCTGGCTAAGACGCCAAGGTTTGTTAAGGCGCTTAAAATCACAAAAGAATCAGGCATAAAGGAACGTGATCCGCACATATTCCGCATCAGCGTCCCGCGTTCTTCCCTGAACGGGGTCATGACCGGTCTTGATGTCTCTCCTGCTCCTTTCCTCGGTATAATGATGGCCAAAGCCATATTGCAGGTTCATCCTGACAGCGGGCGCAAAGTCTCGATCGCTATCCCGATAAACATCAGGCCGGCACTCAACGCGAACAAATACTGCATGAATCTTGTATATAACCTCCATGTAATCTGTGATGACAAGATAGTGAGCCTGCCGCCGGACAGACAGTGCACATCTGTGAGAGGGCGCGTTTTCCTTCAGAGCGATACAGATTCCGTTCTCAAGGAACTGGATTTCCAGCGCAAGGTCTTCAGTCTCATATCTCATATCCCATTCTACGGACTCAAAAGGCTGATATCAAGGCTGTCCATGTCTTTCAACATGAGCGATGAGACTTTTGCCTCGAGCTATACCGGCAAGGCACAGTTCGGCGAGATGGAGCGGTATTTCAAGAATATCGAGGTAATATGCGATACATGCGGTGAGGACTTGCTTGTAGAGATGTTCCTCATCAGTGATACGTATAATATAACCATCCTTCAGCGCAACGGAGACAGGCGGTATGCCGATGCTTTCGCAGGTCTGCTGCGGCAGGCAGGTGCTGATGTGGAAGGCGCATCTTCAGAGAAACTTATCATCCCCGAGATAGGCTTCAAATGATAATTCAAGGAGGGACTGATGTTCTCTGTCTATCACATTATCTGGCTTATAATAGTCGCAGTATTCACCGTCACCGGTGTAATACTGTACAGGAAGTACAGACCTGCTCTTAAGTATATTCTCTATGCTGCATGCACAATTGCCGTTCTGTCGGAGCTCACCAAGATCTTCTCGGTTATGAAGATAGTTCCGTCTTCAGACGGTTCGTCTTTCTATCCGTACATCGAACTTAATCATCTGCCTCTTCACTTCTGTTCTATACAGATCATATTCATTTTCTATGCAACGCTGACACACAATGACAAGGCACGAATGGACCTGCTTGCATTCATGTGTCCCACATGTTTACTCGGAGGCTTATTCGCGTCTTTAATTCCGTCGATTTATACAACAACGATCACACCCGGAGAGTCATTCACCTCTCCTGTTGCATACCAATTCTATATATATCACGGAATGATGATCTTACTCGGCCTGATAATCCTGGAATCCGGCGCAGTGAAATGGAGATGGGTCTACCTTCTCCACACTCTTCTTATAGTCTATATGCTCGGATTCAGTTCTATCTATGTCAACTCCATGTTCACTTCGCCCGTATATATGAACGGTGAGCTCCAAAGCATCGAATTCTCACCTAATTATTTCTTCACCTTCAGGAGCCCGGTGAATATCCCGCTGACCGAGAAATGGCAGTGGTGTCTGTATATCGCCGTCATGTTCGCCATTGTTACGGTAACGCTGTCGCTGTTCTATCTTATATTCATAAGGAAGAAGATAAAGGCAAACAGGAAATAAACTCCTCTACAGATCAATAGTGCCTTCCTGAAATACTGCTGCAGTAAACGTCAACATCTCTGCAGCGCCGCAGATAGACAGATCAACTTCCAATGGCCGTATTTCAGAAAGGCACTATGAATATTCTGGTGGCTCACTGGAGGTTCGAACT
>DFIB01000217.1 GCA_002371375.1 Mageeibacillus sp. UBA3708 | reverse complement strand
CAGGACGGAAGTTGAAGAAGATGATCGAGTCATCGGGCTTAACGAGTGATACGGGTGTGCCGTCCTCATTGACGATGACTGTAGGCAAAACGAATTCGTCAGTTACGCCGTCATCGTAAGACTTCTGCATTGCTTCAACAGGATCTGTTGCCTTAACACCCTCGCCGATAACGAGTGAATCATAAGCCTTCTGGATACGGTCCCAGTTATTGTCCCTGTCCATGGCATAGTAACGTCCGGACATTGAAGCGACTTTGCCGCAGCCGATCTCAGCCATCTTGTCAACTAACTGCTGCAGATAGTCTTTGCCGGATGCCGGAGGTGTGTCACGTCCGTCGAAGAAAGGATGTACATAGACGCGGTCGAGGCCGTTCTTCTTGCACATCTCAATAATGGCATAGAGGTGTGTGTTGTGGCTGTGCACGCCGCCGTCGGAGAGGAGGCCCCAGATGTGGAGATCTGAGCCCTTCTCCTTGCAGTTGTTGATAGCGCGGAGAAGCTCTTCGTTCTCAAAGAAAACGCCGTCCTCGATATATTTTGTGATGAGTGTGAGATCCTGATAGATGATCCTTCCCGAACCGATATTCATGTGACCTACCTCGGAGTTACCCATCTGTCCGTCAGGCAGTCCTACTGCAAGTCCTGAAGCAAAGCCCTTAACATAGGGACACTCTGCCCTGAGCTTGTCCATAACGGGTGTCTTCGCCATTGCGACCGCATTTGCCTCGGGGTTCTCGGAGATTCCGTAACCGTCAAGAACCATCAAAACTACTGGTTTCTGTCTCATATATAATCCTCCAAATATTGTTATCCTCGCCTATTATAATATGCCCGCGCGAAAAATATTACACAAATTTATTGAGTTCTTCGTCGTAGTTATAGTTAGTTGTGGCTAACTTTTTGCAGATCTCGTCCTTATCGACGCCGAGTGAAGCGCAAAGTTCGTCAAGGGATTCGTATTCGTCCCGCAGCTGAGTGTTGATGTAGCTTAAGAGCATTACAGGGTCTGATGGTATCGGCATGGTGTGACCTCCTGACGTTAGTATCTTGTTTGCGTCTATTATAATGCAATGCCCCGGACACTTGCCAAACCTTTTTCGCCGCGCTATAATGTATATACAAAGTATATCCCTGCAGGAGGAATCTTCATGGTTACTACAATACAGAAATGGGGCAACAGTCAGGGAGTCCGGATCCCCAAGGACTTCCTTGTGAGTATAGATATCAAATGCGGCGACAAGGTCATAATCGAACTCGAGAACAATACCATTACCGTGCGTAAGGCAATGATCAAGAAGATAGATGTCTTGTTCGCTGATTACGATGGCGACTATGTACCTGAGGAGATGTCATGGGGTTCGCCTGTCGGCAATGAAGTATGGTGAGGTGAAGAATGATAAGTCAGGGCGATATCGTACTCATTGATCTTGATCCGAATAAAGGTCACGAGCAGGCCGGCAAGAGACCTGCACTCGTCATCAGCAATGACACCTTCAACAGCAGGTGCAATGTTGTTATCATATGTCCGATCACGAGCACCGATAACAAGTTTCCTCTTCATGTTCCTTTGGATAAACGCACCAGAACAAAGGGGATGATACTATGTGAGCATGTCAGATCACTGGATGTCAATTCAAGAGGATATAAGGTGCTGGAGCAGATACCTCCCGATCTGCTGAATAGAGTTATCGATATCGTGTATGCAGAGATACAATGACCGATACACCGCAGCCCTTTTATAAGATCAAATGACAATAGCTTGAGAATCGCTTCTCCCAAACTACCGCAATTTGTGGTATAAAGTAGATATATTTCAAAAATGTTTTACAAAGGGGGATACCAAATGTATTGTTCGTATTGCGGTACCAAAAATGAAGACTCTGCTGCAACTTGCGTAAGTTGCGGTGCTCCGCTGGGCGCACCTGCCACACCTGCGGAGCCTGTAGCACCTGCTCCCGCCACACCGGCTGATCCTCAGCAGGCACCCCAGGTTCCGCCTCAGATGCCTCCGTATCAGCAGGTGCCGCCTAACCAGATGCCGCCGTATCAGCAGATGCCTCCTTATCAGCCGATGCCGCCTTATAATATGCAACAGCCACAGCCAAATGCAGCAAGCAAGCCGATGGTCGAAGTAATGGTGATCGGCATGATCGCTTCAGGCATTTATGCACTGGGAGCATTCCTTCCGTATGCAAGAGTATTGTTTGCCAGTATCTCGCTCATCGATGGCGGAATATTGAGCGATGCGGGATTCGTACTGCTCCTCGGTCTGCTCGGTATCGGTGCGGCAGCTACTCCCAAAAGATCAGTTACCATAATGATAATCGGCATTCTCCAGCTTTGTCTTGTTCTCCTCAAGTCATCCGTCACTTCAACTGTGAATTACAGCTACGGTGCGGGATACTACTGCCTGTGGATAGGCGGATTCCTCACCCTGATCACAGGTATCTACGGAATGATCAAGCACTCGAAGATGTAAGGCAATGCCCGTTAGATATCATCGACAATTGTCGCAAAGAAGAGCATAGCCGCTTTGTTTTGCCTGATGGTAACTTCGCAGTAGCAGTATTCTCTTCCAGCAGGAAAGTACTCATCAAAGAAAGTCAGCAGATCGGCCTTGGTCAGTTCAACCGGGCCGTCTTTGCTACTTGTAGATAACTTGCAATTATCCGGACACTCCATAAGATATACACTGTCGACGACCATCACACAAGTATAGGGATTTCTGAATTGATTATCATATATCAGTTTCCAATTGGACGCCTCCTCCTCATTGGTAACATGGCCCGAATCATCATATTCCCTCACACAGTGAACAAGGCTGTATTTGTCATTAAGCCTGATCCTGCCGTTAGCAATCTCCGGATGGTTCAGGTCATTATAGGGCCATTCCCAATCTTCAACTTCCAGGGAATTAATGGTGAATCTTATGTCGTGGTCGTATACAAATTCATCTCCAACCCGCATATTCTTAATATCGTCATCAGTGTATTGGATATATCCGTCCTTCATCTTACCGGGCCCTTCAGGCTTCGTATCGGCATAGTGTCCGAGAGCGACGTAATCTTTGCCGTCGATATGAAACAACAATTGATCCTTATATACTCTGAAGTTGTATTCACCGTCAGGCATTGCGGCATCTCTGATATAATCGTCAGGAACGCTCGTAACGGATGTATTGACATCCGCCGTGGTTGCATTACTTACATTGCCTGAACCGGTGCCGCACCCGGAGGATGACAATGCCATCGCGATTATTCCCGCAAGAGCAATTAATCTCAAAATACAACCATTTCTAACCATATCAGTGTACCCCGTTCTCTTCAATATAAAGCTTGATCCTCGATCTCATAGAGTGCGCGATATCCTTGATATCCTTGTGCTGGAGATAATATGAATTGATTTCTTCGGCAATGATGTTATATAGACCCCAATCGGTTACATTAACGGTATCGATCGCTTCCGTTGCCTTGCGAAAACCTTCAACAACCTCCATGCTGTATTTCGCAGGGATCCGGGAATCATCACTGTCAAAAAACATGCGGTAATAAACATCGTCCCCTATCTTGGATTGATCCAACGCTATATCAAGGACTTCATCATAGATAGTATTCTTAACAGGTATACCGCCTGTTGTAAGGGCAACCTTTTGCACTTCGTCCGAATACAGTAATTCAATAAACTTCATGCATTCTTCAGGGTATTGTGTATTCTCAGACACACTAAGAAGACTCAAAGGCATACAGGTGTGAACAGAGCCGCCTATTGTCGGGAATCCGACAAAACTTGTCTTGTCATCGGATTCACCCTGCTCCTGAACAAAAGATTTAATGTTTCCTATAATTCTGCAATATACTGCATAATTACCTGCATCTACACTTCCTCTATCAGCAATATATTTAATCTCCGCATCCGGAGCCATACCATTATCAACCGCGAAGCTGATTATCTTCTCAAGCTCGTCCTCACTTATGAATTCACCATTCCTGATCAGTTTGCTTATGGGATACCTTATGGCAAAATCCGCTATATCTGATGCGTATCTGTCATCAAATATCCTTTGGCTGTATTGAGCAGATGCCAAATCGTCCAGCGTCATACTGTTGTTGCCACCCGTAAACCTGTCATTACTCCACAGACCGTACATTGTATAAGCAGGAAAAAGCTGATAACAGCGATCACCATCAAAATACATATCATAAATGTTCTTGCTGACAGTCTCACTGTTGATCACCTCATTATCCTTGAGATAACCGGACAAGTCCTTAGTCAGTCCGTTCCTGCCCATCTGAGCGTAGTCGAAGCCGTCACCGTAGAATATGTCCGGGGTATTTCCGTTGCTGAATTCCTGAAGTAGTTTAAGCTTGCTCTCCTGCGCGTCTTTTGCGGTTGTATAGCCGTATAAACTGCTGTCATAATCCTCGATCTTGACCATGAACTTATCCTGGGATGAATTGTAGATATATGCTGCCGTATTCAGAATACTGTCGGAGCGGGCGGAATATCCTCTAACTGTCAGAACGGTTCTGTCCTTCAAATCGGAATCAGGATCCGGCTTCACAAGAACGACCTCGTTCAAACCTTGCCCATACTGATATAATACTGCGATACTTCCGTCATCCAAAACATACCAGAGAGGATCAAAACCGCTGAAATACTTCATTGGCCTTATAAGCATGTTATCAATGTATGCAATCTCTTTCTTGGTGGTGTTTGCAGGATCAAGTTTGTATATGATTCCTTTCCCTCTGTCATTGGCATAGCCTCCCATACGATATACATAGTAATCTTCCAGTCCCAGTTCTCTAACGTTACACAGATACTTCACTTCTCCGGAATCAAAATCCACCTCGTAATAATCTGTGGGAAAATTTCCTGCTATCAATATGTATTTGTCATCACAGCCGAAGAAAGAAATGTCATCTGCCAGCTCACAATCAAAATCATACTGAACAGTGGCCAGCACCTCTCCGGAGTCGGATATCTTATAGATGGTATCTGAAGTAACTAAGACAAAACCACCTTCGACATACGCAACATTCGGAAAGGCACCATCTAAATACACGTAAAGATCATCATTCCGGCATATCTGCTTGCCGCTGTCAGCGTCAAATATAATAAAACCATAGGCTGTGCCTGCTGCAAGCGTATTGTCCCCTGCACGACAGAACGAGTAAATCATTTGTCCGCCTGTGTCCAGTGTGACTTTGTTATCCCATTTACTCTCTCCTTCCTCGTGAGTACATAATACACATTCCAAACCGCTGTTCTCATTATACTTATCGAAAAGAACGATCTGCTTATCCTTGAGGCCGACCAGAGTTCTGAATTGATATCCGGGCATCTCAAGATCATAGATCTGCGATGAATAATAAACATCATGCGGATCGGAAGGAATTGATTCGTCTTTTCTCTCTTTGCATCCAACGGATAGCAAGGCAATTATCGCCACAAGGAACGCAGTCAATCCTATCTTTGTAAAACGACTCATTTCTGACACCATAAACACTTATGTATCCACTTATCAGTACAATACAGATTCAGCTCGTAGTATTTATTGGAATAACCGGTACAACTTGCTGTTCCACTGACATACATGTAACAGGAAGAAATGCAAATACAACAACAATAAAAAAGATATTCTCCTAATCATTTTCCCACTTATACTCCCAATTCGTATGTACTGATACCGGAACTTTATATTCCGGTTTGCCCGGTTTGTTTAATGCCAGAATAATAATGTAATAGAGAATTGCCATGATCACGATTGTAAAACCGATGATCATTATCAGATTAATATGTCTGATCTTTCTCATACATAAATCGTTCTGGTCTTTGATCATATCATTGAGACGACTGATTATTGCACGTTGTTCATCGAGAGAAGAATTCTGTTTGCTGTTCAGCGCTTTTATGTCGTCATATAATGTAAGCTTTAAATCCTCCAGATCATATTCGATACTATCCTCCATTCTTTTAATTCTATCCTCTGCTTTGGTCAACCTCCCATTGGTAAATATATCCTCGATTATATGGGCATCGATATCAAAAACCTCACTCATCGATGTAATATACTCATCTGCGGGAACAACAGTTCCATTCTCCCATTTTGAGATCAAGGACGGAGATACGTTTATCTTCTCCGCAAGTTCTTTTTGTGTGATGCCTCTGTCAGTTCTGATTTTTTTCAGATTATTATCCATATTCATTCGTATGTTCCCTGCCTGTAATTTGAAGGATATACAGCCTCTGTCTTTGACGGAGCGAGATCAATGACCATTAGAACGATAAACGCCAATAATGCTATTATCAAGCCGGTCAAACATATTATCATAAAAGTCTTCAGTCGTTTGATCTTAAAAATACAATCCCGATAATACTTCTGTGCGGCGTCACTCAAACTGCTTATCAGCAATTCCTGCTCATCCAAAACAGCTTTCTGTTGTTCACTCATTGTCTCAATTTCTTCAGATAATGTGAGTCTGATATCTTCAAGGTTGCTTTTCAGTTTACTCTCCAGACAATCTATACTGTCCTCCACCTTATCAATTCTCTTATTGCCGAAGAGATCATAAACCGTTTGACAGTCAACATTAAAATAACTGCTTATTCGAGTAATATAATCGCCTGAAGGAACCGTGACACCATTCTCCCATTTCGAGATAAGCGAGGGTGAAATATTCAGATACCTCGCAAGTTCTTTCTGAGATATGCCTCTTTCGGTTCTAAACCTCTTAAGATTCTTATCCATGTTCTTCTCCCTTGATATGAATATAACAATAGCCGGCAGGTAATTCCATCATATGGCATAAAAAACACACAAGTTGAACGTTTTTTCA
This sequence comes from Mageeibacillus sp. UBA3708, assembly GCA_002371375.1. Classification (GTDB taxonomy): domain Bacteria; phylum Bacillota; class Clostridia; order Saccharofermentanales; family Saccharofermentanaceae; genus Saccharofermentans. The sequence goes on along the minus strand of DFIB01000217.1, from coordinate 16,230 downwards.
AACTAATCTCTTGAAAACCCAATAAATAATGGGATTCTCCGGGAATGCTATTCAACAGTTCAGGACAAATTGCGGGATAGTTGCGGTTCTAAAGGCACAAAAGAATCATTGCGCTCCGCCCGGGATGATCCCCTCCAGCTCGTCGTAGACAACAGGCGCGCCAAGGCATGTCCCCTGGAAATAATCGCACCCGTAATCCTTAAGGAGCTTCAGCTGCTCATCATCGCCGACACCCGTAGCACAGACCTTGATATCGATATCATGCATGAGCGTCACCGCCGCAGACGTCAGGACGCGCACGTTAATGTCGTTCAGCATGTCGTGCGTAAAGTTGCCGTCCAGTTTGAGAAGCGAGATAGGAAGCAGCGGGATTGCATTGAATGACGAATAACCGCGCCCGAAATTATCAAGCGCCATCTTAACATCCATCGATGACAGCTTCTCAATACATGCCTTTATCTCAGGGAGTTCGGTAAAAAGGCTTTCTTCGCTTATGTCGAGAATGACATTATCGAGTGACGCCCCGCTGTTGGACAGGTGGTTGGACAGCTCGGTCGTAAATCCCGGATCCTTAAGCTGATCGGTGGAAATATTGATGTTCATAGTCAGCGTCGGATGATTAATATTTATGCGCGCCAGTGCCTTGAGAGCCTCCTCGAGACTGTAATTGCCGATCCTCCTGATGTACCCGCACTTGACTGCGGCTCTGATAAAGTCGGCCGGGGATATCTCACGCCCCTCATCATCTGTCCAGCGCATGAACGCCTCGAACCCGGTCAGCTCATGTCGGGCATCGTAGCAGGGCTGATACACCATGTGGAAAGCTCCGGATCTGATCGCTTTCTCAAACATTGCGATTATCCCGGCTGACGGCATGTCGGTGAATCTCGATCTGACTACCGCCGAACCCCCGTACGTCACTCTGCCGGTCATTGCCTCTTCCGCCTTGGTGATGAGCTCCTCGGCAGACGTTCCGTCATCTGGATAGACGGATACACCGAATTCAAGATTAACCGGAATCTGTTCATCGCCCGCCATGAAAGCGCTCTTGATCGCCCGAGTGATCGTCTTCTTATACTCTGCGAATTCCTCTGCAGGGATCGCCCTCTTAGCCAGAACAACAAACTCGGTGCCGTATATCCTCGCCACCATATCTTCGGGTCTCGCGGCCTCGCGCAGCTTGTGCGCCATATTCTGTATGAACAGATCCATCGACTTGTGCCCTATATTGAGGCACTCCAGACTCTCATTATCAAGCGACGTATAGATTATCGTCAGAGGCGAGCATTTCTTATCGGGAACCGGTGCCTGCTGCATTGCACTGAGATCCTCATAGATCAGCTTATTAAGCCTGTCCGTGATCATCGCGCGCCCCGGCAGCGTCGTCAGCGTGTCAATGACCGGTTCAGCGCCGACCGGATTCCTTGAACTCTTCTTCTCGGAATCATGACTGGTGATGAGCTTCGTCCTCGCGAAAATATCATCCTCCAACTGCTTATTGATTACCTTCGACCGCTCCTGCGACTCTTTTCTGCGTCTCGTGTAGATCCGCTTAAGTACACTGCTGAAATATATCTGGTGTATAAGATTGATCAATATGATCACCAGCGTAATGATCGCCAGATTGACCGCACCTTCCTTCTTGATCACAAGGAATTCATACGAATGGATCAGAAGCTCCATGAAGCTCAAAATGAACGAGATATAAAACCCGAATTTATTGAATGCAACATTGATCAGGAATGACAGAAAACCGAGCGCCAGACTGAGCATAAACCTGGACGTCACATTCATGCTCAGACAGCACATCGCAAGCAGCACAATGAACGTCACAAACGCCAGCGTCAGGCACATAAAAAAACTTCTGCCGCTGCCGAAAACATTCAGATCTTCTCTGTGATCATTCCTTGCCATAATATCGCTTACAACCCTCCGCCTATATTATGACAGGTAAATATTGCAATTGTATGAATAATGTGTGAAAGATAATAATGAAGGAATATCAGACGGTTCCTTTAGCCTGCCTACCGCATTTTGCAGTAAATTTACGACTGCAATCTGCAGTATGCTACTATCCACCCAACGGAGGTGGACGCATGTATAATCATATTCGTGAACTGCGCGAGGACAGAGATCTGAAGCAACGTCAGGTTGCGGAATATCTCCAGTGCTCCCAGCAGGTCTACAGCAATTACGAATTAGGCCAGCGGGACATCCCCACCGATATTCTGATCAAACTTGCACAGTTCTACGATGTGTCCGTCGATTACCTTCTCGGCATCTCAGACCATCCGTAGTATTTATATCACCTTATCCTGAGTCTTTGGTATGCCCAATGCATACTTTTGGATCTGTAATCATCAGTTACTGAATGCTCTCATCATACCCACACCGTTTCCGCAGGAAAGCAGCAATCCTTCCGCATAAACTGCGGAAGACAATCTCAATTTCTGCGGATTCCGCAATAATCAGGCTTCTTTCCGCAATTTCTGCGGAAAAATCTTAATATCTTGCGGAAACAGGCATTGAAGGTCGATCCGGTCACTGGTCACCCCGGCCACTCAAGTCACTTGCAGGCTCTCCCCACATCATACGACTCCAGGAAATCCTCGCCCTTCTGGACCTCCGTCATCGACAGTCCCGGGTAGTCCAGCTGTCTCATGACCTCGTAGATGGCTATCGCTGCGGCATTCGACAGATTCAGACTCCTGCACTCGCCTGCCATCGGTATCCTGAAGCACCTGTCAAGGTGCGATCTGAGTATGTCATAGGGAACGCCGGTGCTCTCCTTGCCGAAGATCAGATATATGTCTTCGCCGGCTGACGACGCCGCTTTGAAATCCACTGCCGAGGGCGGAACCTTGCCATATCTAGTCATGAAATAATACTGACCTTTGTTGCGCGCGGCAAAGTCGTCGTACGAATCGTACAAAGTGTAATCTGCCCAAGTTATGTGGTTAGTCGTCGCGCGCCTGAATTTGGGATTGTCGAGATCAAATCCGCACGGGCCGATAATATGAAGCGCGCACCCGGCTGCTACACAGGTGCGCATTATGTTTCCGCAATTCTGAGGGATCTCAGGTTCGAATAAAACTACGTGAACCATCATGCCCAGAGATTGGAAGACTCCGGTTGTCTTATGTCTGCAAGGAGGAACTGCTCCCACAGATACCACTTGCCGTCCTTGGCAAGCCTCAGCTGTACAGCTCTCGGAGAATCGGCTCCGCCGGACTTCAGATAGAGCTTTGCATAGCCTTCCTGCTCGTACGAATAGGGATTCTCCTCTACTTCGATAACGTAAGGAGCGGCAACAGTATAATCATTGCCGGGAACAGCACCGCGCAAGAAAGATCTCGGCACATAATCCTTGTCCATGAATCTGTCTCTTATGAACTGCTTATCCATCTCGGATAGCGGTCTTGGTCCCCTTAACACGTTCAGCATCTCCAGGGAGGCATCCCTGTTCTCCGGGTAGACACACAGTGCAATGACAGTAAGTGCGGCAACGTCAAACTCACTTGTCTGTGATGCCTGCGGCAGTGCCTTGAACTCCTCAACTGAGCGGGGGATCTTATCTATAATAACTTCTACCGTACGGTTTGCCATGATGGTATCTCCTTTCGATAAGCAGAGTAATTACGCGGAATTAACAATGCTATTTTATCACATTATCGGCGAGGTAATCGATGGCCTCAATGTAGCCGTCAAAACCCTTGCCCATGACTGTCTTCACTGCTGCGCGTGATATGTACGATATCTGCCTGAACTCTTCGCGCTCGTTTACGGCCGAGATGTGAACCTCGACTGTCGGAATGGACACCGCTTTGACTGCATCGAGAATGGCGACAGATGTGTGGGTGTATGCACCGGGATTGATAACGATGCCGTCAACCTTATCGAAGTACGCCTGCTGGATATAGTCGACGAGATCGCCCTCGTGGTTGCTCTGTTTGCACTCCACGAAGATATCCCTGTCGCTGCAGTGATCCGTGATCATGTCAATGAGATCATCATATGTGGACTTGCCGTAAATGTCAGGCTCCCTGATGCCGAGCATGTTAATGTTCGGGCCGTTGAGAACGAGTATTCTCATACATCAAGACCTCCCTGTCTCATGATATCGAGAGCCGCCTCGAAGAAATCGTCCTTGCTCTCGAACCTGTCGAGAGATATCCTGATATCACCCAACGCTTCGTACCTGTCCTTGCGCTGCTCATAAAGCACTTCAACGCCTTTTGCGGCTGACAGCGGTCTGTTCTTGGAGGCCAGCATTTCGAGAGGGCGGTCGAGATAGATTATGTTCGAATTGCACCTGAGCCAGAAATCGTTGCGCTCCTGCGTAACTATTCCGCCGCCGGATGATATTATCAGTCCGCTCTTGACCAGATATTCTTTGGCGACCTCGGTCTCGTTCAGCCTGAACTGATCCTCACCCTGTGTCATGATGGTATCGGCAGGTGTCTCACCGATCTTCTCGGCATATGCCTGATCCAGATCCACAAGTTCCCTGCCCGTGCGCTGTGCGAGCATCCTCGCCAGCAATGATTTGCCGCAGCCGGGCATTCCGATTATGGTGATATTCTTCATCCTAGATTCGAGTATACCTACAACGCGTCCGATAGCTTCTTCGGCCTTGCTGTCTATGCGGCCGGCACCCTCTATATCACCGGCAAAGAACCGGCTGGATTTGTATGCCTGTGCAACGAGCATCGCCAAGCCGCCGCATGTCTTAAGACCTCTCTTCTGAGCTTCCTGTATGAGCTTCGTGCGCGAAGGATTATAGATGACGTCACATACCGCCTCAAGAGCCGGGAACCTGTCCAGATCTATCACGCAGTTATCGACCTTGGGGTACATTCCGACGGGCGTGCAGTTGACGATTATCTCGCTGTCTTTGCAGATATCGTATACATTGGAATAGTTGATCTCCGTCTCGAGATCGCAGCTCTTGATATCGCCTGCGTTCATAGTGCGCAGACCGTACGTTACGGCGCATGCAGCACCACCCGTTCCGAGAACAAGCACTTTCTTGCCGGACGGATCGATACCTGCGGAACGCAGCATGAACATAAATCCGTAGTAGTCAGTATTGTATCCGTATGTCTTACCGTCTTTGCCGAACACGACCGTATTGACGCTTCCCGTCTCGGAAGCTGCCTCATCGCACACATCGCACCTTGCAAAGGCTTCCTTCTTGTAAGGAATCGTAACGTTAAATCCGCCGTAGACGCGGGATGCAAAAAGCGCATCCAGCTCTTCCGGCTCGCGCTCGATGATCGTATATGAATACTCATTCGTCAGAAGGCTGTGTATCTGCGGTGAATATGAATGACCGAGTGTCCTTCCGAGGAGGCCGAAGCACGGCTTGTTCTGGTGAGCGCGCGACACTTCAAATATGGTCTTGTATATCTCCTCCACATACTCCTTGCTCTCGAATCCGGCATTAGCCAGAAGCGCACTGATCTTGGATTTCTCGCGTGAAGAATCAAGAATATCCTTGCCGAGCTCTCTCTTGCTGACGCCGATCTTGCGGCTTATCGCCATTCTTCTCTCAATACAGTCCAGAAGATCAAGATCGACCGCGTCTATCTCCTTGCGGAGCTCATTAATATCGTAAGCCATGTATCAGTTCTCCTTCTCTTTGGCGAGTATCATATCGTATATTGCGACAGCTGCGGCGCATTCGATTACGGGAACAGCTCTCGGTGCAATGCACGGATCGTGACGCCCTTCTATCTGAATCACGGTATTCTTGTGTTCCGCGAGATCCACAGTCTGCTGCTTCTTACCGATCGAAGGGGTAGGCTTAATCGCCGTACTGAATACTATAGGCGCACAGTCGCCACCCACCGATATTCCTCCGAGGATGCCGCCGCACTTGTTGGTCTTGAGGACAACCTTGCCGTCCTTGTCATACTCGAAAGGATCGTTGTTCTCGGAGCCCCTCAGATATGATGATTCGAATCCGTATCCGAACTCCACTCCCTTGACAGCGGGAACAGCATAGATTATCTGTGCAATCTTGCCCTCAATGCCGTCAAAAAGCGGGCCGCCGATCCCCTCCGGCATGCCGTAGATAACTGTCTCTATCACGCCGCCTACGGAATCACAGTCCTTACGTGCGGCATCGATCACCTGTATCATCAGCCTGCCCGCATCATCATCTATAACGGGAAAATCCTTCTTTTGAACCTTGCTTATCTCCTCCCGGGTAAATCCCTCGTAATAGCCCACATCACATGCTTCCCCTATCTGAAGGAGATGCGAGAAGATCATAATTCCTCTCTTCTCCAGTTCGCACTTGGCTATCGATCCTGCAATGCAGAGAGGCGCCGTCATTCTTCCCGAGAAGATTCCGCCTCCCGACCTTGCCGCGTCGTCTCCGTAGAGGAATCTCGCCGTGTAGTCCGCATGAGACGGGCGCGGCTTATTCAGCAGTGATTCATAATCTTTGGGCTTTGTATTCGTGTTCACTATATAGCCGTGGACCATCTTGCGGATCTTCTCGAAATGCACCTCATCCGCCTCCACTCTTGACGTTGACCACTTATTCTTACCGGGAGCTCTCCTTGCCATCACACCGGCAGTATACTTCTCATCTATCTTGACGCTGTCCGGGAGACCTTCGATATACACTCCTATCCTTTTGCTGTGTGACTGGCCGTAGATCCTGAGCTTCAGCACATCGCCGTTATAGATGCTCTGCATCTTGGACGGTGCCAGTTCATTGTTGATGACGTCGATGAATCCGGGGAAGGATTTGGATATGCACTGCACATCATCGAGATCGATGTCGCAGGATAATCCCGCGCCAATTAGAACTGCCGCCATCGCCATCCTGTGGTCGTTGCTGGCAGTGAGCCTGAGCGGCACTGCGCTGCTGTAGTTGACCTTGCCGCCGCGGATGATCATAGTGTTGCCGTCATCCTCCGATACGGCCGTAAAGCCTGCGGCGCGGAGCATTTTCATAACGCCGGTAAAGCGGTCTGATTCCTTCACCTTGAGACGGTTAACGTTATAGAAGACTGTTCTGCTGCTGTAGAACGCAGCCAGCACCGCCATGTACGGAACGATGTCGGGAATGTCTTTGCAGTCGAAGGTCACCATATCCTTGGGTACGATCCGCGAAGGCTTTGCCGTAATGATGTCGCCGTCGGGATCCGTCACCGGATCAAGTCCCAATTCTTCAAAGAAATCCATTATCGCCAGGTCGCCCTGCGCGGAATTGATGTCGAGGCCTTTGACCCTGACGCTTCCGCCCTCCATGAGGAAACCGAGGCACAGCAGGAATGCTCCTCCCGACCAGTCGCCTTCGACCTCCAGCTCATTTGAAGGTATCGTAACTTCGCGGTAGCAGTAATCCTCTTCACGCATCAGGAAGAAATTCCCGTTCTTCTCGATCCTTATACCGTACTTGAACAGCGCCTCTATGGTGAGGCCGATGTAGTGGATCGACGACATGATCCCGGTCACCTCGATGGTGCTCGTAGTCTCGAACATGGGAACGGCAAGAAGCAGACCCGAGATATACTGTGACGACACAGTACCGTCTATAACAAAACGGCCGGCCGTCATCGTTCCGTTGATCCTTATGGTCCTGTCCGTATCATTCTTGGTGATAGTCAGTCCGTGGGGTGCAAGACAGTTCTCCAGGTCGTCGAGAGGCCTGTCGTAGAGCCTTCCCTCCGTCTCAAAAACAAGCTCCCTGTCGGATGCATCCATAACCGACAAAAAAGCAGCCGCCACAGGTATCATAAACCTCAGTGTGGAGCCGCTCTCATGACATGGCATCACGATCCTGTCAGGAGTCTTCCTGTAGTTGAGAAGATTAGTGAGACATTCCTTGGTCGCCCTGATATCCACGCTGTCATCCGGATCGGGAACGAGGATGTCAAAGTTCGCTTCGCCCTTCAGCCCGAAGACCGAGCAGAAAGTACGTACTATGAGTTCCCTGTGCGCTATCGACTTGGATACAGGTGCGTCAATCTCAAGATTAAGTGTTCTGTCGCTAAATGATACTATCAATCTGCGTTACCTCCCGGTGAGGAAATCATGGTATTCATCAGGAGTCATGGGAACTATCTCCGCCTCGCCTATCTTGTTGACCAGGATCAGAGATATTACATCACCCCTCTTCTTCTTATCATTCATGGCACCGCTCACAGCATCATCCGGCGTGATGTCATCATCCGCAGGAAGTCCGTAGCTGTTGATCAGACCGATCATCTTGCCATAAGTGTCCTTGTCCATTCTGCCTGCCGCATAGCAGCAGTCGGTCATTATCCCCATTCCCATCGCAACGCATATGCCGTGATCCTTTGTATATCCGCTGTTGCGCTCGATAACATGTCCTATCGTATGTCCGTAATTCAGGATCTGTCTCCTGCCCGTATCATGTTCGTCCTCAGCTATGACTTCGGCCTTGTCCTCAACGCACCGCCTTACTATATCCGCAAGTGCTGCAGGATCATTCTGCAGGTCCATCGCCTTGCCGTCCTCCGCATATATTGCCAGCTTGTCATAGAGCTTCGTATCCATAATGAAAGCATATTTCAGCACTTCGCCCATACCTTCCGTGAACTTATCCTTGGGGAGTGTCTTAAGGCAGTCAGTATCCTCTATGACCATCGAAGGCTGGTGGAAGGCCCCCACCTGATTCTTGCCTTCAGGAAGGTCGATACCGGTCTTGCCTCCTACGGAAGCATCCACCTGCGCAAGAAGTGATGTAGGTATCTGGACGACCCTGATACCTCTGAGGAATGACGCCGCGGCAAATCCGGCCATATCTCCCGTGACGCCGCCTCCCAAAGCGATAACTGCATCCGTTCTTGTGAATCCGGCCTTCGCCATGGAAGCCCACATGCCTGCAACAGTGTCGATATTCTTGCTCTTCTCACCCGCCTCGAAAACATATTCCGTAACTTCGAAGCCGGCTTCTCTGAGGCTTGATGCGACCGTATCCATGTACAGCGGAGCAACATTTGTCTCGCTGACAATAAGGAGCTTCGTTGCCTTCGGGACTGCTTCCGCGACAAGCTTACCGCTGTCTGCCAGAAGACCTGAACCTATCACGACATCATATTCACGTGATGCACTGACGTGTATCCTGTTATCACTCATGGGAATTTGTCTTTTCCTTTCGTTGCCGCCCCTCATCAAGCAGAGAGGCGAGTTTGTCGCGGTCGCAGCTGCCGATCGCGTCCCTGAATCTTGTCATCTCACCGATCATAAAATCGATCTCCTGCGTCAGGTTGTCCCTGTTCTCGATGAACAGTTCCGTCCACATAGGCGTATTGCAGTATGCGATCCTCGTCATGTCGCGCCAGCTCCCGCCTGTAAATCCGTAGCACTCGAGGGCTGCGGGATTACGCATATAGCTGCTGGCAATGACATGTCCCAGCTGCGATGTATATGCTATCATCTTATCGTGTGTCACCGCATCTGTAACTCTGTACTCTCCGAAGCCTATCGGAGCCATAAGCGTCTTGAGACGTGATATCACCATCTCCTGATGCGGAGTTATGTCGAATTCGTGTTCAAGAGTCGGGACAAGTACAAGCGACGCTCCTTCGAACATATCAGCTTTGGAATTGCTATATCCTGAATACTGGGTGCCTGCCATCGGATGAGCTCCTATGAAGATGAAATCCCCGTCTTCGGCGAGCCTGAATCCTTCTTTGCATATGCCTCGCTTGTTGCCGCATGCATCTGTCACTATCGTATTCGGCTTGAAGTACTGTTTGTTCTCTTCAATATATCGGATCGCTGCCTCAGGGAAAAGGCTGATGATTATCAGGTCACATTCACCGGTCGTCTCTTCATTGAGTTCACCGTCAACAACGCCCTCATCAATGGCGCGCTGCAACGTTGATCTTGTCCTGTTGGCGGCATACACCTTAAACTTGGGTGCATTGGCCTTGAATGCCTTGGCAAATGAACCTCCGATGAGACCTAATCCGACCAGTCCGATAACGCCACCCTCAGGGCAACCGCGGTCTGTCAGAAGTCCTCTCTTCTCCAGCCTGTCCTCGATCTTATCTAATAGCATTTATGTGCCGTCCTCTGAACGCGTAGTGTATATATTATAAATAAAATCAGAGAATACTGCGAACTTTATTTACCGCTTCCACAACAACGGCGAACTGATCGGGCTTCAGAGACTGAGCTCCGTCAGACAACGCTTCGTTCGGATTCGGATGTACTTCTATCTCGAGACCGTCACAACCGGCTGCCGTCGCCGACATTGCCATCGGTCTGATAAGAGATGCTCTTCCCGTCGCATGAGAAGGATCTGCAACAACCGGCAGGTGCGTAAGCTCCTTGAGCATAGGGATCGCAGACAGATCGAAAGTATTGCGCGTATATGTCTCATATGTCCTTATGCCCCTCTCACAGAGGATGACATTGGGATTGCCTTCACTCATAATATATTCCGCGCTCATCAGAAGTTCCTTCATCGTAGCCGACATTCCACGCTTCAACAATATCGGCTTGTTCGTCCTGCCGAGGGCTTTGAGCAACTCGAAATTCTGCATATTCCTTGCTCCCACCTGTATGCAGTCGATATCTTCGAACAGAGGTAGATGATGGATCGCCATAATCTCGGTAACGATGGGAAGACCGGTCTCTTCCTTTGCCTTCAGAAGCAACTTCAGTCCCTCCTCCTTCAGTCCCTGGAAATCATAGGGAGATGTCCTCGGCTTAAATGCGCCGCCCCTCAGGAGTGTGGCACCGGCCTCCTTGACCGCTTTGGCGGTGGTAATGATCTGCTCCTCCGATTCGACTGAACAGGGACCTGCAATTATGGCGAAGTTCCCTCCGCCTATCTTTACGCCGCCTATATCGACAACAGTATCCTCCGGATGGAATTTACGGTTCGCCGCCTTGAACGGCTCGGATATTCTCTTCACTGCCTCGACTATGCTCATACTCTCGAGCACATCGATATCGATCTTCGTCGTATCACCTACGAGGCCCAGGATGGTGCAGTATTCACCGTGAATAGGAGTGACCTTGACTCCCTTCTTCTCAAGCCACGATACGAGCATCTCTATCTCTGTAGGTGTTGCCGTTGCCTTAAGTTGTGCGATCATAAATTCTCCTCCTGATTAAAAAACCGCCCGGGTCATCCTGCGATCCGTGCGGCACTTGTTATCTTGATTCCCGTCTTATTATTATGCACACAAATCGCTCTGACTGTCATTGCCAAAGTAAAAATAAAAGTATGCAAATGTAAAGACTTCTGACTTCATTGGTTGCTCCGTCCTAATTAGGCTGCGCTTATTAAATCACGGTATCCGTTATTTGTCAATGATTGCAGACAAATACTTTGAACATCAAACTATTCATGTTATAATGCTTTCACATAGGACGGTTACGGCATTTTGGTCGATAAGGAGGTACTCTTTATGACTAAGAATCAGAAGTTGGAATGGGCACTGAGCGGCCTTATCATAGCGTCATGGTATGTTCTGATGTTTGTGGTCCTGCAGAACTTTGGCCTTTTTGCATCCAAACCGGCGACGGCAGGCGAGATCATCTCGACTCTCACCTTCATCTCCGTCTGCGGAGCGTTCATCATCAACTACATAGTCAAGATCATCCTGTCATTCGTCCGCAAAGATAACGGCAAGCTCATTCCGTTCGTGTGGATATTCGCACCGGCCGCATGTGCCGTCATCTCTTGCTTCTTCGCCAACGGGATCTGGACATTCAACAAAGAGTTTTTGTTCCTGAACATAATCAGTGTTGTATTCGGAGTTATTGAGATAATTATCGTGAACTGTTATTATGCCGTGTTCTACGGTAAGGACAGGGTGATGCTGATATCGATGATCCTCTACAACGCTGCCGTATGGGCATATGTTCTGTCCGGCAGTCATACCACAAGGATCTGTTATGTTCACAACGTCTATCTCATCATGTTCATCCCTGCGGTCTTTGCCGGATACATCGAATTCATGGTGCGCACCAAACTCTCCAAAAACAAGTAACGCTTGTCACCGAGTGCGTCTTGTTCCATGCCTTTTGCACTATAATTGAATCATGCATATAGCAGTTTGTGACGATGACGCTTACTACGTTGATTTGATACAGAACTATTCGCGGGAATACCTCTCAAAACGCGGTGCATGTTTTGGAGGCAAGGGCTACACGTCTGCCGGAGAGCTCATCAGGGATAAGCGGAATCTGAACTATTACGACCTTTTCCTGCTTGATATCGAGATGCCCGTTAAAACGGGATTTGACCTCGCGGGGGTGATCAGAGCCGAATGCCCGGAAGCGAGGATCGCTTTCGTGACGGCTTATGCGATGTATGCACGTGAAGGGTACAGATACGGAGCCGTAAGGTATATCCTGAAGGATATGGACATACTCAGGACCGAGCTTGAGGAATGCCTTGACGATGTGCTCAGGCAACGCAGATATGCTGACATTACGGAGACGGTAAGAGTCGGCCGCGATCGCAGGAAGATCAGGGTCAGCGACATTGTCTATTACGAGAGCAGGCGTAACTATATCTACGTCATAACAAAAAGCGGCAATGAGTATGTCAAAGACCCGCTGGGGATCAGGCTCGGCAGGATCGGTGAGCTGATGGCCGACAAGGATTTCGTGAGGATCCATCAGAGTTATCTGGTCAACATGAGATATATAGCATCGTTCAGCTTCTACTCCGTCCTCTTCAGTAACGGGTCACGCCTCCCGATGTCACATTCCTTCGCCAAAGAGGCCGCCGCAGCCATAACGAACTACCATGGACGCAACATATGGACATCATCCACCCGCTCGTAAGTGATCTCTTCTACGTGATACTGTGCATGCTCTTCACTGATTCCATCGCCGGGAAAAGCTTCTCCTTCCATGCCGGCAAGCTACTTCAGATGGCTCTGTGGTTCACATCGACTGTTGCGATTACCTCTTTACTGGCCTGGGACATGATAATTAAGATATTATTTCTCATCATATCCTCCTCAATATTCACTTCGCTTATTACGGGCAAATTCTCATTCAGAACAGTAGCTGCCGTTATCATGTATCACGCCCTCGGCTTTCTTGCAGATCTCTGCGCCTGGGCGGCTGTAGCCGCAATGGATCCCGGCAATAACCTGGATCTGCTGTCATCAGAAATGACGGTCGTGACCGCCGCCCTCATCAGCTATCTTGTTCAGTTCATGTGCACAATGTTCATAAGAAGATTCATCTGTCACAAAGAGATCGACATCATAAGCGGCAGCGAATGGATCAGAGTCTTAATTCTCCCTGTCTCAACACTGTTCATCATGTTCGCGATAGTATACGGAACATACAGAAATATGACGCGCGAAATCTTCATGATAGTGTATGGAGTTGCTGTGGTAATACTCTTTCTCAACATCTATGCATTTCACACAATGATCTGTGTAACAGCAAAGGAACGGCAAATAAACGAGGTCCGGGCAAAGCTTGCCGGTGCAACAGACGAAATAAAAAAGTATTCGAAGATAGGAGATGAACTCAGGGCACACACAAAACTTGCGCACGAGTACAAGAATAATCTTAATCTTATCAAAGCCTGCGTAAGATCATCCGAGTACGGTAAGCTTCAGTCTATTGTTAACGAATTCAGCAACGGTCTTGATGACAGTATGGATATCATATGCACGCATAACACAGCAGCAGATGCGGTCCTCAATTCAAGGTATTCCAAAGGGCGTCATAACGGCATCATTTTTATTCTGACTCTCGATGACCTGTCTGACATTCCGCTGTCTGATCCGGAGATAACAACTCTTCTGGCAAACCTGACGGACAATGCCGTCGAAGGGTGCATAAGGTGTAAAGATCCGCGCAAGATCGTCAGGATAGGTTTTGAGAACAGCGCCAACGGTCTTTTGGTCTCCGTCTCCAACACATACGACGGCCGCCTCCGGACATCCGGCGGGAGACTTCTTACGACCAAAGAAGATGACAGTATCCACGGATGCGGTATGGAGAATATAAGCTCTATCGTCAACAAACATGGAGGTACTGATTCAGTAAGCTACGACGACCGTGAATTCCGTCATACTGTAAGGATCCCGAGGGCATCAGGCGGCAGAAGCTGACAGTCTGCTTTTGCCGCTTCCGCAGGAAAACGGGGTACAGGTCGATCTGGGCACCTGTCGAATAAGTGACTGACTGCCTCAGATGGCACGATCATAAATTACACTGAACAAAAAGGCCTGCTGCACTGAACGGATTTCAGTGTAACAGGTCAAATTGTTCAGTGTTGTCATCTGCCGTTCAAGGATGCCGGCCACTCAAGTCGTCCAAGCGACTCCCCCGTGAAGCCCGCAGCTGCTTGCGAGCGGACCCTATCAAGTCGATACTAAACGATCCGTGACAGCTCAACGCCCTGTCCCGGAACTGCTTTGAGCACGAGCGGGTATGCAAATCAGGTTCTACATTTCCGGTCATCCAAGTCCCCCGTCAAGCCCGCAGCTGCTTGCGAGCGGACTTCCGCAGGTTTTGGCGCCGAGACGTCACCTGAAATCTTTACTCAAACTACACGCGAGTGCCAAAACCGAGGACTGTAGCAAGCAAGTACGCTGCGGGCGTTTTATTGCATTATTGCAAACTTGATCACACACTTAACCGCAATCTGTCCGTCGACAGTCGCAGTTGCCTCTCCCATTCCGACGGGGCCTCTGATTGCGGTGATCTTCGTCTCAAGACGAACAGTGTCGCCGGGGACGATCGGTCTCTTGAACTTGCAGTTGTCTATGCCTGCAAAGACAGCAATCTTTCCCTTGAACTCAGGCTGGCAAAGAATTGCCACAGCACCTGTCTGAGCCAGCATTTCGACGGTAAGGACACCGGGAACGATGGGCTCTCCGGGAAAATGACCTGCGAAGAACGGCTCATTGTAAGTGATGTTCTTATAAGCGATACAATACTGGCCCGGTTCGTAATCCTCGACCTTGTCGATCAGCAGGAACGGCTGACGGTGGGGAAGGATCTCCATGATCTGTTTAATGTTCAATGAATTAGCCATATTAACCTCCCGGAGAATTATTCTTCGAATTTCTTGACTATCAGCGTTGCATTGTGTCCGCCGAAGCCGAGATTGTTTGTCATTGCGTAGCGGATATTAAGCGACTTGGGCTCGCCGAAAGTATAATCGAGGTCACACTCTTCGCCTGCGACTTTGGAACCTGCAGTAACGTGAACAAAGCCGTCTTCAATGGCCTTGACGCACGCGATAAGTTCAACACCGCCTGCACCGCCGAGAAGATGTCCGATCATCGACTTGGACGAGTTGATGGCAACCTTGTACGCATCCTCTCCGAAAGCGTACTTGATGGCACGTGTCTCGAACAGATCGTTGTGATGTGTTGATGTTCCATGAGCGTTGATGTAGTCAACGTCAGAGGGCTTGATGCCTGCTTCCTTCATGGCGATTATCATTGCGGTACCTGCACCGGAACCGTCCTCTGCAGGTGATGTGATGTGATATGCGTCACATGTTGCACCATATCCCACTACCTCAGCCAGAATCTTCGCACCGCGCGCCTTGGCATGCTCATATTCTTCGAGAACAACTACGCCGGAACCTTCACCGATTACAAAACCGTCACGGTCCTTGTCGAAGGGTCTTGATGCAGTCTCGGGATCTTCGTTCGTGGACAGTGCCGTAAGCGCATTGAATCCCTGAACACCTGACAGACAAACTGCCGCCTCACATCCGCCGGCGATCATTACTTCAGCCTCGTCATACTTGATTGACTTGAAAGCATCGCCTATGGAATGAGCACCCGTTGCACATGCGGTGACGATACAGGTATTCTTGCCTTTCATGCCGTACTTGATGGCGATGTTGGCAGATGCCATGTTGGCGATCATCAACGGGATGTAGAGAGGAGCTACTTTCTTGCCCTCTGCAATCTTGACCTGCTCCCTCTCGTGAGCCTGCATCGAGCCGATACCGGAGCTTACGATGACACCTACTCTGTAAGGATCCTCAGATGCCATATCAAGTCCTGCCTGCTCTACTGCCTGTGATGCAGCAGCTACCGCGTACTGCGAGAACAGTTCCATTCTCTTTGCGGTCTTGAAATCCATGTACTTTGTCACATCGAAATCCTTAACCTCGGCTGCGATGTGTACCTTGCACTCTGATGTATCAAATTTTGTGATAGGCGCTACAGCCGTCTTGCCGCGCTTTAATCCCTCCCAGTATGACTCAACGTCATTTCCGAGAGGTGTGAT
>DFIB01000039.1 GCA_002371375.1 Mageeibacillus sp. UBA3708 | reverse complement strand
ATGCTCCAAGCCTTCCGACATTCCATCCGTTACCGCAGTGATTGATTACCCAGGATACAAATCCCGAACAGTCAAAGCTCGTCTTAGGCGATGATCCGCCGAACACATAAGGATATCCGAGATACTTCTCTGCCTCTCTGATCATCCTGGCAAAACGCTCATCAGATAACGCTTCCGGAGGGAAATCATAAGACAAACCGCCTCCGTGGCGTTCACCGAAAAGATTTGACCTGTTGCCCATTGTTGCAAGATACACCCTGAAATGTGCCATCTGTTCTTCATCAAGAAGCCCTAATGTGACCATCTCCAAATCCTTATTCGTCAGCTGGACATTGAGGATCTTGTACTCATACTCTTCTGTAGTACCGTCTTCTTTGGTCCTGATCCGAGTCTCTTTCTTCTCCAAACATTAAGCGTGTACTGATCGGCAAACAATTTATCTATCGATATCACTTTTAACGTCAGATGCCTTGAAGTCACCATATATCACCGTGAGATATGATATGAGAGCATAGGGATCATGGGATATCTCATCTATCTGATAACGATACTCATCGTAACCGGGATAAGAAGACTCTATATTATCGACCTGGGTCTGCAGTGCTGACTCCTTATCAAGATATGTACTCTCCGCAGCAAGGATCTCCTCATCCGTTGCCAGAAACGTTGATTCGGTTATCGTTCTCGTTAAGAGCACTTAACGGGCATCATCGCCGGGATATCGCTTTGATCTATCCGGTTTTATATCAAAGTTTTTCAAATGAGAATCAAAGAGCCTGAACAACACATCATAAACGCCTTGCGCAGATTGTATCGTAGCAATCATTAGTTCATCGTGATCCATAGACAAAAAATCCAGATTAAACCCTGCATTTTGAGCGAGATGCGAAATAAAAATACGTTGTGTCCTGCCATTACCTTCGCGAAAAGGATGAAGACGGTTTGTTACATCATAAAAATGAACAATCTCTGACAAAAATACGTCTCTCGTCACTCCTACCAGATATTGCTTTTCAGTCAAGCGTGAAAAAACTGCATTAGATATGCTCTCGATTCTTTCATGATCAACAAAACTGAAACCCTTCTTCGAAATATTGACAGTACGCACTTGCCCTGCCCAATCATAAAGATCGCAAAACAAATACCTATGAATCTCTCTATAATAATCAAAATTCAAAATATTAGATCCGATATACCGCTCAAGATCAGCCATCTTGGGAGTAACTATAGCCATTTCCATTTTCGCCAGAATATCCTCATCTCTGATATCTAATTTGTTAATCAGACATGTGGTTCCCTCGTAGCATCCATCTTCTATCGGATCCAATGTATATCCCATTAATCTGTCCTCATATATTTACTCTTTGCATAATTAAGATATTCTGGCCATGAGATCTCGTTATTCAACAGTTTTTCACACATTAGTGCAACATCGGCATCAACAATGATACCTTCTACAGCATTCGAAGCAATTGCCTTCGCTAAAGCAACTCTGTTTTCTTCTCTCGTAAATGATCTATTCATATGTGACACCTCATACTAATAATTATACACTATCTTTCAGAACAATTCAGAAAACGTCAAAAAAGCCCACAACGCCATATCTACTGGCTTTGTGGGCTTCCTGGTGGAGCAAATGCAACAAAACTCGAACCCCATAAAATCTTGCTTGAACGGGATTTTATACAACCAAACGGATACAATCTCGAACCCCTTAGATATAAAGAACGAGTCACATTGTCAGGCTACACGATAAGGCAGACCATTATTATTAACGAGCATCATCGCCGGAGCCGTTTCTGTTCTTATCAGGAATAGAGGTGTTCTGTTGTGTCCCATGGCGTTTTTGGGTATTAGCTATAATAACGTCCAGTTTCATTCTTTTGTTTTGAACTCCTCTTGATTGATCTAGAAAGAAACGGTTCTTCTTGTCTTGAGCTAGGATTTCTTTCATGATCTGTTCTGTTTTCTCTTCACCAACACCAGCGATGCGGGCATATTTTCTCCACTCACAAACAACACTTCTCGTCTTCTCAACAATCTCTTTGCACTTCAAACGAGGAATACCTATTCCGGCACCAAACAACAGCAGATCACCATCAGTTATATCTTCCGTTTTTCCGTTAATACTCATCTGATGTCTTGAGATCCATCGGTTATTGGGAACATACGCATAAGTTAGATCATACGCGGGGGATAATTGCCATTTACCATCTTTATTCATGAGAAAAGAAAAGTTCTTAACATGATCATCATAGTTTAGAGCTTTATGAGAGAAAACCATCCTCTTGAAGATCTGCTCTATATCATTGTACTCACACCCGAGTTTTTTCGCTGCATTAACATACCTTTCGTAACTGCAAAGATTAGGTATATTATAATCAAGATGCAAAAGTGCTCCTAAAGTCTGCATATGAAGTTTTCCTTTTTCGGTTCTGTCAAAGCGTTTTGTGGCAAAGTGCCTTAATCCGTCCTTTTCTAACAAGAACGATTCTTTCATATTTATTTCAAGATCTTTTGCCATTAGATAATAAGCAAATTCGACAGGAGTATGATCTTTACCATCATCAAATTTAACGATCCAATACTCATAATCTTTGCCAATATTGAGCTGACCGGAACGGATCTCTTTTGTTTTTCTGTTCCAGGCAACGGTTGCTTTGGAACGTGCTCCACCAACAGAAGAACCAATCTCGATCATTTGAGCCTTGGTAGCATCATCCGCATTAAGAATAACGCCGCTCTTATTTTGAACAATCTGATTGGCAAGCTGCGATATCTCTGTTATATCAAGGATATCATCATTCAAAACAGGACCATTAGAGGGTTTATACTCTAAGGCTCCCATACCCCTCATACCGATATAACACAAATACTCAAGCGGCGTAAACGAAGTATCGCTTCTACCTTGCGAAATAAGCCATTGTTTGATTATCTCGTTACCAAACCTATCCGGTAACGAATCAGCCAACAAACCAGGAAGACCTTTGAAAGCATCTATCGTCCTCAACTGAGGGAAAGAGTAAACAGCGTTAGACAAAGGCATGTTGAATGGAGATACCTCTATTTGGCTATCAACGAAAGACGGATCATATTGAAAATAGACAATACCATTACGTTCAAATGCAACGCCAATGCTTGAACCCCATAAGCTTACCTCAACAGAATGAATCATAGTTCGTCACCCCACTTCCAGTTTGTATTCTTACGCTGTTTATACCTTGAACTTGTTGCACGCTTACGAACATCAACAACATGTATAGGTTGGACGGTAACATCAGGGATTAAGGCTTCCAGATTATCACTTAAGTTTAACGCTTCCAAAATCTTGATCAACTTAAGAAAACTGACATCCTCACCTCGTTCCAACCGGACTATCGTACTGACGGAAACCATCGACAGAGATGACAGTTTTTCTTGAGTGATATTGAGAGATATACGGTAATTCTTGATCCTGTTGCCAATCTCTTTAACAATACCAGCATCTGAGAGCGCACTGATTTCCATGTTAATTCACCTCCATTATTATGATAATATAACTTATCATATTTGACAAGTAAGCAAAAGAATACAGGGTTAATTTGTTACATTTGACAAGTTATTATAACAACAAAGTCCGCAGACACCATAACAAGTATCTGCGGACTCTCTGTGGAGCATACGGGGCTCGAACCCGTGACCTCTACGCTGCCAGCGTAGCGCTCTCCCAGCTGAGCTAATGCCCCATGTGCCGTAATTATATACGGCTTACTTGCTTATTACAATATCTTTGATGATCTCAACACACTTATCAATGCCGAGATAGCCACTGTTAAGGCAGATATCGTAATTGCCTGCCTTACCCCACTCGCGGTCCGTGAAATGCTTGTAGTTTGCAGCTCTCTTCTTGTCCTTATCGATAACGCGCTTCTCAGGCTTGGTGTCACTCTCGCCATACGTCTCGACAATCCTCTTCTTGCGGAACTCGAGATCCGCATAGATGAACACGTTAAGCACACTGTCATATTCCTTTAGGATATAGTCGGCACAGCGTCCTACGATAATGCAGTTATGGCCCGAATTGGCAATCTCAAGCACCTTCTTGCGCTGAACCGAATAAAGGTAATCGGCAGTCGTCATGCCATTCATCACACCGGGCGTTGCCGCAGCTTCAAAACTGTACGAGAAGATAGACTTGCCGGGCGCATATTCACTGTTTGCAGCAACATAATCTTTGGAGAACCCCGTTTCCCCCGCAATCCTGTCGATTATCTCCCTGTCGAAGTACTCGAAATCCAGCTCCTCGGCAAGACGTTTGCCGACAGTCCTTCCGCCGCTTCCGAACATTCTGCTTATCGTGATGATCTTAACTGCCATAAGAGACCTCCTTACTGTGCGGGATTACCTGCTGTTCTTGACGTTATCTATCGTATTCTTAAGCGCATTCTCAAATTCGTTTGTCTTATCATCGAAGATGAACGAATACTGCAGCTTGCGGATCGTTGACAGAGCCTGCTCGTCAGCCGGATCCTGAACATTATCTATCGTGAGGAACTTGCCGAGTGCCGTGGAATAATAACCCGTGGCATTGATGCAGGGAACCTCTCCCCTTGTGCTGTCGATAAGCTGGAAATATGCAGGCATATCGATATTTGCCGCTTTCATAACGTCAAGTGCAAGATAGTTAAGTGATGTATACTTGTAGCCCTTGCCATCAAACTGGTTATTGTAGAGATCCTGATCCATCTCATAGTTCGTCCAGATGATATAAGGAACACACCAGCTTGAATTCTTTCCGGGAGCCATGTTATTCGTGAATCCGCTTATCTGAGGCTGATGGTCGCCGAAGATAACAACGCAGTACTTCTCCTCTTCCTTGCTCAATGTCTCAAGGAGCCATTTCAGAGCCTTATCAGATTCCATAACAAGGTTGATGTAGTTGTTGACCGGGAACAGGTCGCCCGTGAACGAACGCGTTACATACTGTGTTACGGGGAAGTTATCGAAAGCATCCTGATACCCGCCGTGATTCTGCATCGTGGCAAGGAAAGTCAGTGTCTTCTGGCCGTTACCTGATGTAGCAACCTTAACAAGATTCTCATATGCCTTCTGGTCAGACAGATAGTTCCTGAAGTAATCGGCATCCGTCTTCTCGAAGTCATCAATGAACATCATATTCTGGAAGCCGAGGAGCGGATATACTCTGGGACGCTGCCAGCCGGAAGACAGATAGCAGTGCATTGCCGTTGACTTATATCCGAGATTATCCAGCGCCCAAACGAGCGAATATGTGTCTTTCTTAAGGAACATCGTGTACGGAATGGAACCCGTAGGCATAAATCCTGTTGTAATTCCCGTGAAAAACTCGAACTCGGAGTTAGGCGTATTGCCGCCGTATACGGAGGCTGTAGCATAGCCGTGGATCGTATTCTCCTTAAGCCCGTTCCAGTAAGGCGCGGGATCTTTGTAGACACCCATCATCGGCAGGTAATCCTTGAGCTGCATGTATGACTCGCTCAGAATTACGATGACGTTCGCCGAGTCTTCGGTAACCTTACCCGGGTAATTCGGATCGATATTAAGCTGAGCTGCCAGATCATCAACGTAGCTGTCCGTGTATCCTTCAGGCACCTTCTGGTGCAGCGAGTGAGCTGACAGAGCAATATTCATAAGGAGACCGTTGTAGATGGAGCCCTTATCATTCCAGCCCTGGGGGGCATTTGTCTTGCTCCAGTCATCAACGAGATACACGAAAGCGACCTCTGAGCCTACACAGAGCACCAGAGAAATGGCGATCTTGGCAAACCACGGCAGAATCTTGGGCTCGTTCTTGATCCTCAGACAGACTATAAAATAAAGTGCATACGGCAATGCAACAAACAGAAGCGGATAAAGAAGCGATATCTTGTAAGTCGATGCAACATTCAAAGCTGTCTTAATAGAATAGATGTCGCTGGCAAGAATCTCATGACCCCTGGCGTGATAGACAACATAGTTCACGACACCGATAAAAAGGAACGGCAGCGGCGTGAAAGCGGCAGCAAACCTTCTTGATACCGTGCACATACGCAGGAAGAAATAAACTCCCACAATAACAGGCATCTCATAGAGGAAACGGATCTTCTCGGCGCTGTACATGACCGAGTAGAGCAGCCTGGAATCAGTAGCGGACATCTTGTTGTGATCGACCAGATTGACGTACTGCATGAAGTAGATCGTAAATGCGGCGACGAACACGGGGAGTACCGCTTCAAAGACGAACCAGGTCCATTTGCCCTTGCCGTCCTCTCTGCCCTTCAATGTAACAAATGTCAGAAGGAATAATCCTACATACCAGAACAAAGCATCGTAGAGACGCGTTACCGAGAAGATACTTGGTATCAGGGCTAGAATAAAGGCTACTGCTATTCGCGGAATACCCTTCACGCCCGGCTTAATACTGAATTGCATATATACACCTCAATTATAGTTTTCCAAAATACGTGTTAATTATACACATAATTTGTAAATAGTGAACTGTTGTTATCATCAAACAATATATTGTACTGAAGGTACATATAATACCTCATCCTGTCGCCTGCCACACCGTCCGGGAGCCCGGATTCCCTGCTTCTCGCGCTCCCGTCCTTCAGGTAGTAACCGGAACTGCTGATCGAGGGGAGCTCCTCACGGACACTCTCGATCGAGGCGAAATATGAATTAAGCTCAAAGCCCGCAGCCCTCATTACGTCGCCTGCCAGGTAGTTAAAGCTCGTCACGCCTCCCTTGGGCTTAAGGCCGTTCATCTGCTCTTCGGTCATGTCAAAGTTAGTCCAGATTATATAAGGCACGACCCAGGCCCTGCCGCCGGCCATGAAGTCTGATGCATCCGTCAGCGCCAGCTCGGGCTGATGATCGCCGAAGACGAGCACAACATACTTCTCATCCTTCTTCTTCAGCTCGGTAAGAAGCATCTCAAGCGCCTTGTCACTCTCATTCGTTAATGTCATAAACGTGTTGTAGCACTTGTTATTGTACTCGTCAAACACCGTTGAATACGTATCAGGCTCATAATCGTCGAAATAATATCCGCCGTGGTTCTGAATGGTAATCATATATGTAAAAGTCTTGGTATCACTTGACTTGTCATGTTCATCAAGGATGCTCAACATATTCTCATACGCGCATCTGTCAGTCACTTTGCCGCAAATGAGATCATCGTTGGTGAACTTGAAATCATCGATGAACATCATCTTCCTGAACCCGAGCCTCGGGTACACCTCCAGCCTGTTCCAGCCGTCCTTGAAATACGGGTGCATTACCAGGGAATCATACCCGGAGTCATTGAGCGCTCGAACGGCCGAATACATATTATCCTTGATATATGAGTGATACGCGATCGAACCTGTAGGAAGATTTGCCATTGACAGTCCCGTCAGGAATTCGAACTCGGAGTTAGCGGTATTGCCGCCGAATACCGATGACATCGCATAACCGTGAATGGTATTCTCCTTAAGGCTGTCCCAGTAAGGATCCGGGTTCTTTGTCTTGCCTGTGATATCCTCATAAATACTCAGATCCGAATACGATTCGTTCATTATGACAATGATATTAGCCGTATCTCCTGATGATGCCAGAGGCACAACTTTACCGTAGCCCTGTTCATTAAGATAATTGTTCAGCGCATCGGCAGAATATCCGTCAGGAGGAGTTATTATCACCGCCTTAATAGACTGTACAAATGACATGTAATAGCCGTTGGCGACGGACATCATGTCCCCCCACTCCCTGAAGATATGGTTACCGTCAGCAAACCAAGACTTGGCAGACAGCATGCTCAGGAATACGCAAAGCGCTGACACAGCCGCAAATACGGCTTCCCTTACCGCCGCGTGAACCTTGCTCTTCTCCATCTCCATATTAATGAAAGGCATGATGAACAGCACATACGGCAACACCATGAACACGATCGGGACGAACAGCGGATAGCTGTAGCTGCCCATGACATTTGCAGCTGTGCCAACAGAGAAGAAATCCAGGAATACGAGTTCATGTCCCCTGAACTGGAACACGTAGTAATTAATAAGCGCGATCAGCAAAAAAGGCACCGGCGTCGCTATCATCGCCACCTTTGGCGACATCATCAGGAGTCTGAACACGAAGTAGACCACATAAACAAAAATGATCTCATAGAACACCCTGTTCTGTATCAGCAGATAACCCCAGAACGACGAGAGCGCCTCGGTCATCGGATGTCCGTACAGACACCCGAGCTGGAAATAATACATGATAAACAGCCCGCAGTAGAACGGGAATATCAGGTCGCATACAAATCTGAACCTGCCGGATACCTTGAATGTCGGGATTATGAGGATAAGGAACATCACGATGCCCGCACAAGCCTCGGGATACCTGGTACAAAGGAGTATAAACTCAACGACCGCGATCACAGAAGCTGCTGCGATCCTTATTATGTCTTTGAGTTCGAATCTGAACGCTCTTCTGATAAATGATAAGTCCATCAAGTCCTCCCTGACCTATTATTATATCAGAAGAAAGACGAATATTATCAGTCTTTGACGACTTTGGCACATGCCTCACTTGCAGAGGCGGCAACTGCTATCTTGACGATGTCAGGGATAATGAACGGAAAAACGCACATTGTAAGCGCCGAGGATAAACCTACGGGGCCTGTCTGAGACGCATAGACCGTCATGAACCAGACAACGCCAAAGGCATACATCGCCACCTCGCAGAAGACAGCCATGACAATCCTGAGGACGATCCTGAGCCATGCTTTCGAGCCGGTTTTGGAAATGAACCTGTCAGCAAGAAGCCACCAGAGGAGTCCCACAAATATGAATCCGATGAGAAATCCGCCCGTAGGTCCCATCAGTACGGCAGGTCCGCCTTTGAACCCGGCGAAAACAGGAATTCCCACGGCTCCAAGGAGCAGATAGACCAAAATGGATATGCTCCCCCTCTTCCCGCCTATGCTCATGAGCACAATGAAGATGGCCATTGTCTGGAGCGTGAACGGAACGGCAAATGCATTGACCGATATCATGGACCCAATAACTATCAACGTCGCCCCAATAGCAGACAAAACCATATCATATGTTCTTTTACCCATATTGTAAACCTCTTTCAGAATTGCTTAACAATCAGATTATAGTTATATGTATATAAAAAGCAAGCTATTTTTTGTTTACCACACTAAAGAAATTGTATATAATCTGAATGTTTATTTTGACATTTATGAGGAGGCCGTTTTATGACTATAAAAATTGGTATCTTAGGCTATGGTAATCTTGCAAAGGGAGTCGAAGCAGCGATCAGGCAGAACCCTGACACAAAACTGTGCGCAGTCTTCACGAGACGTGATCCGGCATCCGTCAAGACAAAGACCGAGGGCGTCAACGTCTACAGTGTTGACTCCATCATGGACTTCAAGGGCAAACTGGATGTTCTCATCATCTGCGGCGGCTCGGCAACAGATCTTCCCGAGATGACTCCTCTCTACTCCAAGACATTCAACTGTATCGACAGCTTCGATACACACGCTAACATTCCCAAGCATTATGAGGCCGTTGATGAGTCATGCAAAGCCAACAACACAACTTCGCTCATCTCCGCCGGCTGGGATCCCGGAATGTTCTCCATCCAGAGACTTTACGCCAACTGCATCCTTCCCGACGGCAAGGATTATACTTTCTGGGGCAAGGGTGTATCACAGGGTCATTCCGATGCTATCAGAAGGATCCCCGGCGTCAAGAACGGAAAGCAGTACACGATCCCTGTAGAAAGCGCACTCGAGGCAGTCAGGTCCGGCAAGGGTCCCGACCTCACTACCAGACAGAAGCACACAAGAGTATGTTATGTAGTTCCCGAGGAAGATGCAGATCTTGCATATATCGAGAATGCCATCAAGACAATGCCCAACTACTTCGCTGATTACGATACGACAGTACACTTCATCACCGAAGAGATCTTTAACCGCGATCATGCCGGCATGAACCACGGCGGATTCGTATTCAGAACAGGTGTAACGGGCTTCGACAAGGACAACAGACACATCATCGAATACAGCCTTAAGCTCGATTCCAACCCGGAGTTCACCGGCAGCGTCCTCGTCGCTTACGCAAGAGCCATCAGCCGCCTGAACGCCAAGGGCGAATACGGCTGCAAGACAGTATTTGATATCGCTCCCGCACTTTTGTCACCTCTGTCAGATTACGACATGAGAGCTCATCTGCTGTAAGATATTGAACAGACTTGTTAATTAGTGGTGTCTCAGAAATGAGGCACCATTTTTGTTGTTCTTCGCGGAATCTGCGGGAAATGGTGTTTGATATCTGCAGTATCAGATTATCCGGGACAAGGACTTTGAGTATAGGCATAAGCGTTTCCGTCATTGTATCTACATTCCTGCGCCGGTATGTTCTTTTTGGCGAAATGTAGATACACACAGTAACTTTGTGAACGAAATCGACTTTACCGGAACATGTTTGCTGCGTACGCAGTAACTTTGTGAACGAATCCAGCTTTACCGGAACATGTTTGCTGCGTACGCAGTAACTTTGTGAACGAATCCAGCTTTACCGGAACATGTTTGCTGCGTACGCAGTAACTTTGTGGGAAGGTCACTTCATATACTTAACAGTTGTCATTTTCCCGTCCCGGAAGAGATGCGCACATCCCGCAGCGGATGCCGTCCCTCCCTCACCGGGCTTAAGATCTGCTTTAAAGAACATGTTCATATTCGGCGTCCCGCTTAAGGATATACCGTTCTGGTGCTTAAGGAATGTGGAAGTGAAAGCCTCATAATCACAATACTTTGTGACGTCATCTGACCTTCCGGCCGCAAAGGCCATTACACCCAGCCCTTCAGCAAGCCTCATAAACCTCTCGGCTGTCTTGAGCGATTCATCATTAAGGTTATCGGCAAATTTCTTGATATCATCGATCAGGATGATCAGTTCCTTATCACCGATATCTTTGCCTTCCTTGGACGCAGCCATCCTCTGACTGAGTATATCCTTCAATTGTACTACTGCCGCATCTGTAGCCGGTTCATCATTGACTGAGACATATACCGAAGCCGAATCCTTGAGCCCGTGCAAAGCTTCGGAATCAGTATCAAACACAAACAGTTCCGTCTCGAACTTCGATGTTATCACTCTGTAGATGTCTTCAAGCATCTTGCTTTTACCACAGCAGCTGCTGCCCGTGACAAGGAAACAATAATGCTTTGTAAGATCAATATACTCAACCGCTGTAGTGTTGATATCAAGGCCCACAGGAATTAACGATATCTCGGAATACCGTTCAGCCATGTAAGACACTTCCACGGTTCCCGGCATAACAGGGATTGGGGCCGGCCTTTCACCTTTCCATTCAGAGTCCAAAGTTGCGATCAACTCCTTGAGGTTATCATTTCGCAACTTCTCCGTAGCACCTTCGCAGCACAAAGCCGTCTGGAACTCTACCGGCGGTGCACCCTTGATAAGAGCTCTTCCCCGTGACGACAGTACTGCATTCCCGTCAGGACGTCCGACGACCATGCTTAGATCACCCTTGTCATTCATCTCGAAAGCAACAGCGTTTTTCATCGCTTGAAGAACCTTATACCTTACGCCGTTCTGGCTATGTGATGTGTACACCAGGAACAGACCGTATGTCGAACCCTGGCTTGCCAGTTTTACAAGGAAAGGCTCAATCGTATCCTGATAAAGTTCAAATAGAGATACTATATTATCGATTACCAATATAATAGCCGGCAGGTCATCAGACACTTCCTGCCTGTATGACAGCAATGTGCTCACACCGTTCTCCACAAACAGCTTCTTACGTCTTGTCATCTCTTCATCAAGAAGAAGCTTTAACTTGGATACTTTCTCTTCCTCACAATCGAGCGCAATGCCCCCGCAGTGAGGCATCCCTTCAAAGATACTAAGTCCCCATCCGCCGCAGTCAATGCAATAGAACACTGCTTCCTGAGGCGTATAGCAAGTACACATTGATGTAATTAGTGTCTTCAGGAATGTTGTCTTTCCGGTTCCGGGAGCACCGTAAACGGCCAGATTGCCTTGTCCGTCGAGATCAATATACTGACATCCCTGTTCCTGATTGGACGGTATGTCATAAATACCTACCGGAATTTTCAGCCAGTTCTTAATTACACGATGATTTGAGGCCACGTAATCGAGAGACATCACTTCAGGCAGTTCATCGAGCCAGGGACCCGGGACGGGTTCTATACCCATTGCTTCCGTACACTTAACTATATGCTCAACGATAGCTGTTAATTCATCTTTGTCTGCGTTTACGGCAGTATTTCTTTCTGTAACGTCTATTCTTTGACCGGCCAGGTCCACCAGCTTTATCTGATTAGACAAATGTTTATCCTCTGACGCACCGTAATAAGGTGCACCGCTCCAGAATGACTGGAAAGTCTGGTACAGTTCATTTTCTCCGACTTTGATGATCGCTCTACCCGTCTCACTTATGCTGGCAGCATCAGGAGTCTTGATCATCTCCCTGCTGTCATTTGTATCAACTACTTTGAGACATAATCTGAACCGGGAATTAGCCTTTATGCTCTCATCTACGACTCCGCCGGGCTTCTGTGTGGCCAGCAGCAAATGGACACCGAGGCTTCGTCCTACGGCAGATACACTGATCAGATTCTTAATGAAATCCGGCTGATCTTTCTTCAATTCCGCAAACTCGTCAACAACTATTATCAGATGAGGCAGAATGTCAGTTGCCTTACCCTGACTTCTCAGCTTCTGATACTTGTAGATATTAGACACACCGCACCTGGCAAAGATCCTCTCCCGCCTCAGGATCTCGCTCTTGAGCGATTCAATCGGTCTGTTGATATCACCGGAAATATTTGTGATAAGTCCGGTTACATGAGGAAGCGGTTTGAGCATATCTGCCATCCCGCCGCCTTTGTAATCGACAATGACAAAATTCACATCATGAGGGTGATAACAGCATGCCATCGACAGTATCCAGGTCTGCAGCAGTTCAGACTTACCGGATCCTGATGTTCCTGCAGCCAGACCATGAGGTCCGTGGGCACGTTCGTGTATATCAAGGAAAAATGTCTTCTCGCCCATAAGCCGTCCAATGGGAGCAGCCAATGACTCTGACGGATCAGACATCTGCCAGCGCATACCGATATTAAGGTCTTCTACTGTCTCTACACCATATCCTTCAAGGAAAGATATCGATCCGGGGATAGGGCTCTGCGTTGCAAAGCCTTCAAGTTCGACAGCAGACATGCGCCTTACAAATGAATTGAAATCATCATCGCTCACCTCAGGGTCGAGCGAGAAATACTTACGCTCATTTATTTTGCTCCTCTCATAAGCACACGGATCCTGTGTCAGATCGACTATGTATTCACATTTGGGCGGTAATTCGTATATCTCATCAAACAGGAACAGCGATGTAATGCCCATTTGCGGGTTCATATCGAAAAGGTAGTTCATTATCATGTGTTTCTCGACCATTGCCTTGGAAGAGAATATGAAGACATAGTGCGGTGTCACGGGAGAGCTGTCCTTAGACGCATGTTCACGTGTATCCTGAATGCGTTGTTCGATCATGTCAATAAGGCCGCTCAGCAGATCATTGCCTGTATCCTTTGACATAGTGATCATCCGTCCCTTGCCGTCAGGAGC
Source organism: Mageeibacillus sp. UBA3708 (assembly GCA_002371375.1). Taxonomy (GTDB): domain Bacteria; phylum Bacillota; class Clostridia; order Saccharofermentanales; family Saccharofermentanaceae; genus Saccharofermentans. The sequence continues at coordinate 8,312 of DFIB01000039.1, read as the reverse complement.
CCAGATATGCGGAAGCCACTTAAGATACTTCCAGAACTCATGCTCCGACTTATCATAGACACATACTATTCTCACATCTTCAAAGCTGTGTTCCATTGTTAATGCAACAAGCAGATTACGTATCAGGCTCAGCACCTTGGAACGATCACCGATCATACCGACTGTCGAGAAATTATTCATATCAAGTCTCATCGGCACATTATCAACAATCCTTGTCTCTTCAATAAGTTGTTCTATAAGATCTTCGACTTCGTCATTCTCCATAGCAAATCCGGGTTGCTGTGATCTGCTTGTCACCGGAACACACAGATCATCGTATCCCATACCCATTCTGACGTTGAGAAAATCGCGGTCGGACGGCATTCTCTCCCACAGATTGCGTTTAAGTACAAGAAGATCCTTTATCAGAGTTTCCGGCTTGGGATTCTCGTTGTTCAGGATACGCTCCTGTTCAGCTGCCACATCCAGGATCTTGACCCTCTGATCCTCAATATAGTCACCGTATTTCTCAAGGCGCTGCCTGGTGTATTCCTCAAGCTGCTTCTTACGCACCTTATTGTACTTGCGATTGGATGCAAAGCTTGTTATAGGAGAGATCATACTTGCGCTTCTGGCAGCTAACAAAGCCGGAGATGCAACACCGCTTAACATGCCTGCCATTGCCATGGCGCCTGTTCCTGCAAGAACAGAGCCCATGCTTCTTGTTTTCTCATATTTCTGCGCTTTTGAAGGAGGTGTGGCAAGAACAATCGGTTCTGACGGAAGGACTTCCTGGAGCCTTGGAGATTTATGATATGACAGCACTTTGGGGAACTCTGATTCTATCAGGTTGTCCGAATCAGCCGCATGTTCTTTGATGATTACATTCTTACCTGTCCCCTTGAATGTGATGACACCGTGAACCAATTCAAAGTCAACGCTGAGGATAGTAAGAATATCACCGTTCTTCATTAGTCCTTTATCTATCTTCTGACCATTAAGATAGATTCCGTTTGTACTTCCCGCATCCTCGATACGGATATTCCCGTTATTACACTTGAACACAAAATGATGATCAGATATAAACGGAAGCTGAATAACTATATCGTTATCAGACGTCTTCCTTCCGACTTTGACCACTCCGTTGTACGGAAGCTTATACGTCTCGCTTGAGTCATCGGGAACATGCGCGAAATACATAAATGTATCCGGTCTCTGCAGAGGTATGAATTCACCGGTCCTGACATTATTACTGAAAACATTATACGCAGACTTGGCATCAAGCAATATGCCCTTCTTTCTGTAATCCACCCTGATCTGATGGGGCTTGAATCCGGCAACCTGAACAGTATCCTTCTTATGGGATCCGTAGGATATCTCATCGCCCTCGTTCAAAGCCATGCTATACAGTCTTTTATGGTCTATCAAAACTGACTTTATCTGCATAAGTTACCTCTTAGTCGCAGGATACTTCCTGATAGGATGTTCTTGTTTGATAATAATATCTGGTCTCATACACTGTCTCATAATGATAGTCATATATGAAATACATATTTCCATAAGGGCCTGAGCCATCACTATTCTTTACATTGAAATAATAAGCAGTCTGATTTCCCCTATTGTATCCTCTTCCCGGAAGGCCACATCCCATATTATTACCACCGGCCGGAACTGCAATCGGGTTATTGGAGTTTGGTACTCCATTTCTGTCGCAACTGCAATTATAGTATTTATGACGAGCATGATCTTCCTTTCCATCTCTTCCGGAAACTTCATAATTATAGAATGAACCGCCTTTTCCATATGAATCAGCACCAATCCTCCAATATTGCAGATAGCACCAGGTCGGATATTTATCGATTTCAACTTTTTGGGTAGATTTTAGCCGCTTAATATCAGTATCAGTAAAAGCTGTTGTTTGGTATCCTCCATCCACCCAATCGGTGTACTTCGTGATAGAGTCATAACACTTAACTGTGATCTTACAAGATATGTTCGTCCCGTGCAAAGTTGCGGTTACAGTAGTTGTTCCTCTTCCCTGATAATTCAGAGTTGCCGATGCACCTGAACCTGACACAGTAACGACACCTGTGTTACTCGATTTCCAATCAATAGATGAGGCCCAGTTGGTTACGTTTACCTCAGCTGTACCGCTCGTCTTGCCTTGATCATGACGTATTTCAACCGTTCCTTTTTTGGCTGAAATGGAAGGGACCGGTGTCGGAGTATTGGGCTTCTTTGTCGGGGTTGGTGTATTTGTATTAGGCTTCTTCGTTGGTGCCGGAGTATTTATTTTCGGTTGTGAATCTGTTGTCTTTGTCTGAACACCGGTTGATACAGAAATCTTAACTTCTGTCCCCTTCTTAACCTTATTTCCCGAGCTAATGCTCTGCCAGGATACTATCCCGGCAGGATAAGTGTCGCTTTCTTCTCTCACGATTTCATCTTCTACCAGAACAAGGCCATTCTCTTTAAGGATATCTCTGGCCTCTTGTTCGGTCTTGCCTATTAATTCAGGCATAGCAAATGTGTCACGGCCGAGTGATACACAAAGTGTAAAGTGTGTTTGAGAAGCGTATTCTCTATCGTAAACCGCTTCAGTACCATCATCAAGGAACACTTTAACTACTTTACCCTCGTCAATGGTATCACTGTACTCATATTTCTCGTTTCCCTCAGTATATGCAAATCCGGCTGACCTAAGATCTTTGTATACAAGCGCAACATCAACACCTTCAAAATAAGGCATATGATTCAGAATGACTTCTCCATTACCCATACTCACATACAGGGTAATATCACTGTTTATCGGCACAAAACGTCCGCTCTTCGGATTCTGATTAATTATATAGCCTGCCTTCATGTGGTCAGATACTATCGTATTCTGCATTATATTAAGCTGAGCAGTACCCATCGCCGTCTTTGCTTCATCAATAGTTTTATTCGTAACATCAGGAACCTCAGAATAACCGGCAGGAATCTCAACCGCCGACGTAAAAAGCGATTTAAAGTTGATAACGCCGGTTGCCACCAGAACGCCGAAAGTCAATATCATTGCGCACAACAACGGTGCAGCAACCTTCAGCCATAGTGGCCACGTATAGAAATCTATCTTTTTGATCTTGCCATATCTTCTTGGAACAGGAGGATCACTCTCCAATTCCTTCATAAACTGTTCTATAGTAGGTGTCCTGTCCTCTACTCTGATATTGAGAGCATTCATTATTGCATTTTCACGCCTGACGGAAATACCCTTGTCGATCTTACGAGGATCAACAATGATATCTTTATGTACGTTCTCCAGCTTAGCCCTCCTCTCCAAAGCGTCGGGGGGTGTTGTGCCGGTTATCATTTTATAAAGTGTAGCAGCAAGAGAATAGACATCAGTATGCGGCCCCTGATCTCCCCTGCTCATATACTGCTCCTCAGCTGAATATCCGGGCTTGACTATTACCGTAAGGCTTCTGCTGTGCGAAGTTGTAGCGAATCTGGACGCACCAAAATCTATCAGTTTGACCTTCCCGTCGCTGGTAAGAAAGATATTGTCAGGAGCTATATCTCTATGGATTATTCCTTTCGAATGTATTGATTTGAGAGATTCCATTATCGGCAACAGCATTTCAACGGCTTCATCCTCCGGAACCTTTCCTGTTCTCTTAAGATAATCTGTCAGAGTCTCTCCCTCGAGGAACTCCATGACAATATATGCCGTATCGTTAGATTCTATACAGTCGAACACTCTGACTATACCGTCTTCATTTGTAAACTTGGCCAGTCTTCTTGCCTCATCTACGAACTTATCAAGCCCCTGTTTGAATTGTTCACTCTTATCACCGTTGAATACAGTCACTCTCGATTGTCCGGGCATCCTCGTAGAGAATTCACTTGGCAGATACTCCTTTATTGCAACTCTTTGCAGAAGCTTGCCATCCCATGCGGAATAAGTAACACCGAATCCGCCAAAGCCCACAACTTTACCTATGATATATCTGTCGTCCAGTATGGTACCGGGTACCATATGAACAGCCGTCTCAGGAGGTGTTCCCTCCATATATCCACAGAATGGACATATCTCAAGCTCATCCCTAATTTCAGCAAAACAACCTAAACAACGTTTCATAGTCCCCTCCCGTAATCACACTTTATTTGCTAAAGCTAAAATCGTTAATCCTCTCGGTCAGAGAATTATCAAGTTCGTCACGCTTATTTACCATTGACACAAAAGTACTGTCACATACAGGCAAAAGATCCATATCGTTATATGTCATCAACAAATAACTCTGATACTTATTCCCAAGCATCCAAGTCAGGAGTCTGTCAGCAGCAGCATTCTCGTTATTCTTTCCATTACCAAGGCTCCACTCACAATCAAATCTGCATGGAATCATGTCACCTGAGTAATACACGAATCTGCGGGGATACCCCAACCCGTCAAGTGTCCTTTCAACTGATGACACATCAGAGAATGATGTAAAAAGAACTGAGGAGCTGTTATTTCTATCAGTAAAAGTGTCTTTTAATCTGAATGAGGAAGTGTCTATTACCTTATTCCACAAATCGGCTGATGCCGGGTTGACGGCCATTCGGTTGTTGGCTGCGGCAAAATCGGTGATCGCACTGAAGTTATGATTACCGTAATCGCACTTCTCTCCTTCACTGTCGGTAATAATACATACTATCGGCATATCAAATGCCAGAGGTACTTTTACATGTGATGAATAGTAAGATCCGTATTGTTTCAGTAATGAACAACTGCCTGCAATATCTGTGTTTATGATTCCGGTAACATCACGGCATTTGGATAAATCACTTTCAGAAATACCTGTACTCTCGAACAATGAAGGAAGAGAATCATTACTGTATGCAGTCATGATCGCATTTTTGTATTCGTAAGGAGAATAAGCCGTCAACACTACATCCACGTTGTCAAATGCACTTTCAAAATCCTTCTCTATTTCCTCCATAGCAACCGTCTCAGCATCGGTATCAGCTGAATACCATACTGTGATCGTGGCCGGATTAAGCCTCTCTTCCAATCTTTTACTGTCATAGTATTTGAATACAGCCAGTGCAGCGATTCCGATTACCGCAAGTGCGGCAACAACACCGATTATCTGCTTTCTCTTGCGTCTCTTTTTCTCCTGATCAAGAGGAATTACTTTTATATCACCGCTTATTGCAGCCAGGAAATCCGAGACCGTCTTAAATCTCATATGTTTATCAATAGCCATTGCTTTCATAATGGTATTGTTGAGATTCTCCGAGATCTTAGGATTAAGCTTCTTGGGTTCTACCACATCATCTTCAATCTTCCTGTTTGTTGATTCAGACGGCTTAACGCCTGTGAGCATCACATATAGTGTTGCACCCAATGCATATATATCAGTACGTTCATCTACGGAATTGCTCATGTTAGGATCATACTGCTCTACAGGTGAATAACCCGGCTTAAGGATAATATCCTTAATATCATCATCAGCATTTGTAAGCCTTGCCGAGCCAAAATCAAGGAGCATTATCTTTATCTTGTTGTCTGTACTGATATAGATATTATCCGGAGCCACATCGCGGTGAATGATTCCGTCCTTATGAAGCACCTTAAGTGCATCTCCGACGCTTACGGCAATACTCAAAGCAAAATCAACATCTATCTGTTCATTAGTCCTCAAATAACTGCTTAATGATTCACCTTCAAGGAACTCCATTACGATATACGCCGAATTATTCTCTTCGAAATACTCAAAGACATTCGGTATATGCGGATTAGACGCATACTTCGCCATATAGCGGGCTTCTTCAAGGAAACGCTTCATCCGGTAGGCAAACTCATCCCTGTTATCATTCTTAAGGATAATGAGTTCTTTGGTTCCCTGCGCTCTCGTTACTATCTTACTGGGATAGAATTCTTTGACTGCTACGATCATTTCCAGCTTGGTATCCCAGGCTTTGTAAATGATACCGAATCCGCCGGCATTGATTGAAGCGCCTATAATATATCTCTCATCAAACAATGTTGTCCCCGGCAGAAGGTCTATAGGTTCTCTCTGCTCCACAGGTACGCTGCCACAGAATGGGCAGATACCGAAGTCTTCGTCATAATTTTTAAAACAATTCAAACATCTTATCATAGCTTACTTCTCCGGATAATCTTTCCAGTCGAATTTATCTCCGCATAGCGGAATAAAGAGCAGTCTCGTATTGCCAATTGAGATAATCGAATTCTCCCGCAGCTCGGAATTAGACAAGAGTATCTCATCATTTACATATATAGGAACTTTGGTATGACCGGATTCAATATAGAAATTCTTGTTCAAATTATCGTAGAGTATCCATCCCTGCTCTTCACGGGAGACTGTGCTGTCAAGTTCCAGGCAAATATCATTACCAGCGCCTCTTCCAATCGAATTGCGTCCGTAACAAACAGCAAAGCATTCATGATAATGAGGACCGCCTACACACACAAGCCAGCCTGCAATATAATCATCTGGAATAAGTCTGTTTTTTGTTGATTGGCTGACGGCTTGACCTGATGTCTCCTGCTGCGCTCCCATCCAAATACCGACGGTCTTACCTGAATTATCAGCACTGGCATTAAGAATCTCCTGCTGTAAGGAATTAGAACTGTCATCAGGCACCATCTCCGGGTCCTGAGGCGCATCTTCCTGAGCAGTTCTTTTATTTGCTTCCCAGATCGACATTGTTCCGTATTCTTCAGTGTATTGCTCACCGGGTATACTTGGCGTACTTATCTGCTGCGATACGGTAACCTTGCTCTGATTGCCTGAACTCTTCTTATTGTCAAGATCGCCAAGAGCCGCACCGCACTGTGGACAAACGGAATACTTATCTCCGTCCACAAAGTGATTGTTTTTGCATTTTACGATCAACATGGATTATCACCTCTCACTTTATTCTTATCAGGACAACAGTCATGTTATCCCTCACTGTTTTATCTTCAGAAGTCAGCTTGTTGACTTTCTGCTCCAAAGCTCTCAGGGAATCAGACGGATCAACGAAATTCTCGATATATTTCTTGATCATGCTATCCGGAAGATTCTTGTACAAACCATCTGTCATGATCAGTACGATATCATCCTTACGAAGTCCCACCGGATGAACACTCCTGTCAACAAGAGGCATACCATTCATCCCAACAAAGCTGATCAATGCATCGGCATTCACGGAATGATCGTCAAAGTACTCCTTCGTTATCTGTCCGGCTCTCATATTCTCGCGCAATGCCACCGCGTAAATATGATCATTCGTAATCTGAACAAATTCACCGTTCCTGTATATATATATCCTGCTGTCACCGGCTGATATCCAATACAACCGCTTATTGCGTATTACAACAACAGCAGCAGTTGTCCCACAATTAAGAGGACTTCCGTCTTCATCTCTAAAAGATGCAACATCAGAATCAGCCTTTCGCAGTCCCTCAAGAAGAACTGTGTTTATCTGTTCTTCCGGAATGCCAAGAACGTTTGTGGCAAGCAGCCTGTCCACAGCCGCAGAACTTGCAGCCTTCCCGCCTTTATGGCCGCCCATTCCGTCGCAGACAACAAATAACCCATCCCCATCATTAATCGTCAGACCCGCACTGTCCTGCTGATTTGCTCGTCCCCCGACAGTCGAGAACATCGCTGCCTTAAAGCAACTGTTCTCCTCATAGTCCAGATAGTTGTCTTTCCTTATCTGCATCCGGAACGCCTCACTTCTTCCATACGGCAATTGCAGAATAATTGTCCATATTCCTTCCTACTCCTCTGGCCTTGACGATATCCGTCATACGATCCAGCCAGTCCTGAGGGTCCGTAGAGGCTTTAAGACAACTGCACATCTCGTTATCTTCTATCAATTCCCAGAAACCGTCAGTACAAAGCAAAAACGCCTTGCATTTCCTCGTCGGTATCAGCTCCATCAATTCGTACTGAGGCTGTTCCCATTCGACACCCATTACGCGCATGACTGTACTTCGTTCAGGATGATTGCGTATCTCCGATTCTTTGAGCCTTCGTGACAGAACGAGCATTTGCGGGATGCTGTGATCCAGCGTTCTTCTCTTAACTTTATTTCCCTTGAAAATATATAATCTTGAATCGCCGATATGACCGATCCTCACTGTTTTCTTATCAGCGAGCATTGCAACGCATGTCGTCTTCATCTGCCTCTTGGCATGTAGAGATATCTGCTCACACATCAGAAGATCCTGCGCCATCATGAAGGTCTCGCCGAGAAAGCAGTCAGGATTATCACACTTCTCAAACTGATTAACGAAAACATCGCGGACAAGTGATGACGCCAGATCCCCTTTGCCATGACCACCCAATCCG
>DFIB01000244.1 GCA_002371375.1 Mageeibacillus sp. UBA3708 | reverse complement strand
TTGTAGAGATACTGCATATCTCTTCTCTCGAGCTGAGCCTGCTCAAACTTCTCGTTAGGGTTGAAAGAACGCTCTACCACAGAACCTGTCTTAACGTTCTTGTACTTCGTCCTTACGAAAGCGGCGCCCTTGCCCGGCTTTACATGCTGGAACTCGACAACCTGATATACCTGGCCGTCCATCTCGAAACACATATTGTTCCTAAAATCACCTGCACTAATCATAAAGTTCTCCTTTAAAATGTAATATAACTGAATAATTTTACTGTAAAACGCTCTATACTGCAACCCTCAAAACCTGCCGAAAAACCTGACAATGCGTTCAAAAGGACGTTTCAAGGCAACATACCATATCTCTTTTTTGCCATAACGCTCCACCATTATCGTATAGCAGCCTGCCAGTCTTCCCGCAATAACATCAGTAAAGATCTGGTCACCGATCATGCATGTCTCGGATATCGTTGATTTCATAAGCTCCATCGCCCGCCTTACTCCGGACGGATTAGGCTTATGAGCGTAAGTTATGCACGGGATATCCAGCATCTTTGCAATATTCGCGGAGCGTCCTGATTTGGCGTTGGATACAAGACAGAGAGCGAATCCTTCCCTCCTCATGTTGTCAACACATTCATAACTGAAATCAACCGGCTCCGCCGCATGATCCGGCCCCAGCGTATTGTCGAAATCGAGCAATATCGTAGTGATCCCTCTTGCTCTTAGGTCGTTAAGATCAACGCTCTTAACGGAATCTTCCACCCTGTCGGGCTTCATTGCTTTGAAGATATTCATTGGCACATCCTTAATTGTTTTATGTCAAAATTCTATCCGTAAACAGAATAAAAGTAAATATTTACGCAAAATGTGATAATATCTATTCGTTTAAGCTGAATAACAAGAGGTGTTTACAATGAAAGTAACAAAATTCGGAGGTTCTTCACTTGCCAATGCATTCCAGATCCAGAAGGTCTGCGATATCGTCCTGTCAGATCCCGAGCGCAAAGTCGTAGTCGTATCAGCTCCCGGCAAGAGAACAAAGGATGACATCAAGGTAACCGATCTTCTTATCGATGTAGCCAAGGCACGTATCGCAGGCGGAGATTACAAAACGCCTCTCAAGACAGTTATGGGAAGGTTCATCGAGATTACAGACGAACTTAACATACCGGATGTAATGCCTTCGATAACCAAGCAGATAAACGAGGTTGTGGAAGCCAAGATAGTTGAGCCCGTTATGTACCTTGACTCTGTCAAGGCCATGGGCGAGGATTCAAGCGCACGCGTTGTAGCAGGATATCTCAATTCAACAGGACACAAGGCCAAATACTGCAATCCGAAGGAATGCGGGCTTTTCCTTGAGCATAATGACATGGGCAAAGCCGTAATACTCGATGAATCATACGACAATCTCTCAACTCTTCGTGATGATCCTGATACACTTTATATATTCCCCGGTTTCTACGGTTATACAAAGCAAGGTCAGATAATCACATTCTCACGCGGCGGCTCTGATATTACAGGTTCCATCCTTGCAGGTGCCCTGGGCGCTGAAGTATATGAGAACTGGACAGATGTAGACAATGTTTATGCCGTTAATCCTTCACTGGTAAGCAACCCTTTCCCGATTACGGAGATTACATACGACGAAATGAGAGAGCTTGCCTATGCAGGTTTTACCGTTCTTCATGAAGATGCCCTCTTTCCCGTCTACGTGCGCGGAATACCCGTTAATATCAAGAATACAAACAATCCTACGGCAAAAGGCACATGGATCGTTTCCAAGCGTACCCACTACGATTCGCTCGTTACAGGTATCGCCGGCGAGAAAGGATTCTGCACTGTAACAATAAAAAAATACCTGATGAACCAGCAGGTAGGATTCCTTTGGAACGTTATGAGGATTTTTATGGAGGAAGGCGTATCGATCGAGCATATCCCTTCCGGAATCGATACGGTTACGGTTATCGTCCGTAAGAAGTATTTCACTCCGGAAGTTCAGGAAGTCATCTGCAACAGGATCCTCAAAGAACTGGCTGCTACTGACATTAAGGTCGAGAGAGACCTTGCCATCCTGATGATCGTCGGTGAAGCAATGGCTAATTCAGTAGGTATCATGGCGCGTGCAGCATCAGCTCTCAGCAACGCCGGTATCAACTTAAGGATCGTCAACCAGGGCGCATCAGAGATCTCAATGATGTTCGGCGTCGCCGAATCATATTGCTCTTACGCGGTAAAGGTATTGTACAAAGAATTATTCAGATACTGATATCACATGTCTGATAATGATCAATTAATCTGCAGGCAGTCTGGAAACGGGTTGCCTGTTTTTATGTTCTGTACAAAAGGATGCAGCCGTCAGGTACTTAGCCATCAGCCTCTGACTTACCTGATACCACATACTCACATCATGCCCTCACTGTTTCCGTGGAAAAAGCCTCATCCTAAACTCACCATCATGTAAGCAGCATCAGACCGGTAAACATTACTGCTCCGGCCCAGTTGCCCGCTCCGCTGATCCTCAGAGGCAATAGCAATAATGCGACGGAAATATAATTAACAATACATGCCCACTGCGATAAGCCCTATGTAACAGCCGATCATTGTGATCGATGTATCCTTGAAGAACTTGACCACCGCTTTCCTGGCATCTTCCGTCATCCCCATGCGGACATAAAACCATTCCGCCACACCGCAGAAAACGTGATGCGCAGAACCAAATGATAAGAACACTCCAATGGAAATAAGTATTATCACCGCATATACATGCGAGACTCAGACATCCACAGATACAATCCGTAGTATCCGCAAGCATGGAAATGTTTATGTTCTTCAGTGGCATATTGGCAAACGTCTCCGACATCGTCAGTGCGTCCGATAAACCATGTATCGGCAAGATTATAGATCAATACGATCATCTGGCTGGCGATAGTCGGAAGCGCCATTACCATGAGCGCCTTTCCGGGACGCTCTGTCTCAAATAAATAATTCTTATCGTTCTGCATTATTCTTCGCTGCGGGAGCTGACCCGCCGTAAATTAATATGGGGCTGCCCCTTCAAGTGACAGCCCCGATCCCGTTTATCTTATGACGGGAAATAATACTTTGCTGCCATATAGTACAGATACAGTGCTTTACAAACATTCTGAAGCTTTGCATCGTAATTTCCGTTCAGAACGTTGTAGCAGTACGTCAGAGGATTATATGTTACGGTGTATTCGCCTGAACCGTCGTTGACCTTGAGAGTGATGCTGTCGCCGATCTCGTTTGCCATGATGCCTCTGATCCTTGCCACCGTATACTTGTCCGTCTCGACAGTCTCGATCTTCAGAGTATCATCATCACAGTCAAATGTCAGATCATCCGAACTGCTGAAATAAAGAGACAGTGTCAGCTCAGACTTCAGTGACAATGATGAACCTTCATATTTGATCGTATCCGGAAGCGTACTCGTATATCCCTTATACGAGTCAGAAATCTTAACACCATCCATAACTTCTTCGCTGTACGCATGACCTTCATTCGCAAGGTCTGTGGTATTCACGCCGAAATACTCCTGCGCATAAGCACCATAGTTGACCATAGCAACTACCAACGGTTCTGCGTTCGCATATTGTGATTCATCCTTATGTGCGAAAAGATAATCGGTGTAATCCTTAACCCTAAATGTATCAATCACACCTTTATTATCGCCGTCGATCAGCTGTGCTTTGATCTCTGTTGTCATGTCCTTGGCAGGAACTCTGCACTTGAATATGAAGTAAATATCACCGCCGATCCTCTTGGTGTCGACATCCTTGACGAGCACAGTCTGAGGATCACCGGAGCCGACAGTAAACTTCATATATGCAGTACTCTGATGTGAGATGACAATGTTAGGCAGTCTCATATAGTAGTTGACACAGATATCTCCGTCGAGGCTTATGGTGTAACCGGCCAGTGTCACGGTATTTATGACTGCCTCACCGGAAGCATTAAGGCTGATCGTTCCGCCGGGATCATCACTTGTGAAGTTGGTTACATTACCCTTACCGTTAAGCCCATTGGTAAAAACAATGACCCCGTCCTCATTGACAAGTTCCCCGCTGTATCCGTCAGCGAGGCTTATACCGATGAGTGCCTTGCTGCCAAGATTACCAGTTACCTTGATCTTCTTATTAGTAAGAACGACATTCTCTTCAGTTGTATCTCTGTGATTGCCTGTAATGACCGGGGAACCGGAGAGATTCACGGTACCGCTGTTATAGATACCACCGCCGCTATTAACTGCACTGTTGTCTGTTATAGTGCCGCCCTTTATAGTTAAAGTACCGCTGTTGTAAATACCGCCTCCGAGGCCTGACGCATAGTTACCCTCGATACATCCGCCGTCTATGATCAGCGTACCGCTATTATAGATACCACCGCCATTACCGCTGGTGCAGCCACCGGTAATGACGCCGCCACCTGCACTATCCTTGATGGTCAGTTTACCTTCATTAAGGAAAACATATCCATTAGAGATGGCATCCTGACCTGTCAGTCCCCTGTCAAGCTTGTGGCCATTAAGATCGATCACTGCTTCCTGTGTCCAGTACTGTGAATTACGCGTATACAGATCCCTGTCATCAGGTAATGCCGTAATATCATCGCCCAGTTTTATATCTTTGTTATATTTATACCATTGATCCATCATATCCTGAAGCGTCTTCCACGTGTGTGCAAGGCCATCCCATGGTACGAGAGCACTGTTTCTCATGTATTCTTGGCGGGTACTGCCTTCAGATCCGTTGTAAGATTCGGTGTAAAAGACATACTTTTCATTTTGAAATCCTTTGTTAAGTTTTACTGAGCCGTTGGACCTCCCAGGGGCGCTACCGATACATGTTGTAGTAATGCTGATCGTATCCTTCGTGGCATCCGTGTAATCCAATATAACAGGAACAGTTGCCCCTGAATGATTCTCATCACCACCGCCATTACCAATACCACTACCTACGTACTCCTCGTTATAATTGAGGGTTGCACTTATAACGCCGCCATTGATGGTGACACTGCCACCATCCTTGTTCCTTCGTCCGCCGCCGATGCCCGCACCGTATTTGTTCTCGGTCGTTATCGTTCCTCCATTGATAACGATAGTACCCGGAGCTGCATCACTTCCGCCGCCGATACGTGCACCCTGCCCCTGATTAACAGGATAAGAATAGACCGTACCTCCGTTGATCGTGATAGTACCGCCGTCACCGTCATCGCCGCCGCCGATACCTGCACCGTCTCTGCTGTAGGCAGTGATCGTACCGCCGTTGATCGTGATAGTACCGCCGTCAGCACTGTCACCTCCACCGATACCGGAACCATTCTCACAACAATCTGAATCAGTAGGACCATTTGCCGTGATCGTACCGCCATAGATGGTTATTACACCGCCGCTGCAGTTGCGTCCGCCGCCAATGGCCGCTCCGTCGCTACCGCCGATGGCCGTTATATCGCCGCCGTAAATCGTGATTGCTCCTCCCGTGCAGCCGTCATTGCTGCCAATGCCCGCGCAATGGTTATCGCCCTTAGCCTCGATGACGCCGCCGTGGATGACGATATTGCCGTTATCATGCCCGGAGTAGCCGCCGATGCCCGCGCCTCCGCCGTTCGGATGTGAGTAGATCTTACCTGTTCCCTCTGCCTGCCCGTATATCGTAAGTGTGCTTCCTGAAGGAATATAAAGCCCATTAACATCGAGTTTGTAACCATCGCCAAGGATCAGATAAGTATCGCCCTCAAGCATAACACGTCCATTCACTGTAACATTGCTGTTCAGATAATACCAGCCCGGAGCAACTGATTCGCTGGAGGGGAAAGGCGTTATATTTACTTTTGTTTTTTCTGTTGATTTGACTTTCTTATCGGTCTCGGACCAGCTGCATTCTATATACGTTACGATAGATGACGTAGTTACCGTAACAACGTCATTGCCGTCGTTATACAGAGGTGCCGCATCTTCCGCGGTGATTTCTTCTTCGTCCTCCGTATCAGGCTCCTCTTCTTGAGGCTCTTCTTCCTGCACGATCTCCAGGGCCGGTGCAGAGTCAGCAGCATCTTCCCCTTCTGCAAAGACCGTCACTGGCAGACTGCCTGTTATCATTGCCATAGCCAAAACTGTCGCGAGTATCTTCTTCCTCTTCATATCAGATCCTCCATACAACAAGCCTCCCCGCAGGACATTGTCCCCGAAGATGCCTGATCAGCTGTTTATTTATATAATAATATCATATAACAGCAGCCTGTGGTACACCTCACCTGTCTGCACTATGAAATGAAATGATATAATAATCAAGATCGATTACAGATTAACAAGGAGCATATCTCATGCGGAACGGGTCTTGGGTTCAGAGAATAACAAGAGATATTACTGACGGCCTGTTGCTGGTCGACCTTTCCGGCATGATCATCTATATCAATCCTCACGGCAAAGAAATACTGAACGATCCCAAGCTGACAGAAGGCATCAGGTATGCTCAATTCATGGAATCCGAAGTCTCCGGAATCAATGACGAATTCCATCAGTATGTGTTGGACAGTATCTACGATAAAGAGACGACCCATAAAGGTAAGATCAAATACACATCTCCGGACGGAAAGATCCGGTATTTTCAGATGTCTTCCTCATTCGCCATCAGCGATGATGGCAAGGAGAAGCTGGGTGTGATACTTCAATTCTCAGATATCACGAACGAGCATGAGATACAGATAAGATATAACGATGCTGTCAAGATCCTCGTTGCCATGGTAGTTATCGTGTCGGCGAACAATCTTGTTGTGGCGTTGTGGGATCATCTCGGTCATCCGTTTCGCTCTGCGATCATTACGATCTTATTAGAGTTCGTCGGCGTGGTGGGAACACTTTTTGCATTGAAATACACTTCGCTTACAGTATCAGACTTCGGTCTGGGTAAAGGATCGGATATCAAAAGAACTCTCGTTACCGACGGCATTCTGACGGCTGCCATTTTCGGCCTTATGTTCATCACCAAATCGTGGATATCTACAGTTCTCTCTCCACAATACTGAAAGCACACTTTGGCAGTTTCCTGTGTGCTACAGAAATCCAGCCATAGTTCGGTATTATTTTTCTCATATCTGAATTTTGAACAACTATACTGTTGGCATTTGATGTTAATCTTAGTATTATTGAGGTCTAGGAGCATATGTTTAATCCTTTTCGTTTGTTGTAGCAAATTAAACTTTAAGGATCTTATGCTCCTTTTCAATTACCTTTCCCCACAAATGGAATCATGCTGGCCGCAAAAACACCAAAAGAACGCCAGTGGCGTTACAGGAGAGGAGAATTCCGGCAGGATCACGGCAAGATTCTCCGCAAAAGAACGCCAGTGGCGTTACAGGAGAGGAGAATTTCGGCAAGATCATAGCAAGATTCTCCGCAAAAGAACGCCAGTGGCGTTACAGGAGAGGAGAATTCCGGCAAGATCATAGCAAGATTCTCCGCAAAAGAACGCCGGTGGCGTTACAGGAGAGGAGAATTCCGGAGCAGATTACCGGCAGTGGTCGAGCAAGTCAGCTGCTGGCATAAAAAGACTGCCCCTAGGATCCGGGACAGTCTCTATACTTAACTTATTAAGCTTATTATTTTATTCTTCGTCAGGCTGAGGATCGGGCTGAGGCTGAGGAGTCTCAGTCGGATCGGCAGGTGTCGGCGTAGTCTCTACAGGCTGAGGCGTAGTCTCGGCAGGAGCGGAAGTTGGTGTCGGCTTCGGTGTCGGAGTATTTCTCCTGGTCGCCTCGGTAGCCTGAGGCACCATCTCCGTTGTATGGATTGAGCTTGAAGAAGCTGTCGTATCATCAGACTGTTCCGGAAGCGTATCTTCAGTAGACACTGTTGTCGGGTCTGTCTCAAAGATCGAAGAAGACTCACCCGCAGTAGGATCCATAATGTTTATCTTATCGTTTTGGATATATCCGGACAGACCGTTGGAAAGCGTGATAGAACTGAACAGTTGTCCCTGTGCAACGACAGTAACCGGATCACCTCTGTTAAGTGATGCTACAAGTGCACTGTTGACGTCCTCCTGACTGAACACGGGAGTGCCGTCCTCTGTAACGTAATAAACAAGGTTGCTTACGGTCGTTGCAGTTGTCTCGGGTGTTCCCTTAATGAGGTCCTTGAGATTGAATATAAGGAACATTACGCCGAAGCCGATGATCACACTGATAAGGAAGATTACAAGAGGTATGACAAAAGCTGCGATCTTGCGGTTACGGTCTTTGTTGCCGGCCTTCTTGGAAGGATCCTCATATCCGTAATCGTAATCATCCTCGTACTCATCACCGTCATCATAACCGTCATCGTCATTATCATAATAATCAGGCTCGCTCTTGGGATTGAACGGTCTTGTATCTGACGAAGATGGCTCGTATCCGTCATTTCTCCTGCGGGGAGATGATGCTGCAGGATCGCCGAAAGGCGTGTAAGAATCAGCAGCTGCCGCTGCCGCACCTGCCGAAGCTGCTGCGACAGTACCGTCGGAAGCCAGATGACTTCCGATCACGGCGTCGCCGGGAAGCAGGAATGTCGATTCCACTTTCATGCAGATGGCAGTAAGACCTGACTTGATCCCGTAGTTCATGGCGGAATTGATAAGTTCTCTTGCCTTGTTCTCCGGGCTGATCGGGCGCACGAGAATGAGGTTGCGCATCTGCGCCGGCATGAGATGAGAGATACCAAGACCCATAAGGAAGATCTCGTCATTATCTTTCAGCTTGAGCTGTACTTTCTTAAA
>DFIB01000094.1 GCA_002371375.1 Mageeibacillus sp. UBA3708 | reverse complement strand
CCGGCGTCATGGTCAAGACATTCGGTGCTGCAGTTCCAGGCCACATGGACAAGGAACAGTATGCATTCTGCTGGATCGTTGATTTCCCTATGTATGAGATAGGCGAGGAGTCCGGTGAGCTGGAGTTCTGCCACAATCCTTTCTCAATGCCTTCAGGCGGACTTGATGTTCTTCTTAAGGCAGAGAGAGGCGAGATCGACCCTCTGTCGATCATGGCTGACCAGTACGACCTGGTCGTTAACGGCATTGAGCTCTCTTCGGGCGCAGTACGTAACCACGATCCCGAGATCATGATCAAGGCTTTCGAGCTGGTAAGGCTCGGTGAGGAAGACGTTAAGAAGAAGTTCCCTGCAATGTACAATGCATTCTGCTATGGAGCACCGCCGCATGCCGGCATCGCTCCCGGCGTGGACCGCATGGTAATGCTCCTCTCCGGTGAAGAGACGATCCGTGAGGTAATCCCGTTCCCCATGAACAAGAATGCCCAGGACATCATGATGGATGCGCCCGGATATGTAACGGACAAACAGCTTGAGGAACTTGGGATCAGCATTGTTGTTCAGGATGAGGAGAATTAACTCGTTATGAGAGATAATTACAATAATGATTTAGACGATCTTCTGGGCAATGATGAGTTCCCGGATAATGATCTTGCCAGGATTAACGGCCTTCCTCAGGACAGCATCTCCTCTGAGGAGATAGTTCCGGATCTCGAAGAGATCTCTTATGATGAGGAAGCCGCGAATGCCGCTGTCAAAGCGGCCGAGTATAATGCGAAGCTCGTTCATGAAGCTGAGGAGGAGACTGAGGAGAACCGCTATCCCGAGCTGGAGAAAAGGCGCAGGAAGAACAAGAAGGTTGCAGGGAAGAGGACAGTCGCAGAGGAGATCCTGGACTGGCTCAAGACGATATGTATCGGCATTATCGCCGGTGTCCTTCTCGTGGTCTTTGTTGTTCAGAGAGATGATGTTTACGGTAATTCGATGTATCCTACGCTTCACTCCGGAGATGTTGTCTTCACACAGAAGATATCCACATACTTCAATAGCTACAAGAGGGGTGATATCGTCATCCTTGACGGTAAGGACATGGAAGGTTACGACCGCGACGAGTATCTGATCAAGCGCGTGGTGGGACTTCCCGGAGAGACGGTAAGGATCGCAGACGGCAATGTTTACATCAAGGCCAAGGGTTCCGATGAATTCACCGTACTTCAGGAGAGCTATCTCCCCGAAGGCCTTAAGACCGAAGTCAGACCCTGGGGCAAGGCCAAGGGATATAATGAGGTCACTCTCTCCGATGACGAGTATTACTGCATGGGTGATAACCGCCCTGACAGCAATGACAGCAGGACATTGGGACCCTTTACTGCAAAGAGGATCAAAGGCATTGCATTCATAAGGCTGTTCCCTTTCAACAAGATCAGACTTCTGTAAGAATAAGGTAATAATGGAAAGACAAGAACTTATAAGAAACTTCTGTATTATCGCGCACATCGACCACGGTAAGTCAACGCTGGCTGACCGTCTCATTGAGCACACGGGTGTTCTTGATAAGCGCGAAATGACATCCCAGGTCCTCGACAACATGGACATCGAGCGCGAGCGTGGGATCACGATCAAATCTCAGGCCGTCAGGATGCATTACAAGGCATCTGACGGCAATACATATACGATGAACCTCATCGACACTCCCGGCCACGTTGACTTCAATTACGAGGTCTCAAGATCACTGGCTGCTTGTGACGGTGCGATACTCGTTGTTGATGCGGCACAGGGTGTTGAGGCGCAGACTCTTGCCAACGTGTATCTGGCTGTAGATGCCGATCTTGAAGTGCTGCCGGTCATAAACAAGATAGACCTGCCTTCGGCGCGCCCCGAAGAGATCCGCAAGGAGATAGAAGATGACATCGGAATAGACGCATCTTATGCTCCGTGCATTTCTGCAAAAAATGACATCAACATCGACGAAGTGCTCGAAGGGATAGTCAAGTATCTTCCCGCACCTTCAGGAGATACGGATAAGCCCTTGAGAGCGCTCGTATTTGACTCTAAATACGATCCGTACAAGGGTGTTATCGTATCATGCCGTGTATCTGAAGGCCGTGTTAAGATGGGGGACAGGATAAGGATGATGCACACCGGTGCGGAGTTCACCATTACCGAATTAGGTGCGTTCTTCCCGGGCGGATATACGCCTCTTGATGAGCTTCTTGCAGGAGAGGTCGGTTATATCTGTGCATCGATCAAGAATGTCAGAGATACGGCTCCCGGCGATACGATCACGCTGGCAGATGAACCCGCATCAGAACCTCTTATCGGATACAAAGGAATACAGCAGATGGTTTTCTGCGGATTGTATCCGGTTGATGGAGCGAGATACGGTGATCTGAGAGATGCTCTGGAGAAGTTGAGGCTTAACGACGCGGCTCTTTCTTTTGAGGCGGAGACATCGGCGGCATTGGGATTCGGCTTCAGGTGCGGATTTCTGGGACTCCTTCATTATGAAGTCATTCAGGAAAGACTGGAGAGGGAATTCAATCTCGATCTGATATCGACTGCGCCTTCCGTTGTATATAAGGTATACAAGACTGACGGAACATGTATCGAATGCGACAACCCGACCAATATGCCTGATGTGTCAGAGATCGACTACATGGAAGAACCCATGGTCAAAGCAACGATCATGCTGCCCAAGGATTATGTCGGCAACATCATGGAGCTGTGTCAGGACAGGCGCGGCGAGTATGTTGATATGAAGTATCTTGACGATAAGCGTGTTATGCTCCACTACAGGATGCCGCTTAACGAGATCATCTATGATTTCTATGATGCGCTCAAGTCCCGTACAAAGGGGTATGCTTCTCTTGATTACGAGCCTGCCGGGTATGACAGGAGCAAGCTCGTCAAGCTTGATATCCTGCTCAACGGCGACGTTGTTGATGCACTGTCCTTTATCGTTCATACAGATAAGGCATATGCACGCGGAAGAAGGATGTGCGAGAAGCTGAAGGAGAATATCCCGAGACAGCAGTTCGAGGTTCCGGTCCAGGCAGCGATAGGCGGCAAGATAATCGCCCGTGAGACGATCAGGGCATACCGCAAGGACGTAACGGCCAAGTGTTACGGCGGTGATATCTCGCGTAAGAAGAA
>DFIB01000146.1 GCA_002371375.1 Mageeibacillus sp. UBA3708 | reverse complement strand
AAAAGGAACACCCGGGGTGCCCCCTTTGGGTGTCATTCCGGCCGGATCAGCATAAAACAACCCGTAAAAGGAACACCCGGGGTGCCCCATTTGGGTGTCATTCCGGCCTGATCAGCATAAAATAACCCGCAAAAGGAACACCCGGGGTGCCCCTTTTGGGTGTTCCATCGGGGTCTTGTTTTTCCCACTCACTTTATTGTTTATATTTATTATGTGTTATAATTCCCTTTATGGATACAAACTTTGAGAGATTTGTCAGATATGGTGTTTTCCCCGGAATTGCTAAGACCGGGGCTGAATGTGAGAGGGAACTTGCAGAGGTATACGCTGCAATCGATGAGGTCGCTTCATATAACGAACTCAAGGTTCTTGATGCTTTCAGGCATGTTAAGTTCTCTGATGTACACATGGGCTCCACCACGGGATACGGATATGACGACATCGGACGAGAGAAGATAGAAGAGATCTTTGCACGTGTGTTCGGGTTTGAGAAGGCTTATGTGAGAGTTCAGATCAGCTCGGGTACGCAGGCGATCTCTGCGATGCTGTATGGGCTGCTAAGGCCCGGGGATACGATGCTGTCGGTGACGGGCAAGCCGTATGATACGCTGGCGGCAACGATCGGGATCAGCAGCGGTGACAATGACGGATCTCTTAAGAATTACGGGATTGACTATAAAGACTGTGAGCTAAGAGAAGACGGCTCGCCTGATATTGAGAAGATAATAAGCATCATTGATGACAAGACGAAGATGGTTTTTGTCCAGAAGTCCAGGGGGTATACCGCCAGGAGAGCCCTGACTTCCGAGGATATCAGAGCGATCGCCAAGGCGGCTCACGATAAGAAGAGTGATGTGATAGTGGCTGTCGATAACTGCTACGGGGAATTCTGTGAGAAGGAAGAGCCGGGCGATCTCGGCTGTGACATCTGTGCAGGTTCTCTTATTAAGAACCCGGGCGGCGGCATCTGCTATACGGGCGGTTATATTGCAGGTCACGAGGAACTCGTGGAGAAGTGTGCAAGGCATCTGACAACGCCCGGACTGGGAAGCGAAGTCGGTCCGACACTCGGATTTAACAGGATGATAGCAAGAGGACTTTTTACCGCTCCCAAGTGTGTGGCTGAGTGCCTTAAGGGGGCTGTATTTGCGGCCAGACTCCTTGAGAAGACGGGATATGCTGAGACAAGCCCCGCCTCGGATGCCGTGAGGGGCGATATCGTGCAGACTCTGATATTCAGGGATGAGAAGAAGATGTATGATTTTGTAGGGAAGATCCAGGCATGTTCGCCGGTTGATTCTTTCGTTACGCCGGAGCCCTGGGATATGCCGGGATATGAGGATAAGGTAATAATGGCCGCCGGAGCTTTCGTGCAGGGGGCAACGACAGAGCTGTCGTGTGACGGTCCGATGAAGCCTCCGTTTATAGCATATATGCAGGGCGGTCTTGTGGCAGATCAGGCAAAGCTCGCAGTGATGTTGTCGTTATCGTAAAGGAAACGTGATATGGCAGACAGGAATAAGAAACCGAATAATCAAAGATACAGCAAGGGGGGCGCCCGTCCACAGGCAGGCGGTGAACGCCGTATGAATGTGCATGAATACGGATTTGAGAATCCGCAGGCCGGCAGACAGGCAAATGCGCGTGTGACACGCGAGCAGCAGGAGCGCGCCAGAGAACTGAGGATACAGAGACGTAAGCAGCAGAGCCTCGACCAGAAGAAGTATAAGGTCAAGAAGAAGCCCTCCGCACCTGCGGATCCGTATATAATGACGGGCAGGGAACCTTCAAGGGAACCTGTCAAGCAGGCTCCGGTTATGCAGACGCCTCCCGTTCAGCCGAAGGCGCCGCCGGTCAAACAGAGACCGGCCAAACGGATCAAGGTCAGGAAATCACGTGATAACAAGGCTTATGCCGTTCCGGTAAAGGACGGGATAAAGCCGGTCGATAAGGAACTTGATGCGCAGCAGAAGCAGGCTGCCGAGATCGAGAAGATAAGCAGGCAGATCGAGGAGAAGGAGCGGGAGAAGCAGCTCGGTATCACCACTGTCAAAGAGAAGCGGAAGAAAGATAAGAAAGATAAGAAAGAGAAGGTCAAACGTGAACGCAAGAAGAAATCTCTTGATTCTCATGTCAAAGCAGAACGCAACGCGGTAAGGAACGGCATCTTCGGTGCGATCGCTGTCAGTGCAGCTTTGCTTGTCCTGGCATTTGTTGTCTACCACCTCGTAAGTTATGTGGCGGAGAAGCCTCAGTCATCCTTCATTACCGAAGGCTCGATCGAGCACACGATCGGCGCGAAAGCGCTGGTAATCAGGGAGGAAGAGGCAATCATCTCCAATTCAGGCGGCGAGCTGGTTACTTCGGTAACTGAAGGAAGCCGCGTCGCTGCGTCACAGAACCTGGCAATGGTCGTTCCAGAGGATAATAAGAATACCGTTAACGATCTCCGTAATGTTCAGTCACAGATATCAGATGTTCAGCAGGAATTGATCGCCGACGGCAATGTAGGCGAAGCAAAGAAGGTATACGATTCCTTCAATGAGAATCTCGGCCCGATCATAGATTCGATCAGGTCAGACGCATCTACCGGCAAGCTTCAGAGTCTTGCCACATATTCTTCATCGCTGTCAGTTCTTCTCGACGAGCGTGAGACTGCGCTGTCCGAGATCGATTTCAACGACGAGAGGCTCCGTATGCTCAGAAGTGACGAGGCCAAGTATCAGAACGCGCTCCAGAAGAATTCGGCTGTGATCACGGCAAGCAAGCCCGGAATCGTGTCATTCAGACTTGACGGTCAGGAGGGAACTCTTGATTTCGACTTGGTCGCATCAGCGGATAAGAACGAGATCAAGCGCATGATCAACTCTTCCGTAGGCGCTATCTCCGCCAAGTTCAATATCAAGGCTGAAGAGAACGTGTGCAGGATAGTTCAGAACGACAAGCAGCAGCTCGCAGTATTCCTCAACAGGAAAGATGCGGCAGCTACGGATTTCGCGGTTGGAACAAAACACGATATCAATATCTCGGCAGAGGGAATAGTTATTCAGAACGCCGAAGTTGTAAGGTGTGAGAACGGCGAGGACGGAATGCTGATCGTGTTTGAGACGACGAGATACGTGGAGGACCTCCTCGACATGAGGACTGTGGATATCGAGATTGTTATAACCAGGTCATCGGGGTTGCGCGTATCGACGGCGAGCCTGGTCGACGCGGAGCTTCTTGATTCATCACGCACGGGATTCGCTGTGTATTTCGATGCGGATAAAAATGTAAAGCCCGAGAGCTTTAATGTGGGAAGCCTGTTTAATATAAATATAATACCTAATGCTATTACGGCTTCCGACGGCAGTTCCAACACGCCGGAATCAGTCGTAATACCGGGCTGCGAAGTCATGCATTGCGAGCAGGATGAGAAGGGCGGCGTGCTCGTCGGATTTGCCGCAAGCAGCGATTTTGCGAGGATCCTGTCGATAGATAAGGAGTTCACTGCCGGATATCAGGCTGTGTTTTTAGATTCGACCACGGGCCTCGGCGTCAATGTCGATAAGGTGTCAACTATGAATTACAGGGGCATATCATCCATTTATGTCAACAATCAGGGATTCGTTGCGGAGCACAGGGCGATCATCACCGACTATGACAGGGAGTTCGCTATAATCATTCCTGTAGCAGGTTCAAAGCTCCCTAACTACAATACGGTCATTATCGTTAATCCCAAATCATGCAAACCTAACGATAAGGTGGTGTAATATGAAGGATAATATCGAAATTCTCCGCCCGGGATTTGCCGGGAGGATCAAGGCTGTCAGAGAGAGCATATCAGATGCATGCAGTGCATGCGGCAGGTCAGCAGACGAGATCACTCTTATAGGAGTATCCAAAGTATTTCCGTGGGAATGCGCTGCGGCTGCGTACATGGAAGGCCTCACGGACCTCGGCGAGAACAAGGTGCAGGACCTGACTGCCAAGATCGATACTCTTGCCGGTGAGGGACTTAAGCCCAACTGGCATATGATAGGCACATTGCAGAAGAATAAGGTCAAGTATCTTATTGGCAAAACACATCTGATTCATTCTGTCAACACGGTGGAGCTTGCCGAAGAGATAAGCAAACGCTCGGTTTGTAACAATGTTATCACGGATATACTGCTTCAGGTCAATGTGTCGGGCGAGGAGAGCAAGCACGGATTTGCACCTGCCGAGATGAAGAGCGTAATAGAGCGTACGGGGGCTCTGGAGGGTGTCAGACTTCACGGATTGATGACAATGGCGCCCATTCAGGAATACGAGGGGCAGGCAAGAGCTGTATTTGCCGATACACATAAGCTTTTTGACGAACTGAAGAGTGAAGTGCCCGATCCATCCTGCTGGAATGTTCTCTCAATGGGGATGAGCCAGGATTACAGGTACGCCATTATGGAGGGTGCGACCCATATAAGGATTGGAACTGCAATATTCGGAGACCGCGCAAAGTATCTCCAGAACGCTTGATTTTGCTCGTTATGTAACAATGATACACACAAATATTACAGGAATATTTCTTATGTTTTAGTTACTTGACATTAAGCCCGATTTTATTGATTCCTCGCGGAGATATTTGTATAGTTAGACCATATTTCACAAGTCCTGGTGGGACAAAAACAAGGAGGAAATAAAACATGGGCAGCATTTCAGATTTTTTCAAGAGCATGATCACACCGGAAGAGTCTTACGATGAGTACGAGGATGAGTACGCAGAGTACGGTGCAGAGGATTTCGTTGACGAGTCAGCTTACGAGCCTGTAGCTGAGCAGTCATACGACGAGGTTCCTTATCAGGAGACACAGCAGGCTTACAGAGGCCCCGTTGCTGTACAGTCACCAGTAGTTCCTTCACAGGCAGCTACAGTTATCATGCTTACACCTTATGATATCAGAACAAGCCAGATCGTTTGCGATCACATCAAGCAGGGTCACATCGTAATCTGCAACCTCACAAGTTCTGCAAACAACCAGCGTGTTGTTGACTATATCAGCGGTTCTGTATATGCTCTCGACGGCAAGATCGAGCCTACACCTGTTAAGACAACATTCGTATGCACACCTAAGAACGTAGAGCTCATCGTTGACAACATCGACGAGTCAGCAAGCGGCACAAAGGTTTCTGCACTCTGATCTAAAGATCGAACGATATCAATATGAGGCTGTCTGATAAGACAGCCTCTTTTTTTTGCCGGAGTGTGGATCAGTTGGAAGTGTATTGAAGGGATTGCGGTCTTTACTGTACTGCAGCAAAAGTGTCCCTGAGGTCACATTAGGGTTGTTTTAGTTCAGCTGGACTATCCATTCTATAAATTGTTCTATGTTATGCAAAAGCATAGAGCGGTTTATAGAGTATTCTATGTACTGCTCTATGTAATGAATTTGTATAGAGTGTTTTATAGAATGAGCTGATCCCGCGACCGGGATCAAAGTGTCCAAAGTGGCATATGGCGTTGCCGGTCTTACTAACTGCAATCCCAAATGCCCTGCTATCTGTTCCTTTCGTAGTAGAACATGAACTGCTGC
>DFIB01000061.1 GCA_002371375.1 Mageeibacillus sp. UBA3708 | reverse complement strand
GAACCTGTGACCCTCTGCTTGTAAGGCAGATGCTCTCCCAGCTGAGCTATGCTTCCATCTTTTTGCCGGGGCACTCCTCACGAAGTGCAAAAAGAGTATAACTTGCAATTAGAATGTTGTCAATATCATTTTTGCAGGTCGTACCCTTACCCAAATCCCGGCAAAGAAGCTTCAGTTGACCCAGAGCCCGTGCAGGTTGCAGTAAGCGTATGCTTTCTTCACTTCAGCACCGGGCAAAATCTCAAATACAGCCTGAGGCAAGTCTCCTGCAGCCAGTTCCGCAATCTGAACACCTGCCGTGGTATCGAGTATTACGAACCGGATAAGGTGCTCTTCCGTCATAGGGTGAGCAACAGATCCGATGTCAACTGTAACCCTCGTACCGTCAACGGATACTACGGGAACGTGCTTCTCCACAGATGCATCAACGGAAGCGGGGATGATCTCCTCCATCTTCTCTCCGCAGCACACCATGGGAACGCCCTTGTCGAGGACCTTGATCGCGATATTGCCGCAATGCTTGCAGCGGTACAATTTAATCTCCATGCTTATTGCCTCCTCATATGTTGATTTGTGCTTATTATTCTAACATATAAAACGCGTTTTCCGTTTATTTTGACAATATGCAAAAGGTGACCTCATCTCTATAATGACCTTGTTACAAATTGAGGAACAAGGATAAGGGGAATTGTTAATGGCAACGGTCGCCGAAGAATATGCAAAAGCAAGGAAGCTTGGTAACAAGGATTACCAGAAAGCTCTGAGCGACGGGAAATATCCGTATCTTCCCGCACTCGACTACATGCTTGAGTCAAGAACGACAATGAAGGAAGAGAACGTGGGACTCAGAGAGATTCCGCTGGACTTTGTTGTGGGAACGGTCACCAAAGGAAGGCAGGATGCTTTCGCGAGGAACTTTATGCCCTTGCTTCCTCCCGATACGGAATTTGCGGCAAAGTGGATGAGCCTTTATGATTATCAGACGGACGAAGGCATTGCCGATGCCATCACCGTTATTGAATTTATGGGTAAGTTCTATGTCTCCGAGGGCAACAAAAGGGTATCCGTACTGAAGTATCTGGAACAGCCTACGATACTGGCGAACGTTACGAGAGTACTCCCTCCCAGGTCGGATGATACGGAAGTTAAGATCTACTACGAATTCCTGAGATTTTATAAGTGTACATCAATATACAACATAACTTTCTCCGAGCCTGGCGGATATGAGAAGCTCGCAGCGCTGGTGGGAATGGAGCTTGCAGATACTTTCTGGCCCGAGGACACGATCATGGACCTCAAGTCAGCCTTTCTCGCATTTACAAAATGCTACAAGGCAGCCGGCGGAGGAGACTTCAACATAACCGTAGGAGATGCTTTCCTTGTCTATCTTGAGATCTACAAGTTCGACGAAATGCGTACTCCCGTCATAGACGAGGTCAAGAAGAATCTTGCGCAGATCTGGAAAGAGATCAGGATACGTGCATACGGCAATCAGATTGCTTTCTCAGAGGAACCCAAACTTGAGAAGAAGACAGTCATCCCCATCATCGACAATATCATGAAGAAGACATATAGCGCCTCTCATCCACTCAAGATCCTGTTCATCTATGACGGCGACCCTGCCGAATCGAGGTGGATCAACGGTCACGAGAAAGGAAGGCTCGAACTGCACGATGTATTCGGAGATGTGGTGCAGACATACACTGCGGCAAACATAGTTACTGATGAGGACTTCGACAAGACATGCGAGGATGCAAACAGCAACGGGATCGACATGATATTCACCACGTCGCCGATACAGATCGACAACACCCTGCGCGCAGCTGTCAAGTACCCGTCGATCAAGTTCCTCAACTGTTCGGTCTACCTGTCCCACAGCGCACTCAGAACATATTACGGGCGTATGTATGAAGCCAAGTTCATATTGGGAGCGATGGCAGCATCCCTTTCCGAAGACCACAGGATATGCTACGTATCCAACTATCCTATAGCAGGCTCCATCGCGAACATCAATGCTTTCGCGATCGGCGCACAGATGATCGATCCGGAGTGCAAGATATATCTGACGTGGTCATGCCTGAGAGGTCAGTCCTGGCGGGATTTTGTTGCATACAACAGCCTGAAGCTGATATCGGGGCCTGACCTTGTACGTCCAAAGAAGGCTGACAAGGCATACGGACTTTTTGAGTTTACTGAAGATGGAGAGATCGTTAACCACGCCTACCCTGAGTGGAAATGGGGCAAGTATTATGAGCTCATCGTGCAGACGGTGCTTAACGATGCCTGGAACGCGGAGAGCAGCGAGGCGAAGGACTCCGCCATCAACTACTGGTGGGGAATGAGTTCGGGAGTAATCGATGTTTTTGTCAGGGATGAACTTCCCTTCGGGACAAAGAAACTCGTATCACTCCTCCGCAAGGTCATAACTACCGATACCTTCAATCCGTTTGAGGGAGACCTGATAAGTCAGGAAGGACCGATCAAGAGACCATTCACGCCCAAGCTGGCCAATGAGGACATCATCAATATGAGCTGGCTGAATGACAATGTCATCGGCACGCTCCCTTCATTTGAAGAACTGACAGATCTGGCACAGGCCACCGTCAAAGCAAACGGTATGCCGATAATAACAAAGAGCAACGTTCCGGAAGTCATCGACGAGACAACCGTGACGGAAGATGGCGGGGCCGGCAATACGGAGGTCGAAGACGGCAAATGAAGGTCCTTGTAGTCGCTGACATAGAAGATAAGCTTTTATACGACTTCTTCCGCAAGGACCGTGTGGCAGGGGTTGAGCTCATCATATCGTGCGGCGACCTCAAGCAGGATTACCTGGACTTTCTCATGACAATGGTCAACGTCCCTATGATCTATGTGCGAGGCAATCACGACGATTCGTATTTCACCAATCCTCCGCTTGGCGCCGAGTGCATCGACGGAAGGATATTCAAGTATAAGGGGATCAGATTTCTCGGGCTTGGCGGAAGCATCCGATATAAGCGGGACTGCAAAACAATGTTTACCGAGAGTGAGATGAACAGCAGGATAATCAAGCTTACACCGCGTCTGATGCTCAGCCGCGGATTTGACGTCCTCGTTACCCACTCCCCCGCAGAAGGATACGGTGATATGACGGGAAGCTACACGCACAAGGGGTTCAAATGTTTTAACAAACTCCTTAACAAATACAAGCCGATGTATATGTTCCACGGTCACGTACACAACAATTACGGTCGTGTGAAGCTTACCAACAAGCATCCGTCAGGAACGGAGATCCTTAACTGCAGCGGCTTCAGGATCGTGGATATCCCCGACAAGGAATAGGACAACCAAAAAGAGTGCCCCGTTTTGTGAGACACCCTTCCCTATATGCGGTCGGATACCGCATTACTTCTTTTTCTTCTTGTCTTTCTTCTTCTTATCGCCCTTGTCGCTCTTATCCTTTTTCTTCTTGTCCTTCACAGAATCATCTTTCGCGGCAGCTTCCTTGGCGGGACTCTTCTTGGCAGGTTTGACATCCTCTTCCCGGGCGGAAGGCTCCTCCATAAATACGCGGAAGAACTCGTTGATCGCAAGGAAAGTGCTCTTGTTCAACGAATAATAAAC
Source organism: Mageeibacillus sp. UBA3708 (assembly GCA_002371375.1). GTDB lineage: Bacteria > Bacillota > Clostridia > Saccharofermentanales > Saccharofermentanaceae > Saccharofermentans. Next base: position 24,920 of record DFIB01000061.1, on the reverse strand, counting down.
GCATCTTCCCTCACGCTTTACGAGAACAACACCACATTCCTCCAGCACTGCCATATGGTGAGAGAGCGTGGGCTGCGTGATGTTAAAAGCCGGAAGTATGTCCTTTGCACACATCTGACCGTGTGAAGCGATTATCTTCAGTATCTGTATCCTAACCGGTTCTGCGATGACTCCGATCGCAGCTATCAATTCATCATTCTTCATTTCCGTCTCCATTATGCGATCAGCTGATCCTTGAGCGCCTCTTCAAACTCCATGAGGTTGGCACATGCGATTATCTCCGTGTTGTCCTCAAGAAGGATCTCATCCTCACCGCTCACGAGCATCGTCATCGGAACGCCCATCTTGCGGAGAAGGAGGAGCTGATAATCTTTGCTTGCCTCGGTTCTCAGATACTTGCACAGGAGCCTTAACACCTGCTTAGCATCCTCAAGATAGATACCGGACAGCTTCATGAGATGCTCCACAACATACATGCCGAAAACATCATTGAAATCAAGCATGTCCTTACCCGGGAAAACGCTCATGAAAGCCGTGACTGCCAGCTTGCTTACGATATTAAGCTCCCTGAAATCCTGGAGAGGGATCTTGAAGCTCTCGACATTTGCGGAGAAAAGCTCCTGCATCTGCTCAACTGTCAACTCGTTCTTCAGTTCCTTGATCCGGTCGATCCTTGCAAAGATCTTATCCTTGGGAAAGAATGTCGCCTGACCGATATCGGTAGCCTTGTGAATGAACCAGCTTTCGGGTATGAGGCCGAGCCTCTTCCACCTGTAAAGCGTTCCGTAAGATATATGTGCCATTCTGAGCAATTGCTTCTTAGATATCAAAACTTCGTTATTTTCCATAGACACGCCCCCGTTTATCATATTGTCGATAATTGATAGCACTATTCTAAAATAACAATGTTACAGGAGTGATACAGGAGGGTTAAATTGGAAAGATAAATCGCCTTATGCCGGCGAAACATGCCGGCTCAGAATGCTATCGACGTTCCCTGCACTCCTCCGTTAAGAACGCCTCTGATCAGACTTATCCCGAGCCACAGCAGAAAGGCAGCAATTATTATTCCCGCCACCACTCCTTTTTTGGACGGATTCATGACAGATCCGGGGTCATTCTTATTAACGTTGATGCTGCAGGGACCCATTGGGAGCTTCGCGTTAATCCCTTTGATAAGAGAATCATAGAAAGCTAATATCTCCTGTCCGTCAAGATAATACTTGAACAGCGGGGAATGGTACCAGTAATTACCGCTGTGACCACCGGAACTGCTGTGGCTTTTGCATCTCACATATCCGACGCATTCGGCATCGACTCTTCTCGTATAGATCCTCAGCCTTACGGTAAGCCGCATAAGAAGGGAGATCATAATGTACAGTCCTATTACAACAAAGAAAATACCTGCCATAAAGTAGTTGCATTCCCAGTCTGTCTCAAAAGGAAGATTAAACCACATAACCGGGATCAGGACTGCCTCGATAATAAGAAGGCTGCCGGTAATCAAACCCGCTGTTCTGTCCTTATAATACGTGTGGCTTGCATAAGTCTTTGTGCTTGCTGCAGTTATGACCCCGGCAAAGCCAAACATAGATGCTACCGCCAAATGGAAGATAACACTCTCGCCGCAGGGAAGGAGTATGTGCAGGGCAACGCCTGTTATCAAAGAAATGACCAGGACAAGAATGCCGGCGCCTAATTCCTTGAGGTTATTGACTTTTACGACCGGCTTGCCGCCGGAAGCCCTTACCAGCTGTTCATTGGTCTTATAGCCATACTCCATTGAATATCCGCTGAAGTACCCCGGTTCCTTAATCTGATTGAAGGCAAGATCATAATGCTTTTTCTCATCATAGATCATATTCTCTCTCCCTTCATTCGAATCTGAGTGAGCAAACCGTTGTAAAAACAGCCTCGGCTATATCATCCTGACGCGCAAGATCCTCATCATTAACGGTCAGTTCGAACACTGCGTGGTAAAGGCTGCCAAACACGTGCCATTGATAGAAATGCACGCCTTTATCAAAGTATTCATAATCCACCATGACAGTTCCGTAATTATCATCCTTAATAAATGTACCGTCATAGATCACTTTATCCTCACCGCATCTGCCGGCTAACGTCTGATACTGATCGTTACAGAACTGACGGTACTTGTCGGGGGCATAATCATCTGCCCCGCACCTTACAGTAAGGTAATATGGACGTTCTGATGAATCCCGGTATTCCTGTTTGCAGTACATGTAACAATCCATATCCCCGGATTCCGGTCCTACTTCCACCCAACCGGGATCGAGACGGTAGCTGCCGAAATCCTTATGGCAGATAAGAGGCTCTGCTGCCTTTGCCGTTTCCTGTGCTCTCATATAACGTTCGGTTGCACGGCATGCGTACAAACCGAAAGTCATTACCGGGATCAATATAACGCTGAGTATCCGCTTTGAGATCATTTATCCGCTCATCCCGCAAAAAGATAAAGGATTCAGTCCGGCTTCGCGGCTGAATCCCATGATAACCAGATAATAAGTCCTTCTATGACTCATTTCTTGATCATATTGAGTGCATCATCAGCAGTAGGAAGATCAACCCCGACCTTCTTCTCAACAGTCTCGATAACTCCGTCAACAGCCTTCTTGGCGTCTTCATTCTTGGACAGCTCCGCAGCTGCATCCTGTGCCATACCCACTACCTTGTTAACATCAATGCCCATTAATCTTACCTCCGGGTTCTACATAATAAAGGCTGCCTCAAGGTAATTGAAACAGCCCTTGCAACTTAATTATAACACTTACTTCGATGCCTCGGTCATCTTTCCGCTGAAATTGTTGAAGAAAATAAAACCTTATAGTGAGATGTGCGGATAAGATGAATCCGGCATCAGAGTTTGTGTAATTTCACTTCCCATTGGACTCACCTCCTACTCCTTTTAAGGTTGTCGCTAAGAATGACTTCCTAACTGTCTCAAGTATACCACCTGACAAAGGATAATGTGTTACGTAACAATGAACGAACTGTTTATAAACTGTCAACTCAGGAATATACGCACATGCCTGTCAGCGTCTTCTTCATCGTCCTTAACGACAAAACATGTCAGTCTTAAGGTTGCATCATAATTCAAAGCCGTATAGCAGGTTGTTTTTCCGTTAGTCTCGACTATATTCGACGGAGTGAATACGATCGAGGAATAACTTGAATATACCCCGGTAAAATAATCCCACTGTATCTCGGGAACCCTGTCCCCAGTACCGTTATCGTTGAACCAGTAATCGACTTCCAGGGGCAGACCTGTGTTCATATCAAACATGATCGTTCCTGTGACATCATGACCACTGCTCATGAATTCGACTTGGGCTATCCTCTTAGTCTCTCCGGTTACATAATATTTACGGTCTGTATAAGTATCAATATAAGACAAATAGCGCCAGTTAAGAGAATTCATGACAAGACGCATCTTGTCCAGGCCGTAATTGTACTTGTCACGGAGTTCTGTGCCCATCCCTATAAAGCCTTTTGCTTTCGCCTCTCCCTGTGTGATCTGTCTTTTAAGTTCAAGAAGGGTAATTAGATTCGCGTGCCCTGCCGCATAGCCTTCCATCGGCTGAAGGTTGGAGGTGTTGACCTGACCTGCTGTTCCTACGGAATTCTTCATTCTTTGCCCGATAAGCCAGTCCGGAACGAGCACGCCGGCAAGAATGACCGCAGCAGTAACAAGAACAGACAATAATGCTTTAATCAGCTTCATCTTCCGCCTCCCTGCTGAGCGATACCGTAAAAGACACTGTCGTGCCTTCTCCAACCTTGCTCTCGAACTTAAGTGTAGAATTATGAAGCCTTGCCACGCGTTCACACAGAGCAAGACCTAAGCCCGCCCCGTTTTCGCTGCGGGAACGCGCCTTGTCGATCATATAGAAGGCCTCCGTGATCCTGCTGATCTCTTCTTCCGGAATGCCGCGTCCGTTATCCCTTATCGAGATCTTATACCCCTGATCCGTCTTCCTTCCCGTGACCCACACGTGCGATCCTCCGGACTTGAAAGCATTATCGATCAGATTCATCACCATCGTCTTGAACAGATCATACTCTATCCTGATATATGCACTCTCACAATCGAAAGAGATGTGCATGTTTTTCTTGACCGCCACCGGGATGATCGTCTGCTCTGTATCGTCAAAAAACGCTTTGGTATCAGTATCCTCCAGCACGAACTTATTCTCGGTCACCGTAATGAGCTCCAACAGCTTAAATGCCAGCGACTCCAGCCTCATGCCCTCATTCAGGATATATCCTGCCGCCTCCCGCATCTCATCCTCGTTAAGATTGCCGGAATAGATGACATCCGCATACCCGATGATGCTCGTCATCGGGGTCTTCAGTTCATGCGCGAAATTCCCGACGAAATCATCCTTCTGCCTCGAGGCAAATTCGAGCTTATCCATAGTCTCCGTCACGGAATCCTTCATTTTATTAAAGCTCTTGGACAGCTCACCTATCTCATCGTTACGCCTGACCGGGATCTTCAGTTCGTAATTGCCCGCTGCCATCTCCTTGCTGGCTCTCGACAGTTTCCTGATCGGCCCCGTCACAGAGAAAGCAAGCACAGCCGCCAGCACGGCACATATCACGTAAGCTGTAAAACATATCAGATTATATCTTGAAGACAGATCGTTCGTCTCATTATAGATCCTGCTGATATCCGTCTCTGTCGATATCTTAAGGAAATCCTTGTTATTCCTCGTTGCTATGAGGCTCTCGACAAGTATCTTCGGGACACCTTCATCTTCGATGACCGAGTATGACAGGATCCCTGTCTCTCCCGTATGATCTTCACCCAATAATTCGAGAGTCGTCTTTGTCTCGAAGTTGCTGCTTATCAAGTCGCTCAGAACGATCAAAGACGATAAGCTCATATCCGTCAGCGCTTCCATGTTATTCATGTCTGCCAGCGCCGAATAACTGATGAGCCTGTGCTGCTTAAGCGCACCCTGGACCGCCGTGTCAAGTTCAGCCTCGAAAGAAGATGTGACAGAATAATACCTGACCGCCGACAATGTGACGGTCATCATTATTAGGATCGCAAAGAACAGTTTTGTAAAGATCTTCATCTAAGGTCAGCTGCGCGTCTTAAGTCTGTATCCTATCCTGAACACCGTCTCTATCGTGTCAGCCCAGTCAAGCTTCTTCCTCAGGCGCTGCACATGATTATCAAGTGTTCTCGTATCTCCATTATACCAGTCATGCCAGACTGACTCATACAGATAACTCCTGCTTAAGGCGACATTCTTGTTCTGAACGAAAATCATGAGAAGATCAAATTCCTTGGCAGTCAGTTCTATTTGAGTGCCATCCTTCGTAACAACCCTTGATTCTGTATTTACGCTCACATCTCCGCATTTTATAACAGGCGATGCTTTGTTGACTCTCCTTAATACAGACTCGATCCTTGCTACCAATTCGCCGACCTGAAAAGGCTTCGACAGATAATCATCAGCGCCCATCTTAAGACCTTTGATCCTGTCCTGAACCTGATTCATCGCAGATATTACTATTACCGGCGTGTCACCGTTCCTTATCGTCTCCAGAAGATCGTATCCGCTGATCATAGGAAGCATCAGATCAAGAAGGATCAGATCGAACCTGCCTGTCTCATATAATTCCAGGCCGCGCCTGCCGTCTGATGCAGCTTCGCATGAATACCCTTCCCTGACAAGAGTAGTCACTATCAGGTTGGATATCGAGGCATCATCTTCAATTATCAATATATTGATTATCTTTAGCACCTCCCGGAATCTTATGCTGATAGTATGTTATCACTAAGATGTGTCAAAGTTGTAAAATCCGGCCGGTCATCAGCAATTCCCGGCAGGCAGATTCTTTCTCAACTTCAGCCAGTAATATCCGTATCCGAATATGGTCTGGAGCACCCATCCGATCGCACAGGCGTATGCTTCCGCAGTGATCCCGTAGACGGGCACCCAATAATACACAAGAACGGCACGTACGGTTATCTGAAGGATAGTTGATATAAGAGCGATATGCATCTTGGATGAACCTCTGAGGAAGCCCTGATTTGCATTAACGATACAGGCCAACAGGAACACAAATGACTTGACTGACAGATAAGACACTCCCATGCCGATCATTAAGTCCGCGCCGTCCGGAGTCAGCACGCTCATCAGAGGACTCTTGAACAGCTGGACGATGCTGAAGATTACCGGAAAATAACACAGCGCCGCGATAAGTCCCCACTTCATCGTATCGCGCACTCTCTGAGGATCCTTGTGTCCCCTGTTCTGTGCCACGCATGTCATGATGCCGCTTCCGATGCTCTGCGCAGGGATGCATGCAAAATCATCGACCCTGCACACGGCATTGAACGCACCTATCACCGTGACGCCGCACGAGTTGATAGTGCTCTGGATGAATATCTTGCCGACGGGCTGTGCTGCCTGCTGGAGTGCAGTGACAAGACCGAGACGGGATGTCTCTCCCAGCAGCTTCTTGTCCACAACAAGATCCTTTCTGCCGAGGTGAAGCAGATCCACTTTGAAATAAATGTAGAGAACGCAGCATACCACAGACACCGCCTGAGAGATGACGGTCGCAATACCTGCTCCCTCCGAGCCGTATCCAAGCTGTCCGACAAACAACAGATCAAGAGCGATATTAAGTCCGCAGGACACGCCGAGGAACACGACCGGCATTACCGTATTGCCGATCCCCCTCAACGAATGTGACATAAGGTTATACTGGAAAGTAAAAAGAAAACCTATGAACATTATCCTGAGATATACAAGGGCTTCGTCAATGATCTCAGGCGGGGTCTTGATCATTACCAGGATCTCGCGTGAGAAGATAAAGCCTGCGGCAAACACCAGGAAAGAGAACAATGTTCCCGCAATAACCGCCGTGGAGAATTCTCGTTTGAGGCGTGCGTATTCCTCCGCTCCAAAAAGCCGCGCAATGATTATCGATGCGCCCATGCCTATCCCTGATGCACCCAGCACCATCAGCGTCATTACGGGATTGACCGTGCTGACGGATGCCAGGGAATCCTGACCCAGGTATTTGCCGATTATTATCGAATCGGCCATATTGTAAGTGAGCTGAAGGAAATTACCGAGTATCATGGGAATGGCATACAGTATGATATGACCAAAGATATTCCCCTTTGTCATATCACGGACTAATGTCATTATCTTCCCATCAGATCCACGAATCTGCGTGCGCTGCGGGCGGATCTGCCTCCTTCGATCGATGCAAGCTTCTCTGCTTCAACCTCGAAAGACTCCTCGTCCCCGATCCTTATTCCCCTCGCTTCACATATCTTATGCGCGATCCTCAGATACTCCGCCTTATCAGGCCTGTCGAGGAATATGTTCATGCCGAACAAACCGGTAAGATTCGTCTGGGTATTACTGCTCGTGGCATAGATCGCTATATTCTGCCTGGCACTTGTTATCGCACTCTCAAGAAGTGAGACATCCTCGATGATGTCATCAAGGAGCAGTATGAACCGCATGGGTACCGTCGATAATCTCTCGATCAGCGGGATCAGGTTCATCATCTCATTCTTGCCTACCGAGACGAGCCTTACACCGTACTGCGCGAACATCCTCGCTGTCGCCCTGACAGTCGCAGTCTTACCTGTTCCCGATTCGCCGTACAGAAGTATATCCGCATACGGCTGTCCCTTCACGAATTCCTTTGTGTTCTCTATTACTTTGCTGCGCTCGGACTCATAGCCAAACAGCCCCTCAGCCCGGACTTTATCCGGATACTTAACCGGAATGAGGTCGCTGCCCTCCGTCCTGAACACCGCGTTGTCGGCATACATCCCGTAGCCGCTCCTGGTGATGTTCTCGAGCATCTTCATGTATTTGTCCTTGATGTCGATCCCCGTTGTCTTGAACTGGGCTACATACCCGTCATAGGCGAGCATCTTCTCAACATCCGCATATGAGATAAGTGATATCTCGTTAAGAAGCTCAAGCTCCTTATCCGAGGTTGACTTCAGCAAGGCACTTATCTTCAACGGTTCTTTACCTCTTATCCTCGCCGATTCCGCCTTGACATATGCGGCAAGCAGCGGATTATCGTCATACTTCAGTGAATTCCAGATTGCCGCTGCAAGGTCCCCGTCTTGTCTGATACTGTAGAGCGCCTTTACGAAAGCCGTGTACTTCTCGAGCACATTGTATCTGGTCTCTGATACATCATCAGCGATCTTAAGGAACTCCCGAAGGCTCCTCAGCGGCTCGGACTCACTTACGCCCTTAAAGATAGCCAGCGAATTGATCTTGCACAGCAGTTCAGACATATATTACCCTCTCAGTCCCGGCCGTAAACCTTTGACATGTCAGTTGATTCCTACCACGTTGAAGTCCTTGTCAAAGCCGACATATATCAGACCTTTGTCTGCATCATCGGGGACCTTGAATGTACCGTTCTCGGTAGCAACGATGATCCTTCCGCCGCCTTCGATAGTTGCAGGATTGACCTCATCATACAGCATTGAATAGATATACTTCTGTTCACTGCTCTTGAGACGTGCAAGATCGGGCTTTGTTGTCTCAATGAAGAAATCCAGAGTGAGCTTGCTCATCCACTGGTCGTACTCATTTCCAATCTTGCCTGACACCTCGGCAGAAAAATCATACTTTCCGGCTATCTCGTTGCGGAATGACTCGGGCACGCTGAAATAAAGCGCTTCCGACTCGGTCAGCTGCGGATATCCCTTGTCCGCCCAGTAGCGGTGAATGTTGCTGAACACTTCCTTCCCCGCATGCTTCTCAAGATATTCGGCGAAGAGGTACACCGTTCCGTATGCACCGATATACTGGTCATTCTCAATAGAGAAATTATAGAGTGACTGACCCTTGCGGAATCTGTCGCTGAGATAATAAAGGATGTTGTAATGCTCCTTCTCCTTTATTCCGTCATATACATAATCCTCCGCGAAAGCAGACATCGACTCATTCAGCCATGTGCGCATGAATGGCGTTCCGGGTGCCTTGAATGAATCAGATGCGCAGATCAGATGCTGGAACTCGTGTGACAGTGTGGACTTAACAAAATCCGGATCCGTCTTCACTCTCGTGGAATTGACATTGATGATCGCATGATCTGTGTTAAGACCATATCTGCTTATATCGCTCTTCGTGACCTCAGCCGATGAATAGATATCGACCATCGCAAAGAACCCGCCGAGATCTCTTCTCATCTCGTAGAAAAGGATGTTGACCTTTCCTCCGTTCTCAACAAAGCGGGGAGTTCCGAAGCACTGCACATCCTTATCGTAGATGACATTATCGAATTCATTTCCTAAAGCTTCCGCATCACTCTTGCCAATGGAATCATCAAGGCTCCAGATATAGCAGTGGTCACCTTCATAGACGCACTTGAACTTGTCTTCCTCCCTGCTCTTGAGTTCCTTGTCATAGTGATAGAATGTGTGCTTGTCACCGAGCCTGTATACAGGATCAAATCCTGATGCACGGCTTCCGTCATAGTTAACATTGATCCCCTCAAGACCGCCGTTGATATCTGACTGTGAGATCATATCATGGAGTCCGAGATCCTCGGGATTGTCATCCCCCCCACGGTTCTGGCCTGTCACTATCTGACCGTCGAGCTTGCCTGTGGAAAGACCCGTGCTGAGATCGTTCTTGTTGCCCTCATCGTAGATGTAGGGATCGTAGATCATTACGTAATTAACTCCCGTCATCTCGTCGTGCGATACCTTGGACTTGGAATACTCCGAACTGTTAGTCGGAACATCAGACGGCACATCGGAAGGTGCCACCTCACCTTTACGTCCTTCTTCAACTCCCGTCGAGATCGATGCTTCAGATGCGTCCGTTCCCGCACATGAGGCAAGACCTGCACACACGGTAACTGACAGTAATGCTGCCAGGAACTTAGATGCAATTGTTCTTTTCATCTCCAACCCTCCCGTTAATCAATATCTCAATTCAAAATCAGCCGACCTGTAAGTCCCATCAACAGTGGTAATGTAATACAAAGGCCACTTACCGCCAAGATCACCCGAGTCTACTATGACGCTTGTTACAGCGTAACCTCCGGGTATCTCCACGATATCACCGAAGTTCAGAACTGTGGAATCATCTGATTCGCAGACCTTGAATACTCTGTATCTGTCCGTCTTATTAATTATCCACAAATTGAACAGATTTACAATATTATCGCCTTTGTTCGTCTTGCCGCCCGGGGCAACAACCACCTTGATCGTGTCATCCTCGTATAGTATATCATCTCCTATCACAGGGGCAACATCCGTCGCGTGTTCCTTAAGCTTGGGTTCACAGATATAGATCGTATCGTTCATCCTGACCACCAGTGACAGGGACTCTATCTTATCTATATGAGGCAGTTTATCATCGTCATTCCAGTAGATGGCGCCCCATTTAAGACCTGCGCTTTGGATGGTACTGTCAGATATATCGATCTTGTCAGAACATACCTTGCCCGGCTTAACGGTCATCTCATCGCCCTTGTTCTGAATGTAGATGCCGTTAACGATGATGCCTTCAAAATTATATTCCGCTGCGCTTCCGGTCTTGTTCTTCACATCAAGCTCGACAGTCATGTTATTGCTGTAGAACAATCCGTCTGTACCGGCGTAATATCCGAGATACTTAAGGCTGATCTCGAGATCGTCATCACTGTAAACAGTCTGTTTCTCTGCACTTGCCCCCATCACCGGACTGATCATGGCAGCGGGTTCAGGCGCAGTATCCGGGATGGTCACTCTGACCGGCTGCCTTGCTATCGTGGCGCGCGATTGGCTTTCCTTTACTTCGAGCATGAATTCGATTTTGTTTGTACCATCCTTGAGGATGTCCGTGAGGTCATATACCGTCTTCCATTCAGGTTCGCCCTTGATAAAGTAAAACGTTCTGTCTACTTCGGATCTGCCGTTTATCGTAACGTTCGCAAGTGATACGCTGTAATCCTGCTTCTGATCTCTCTCGGATCCGAGATAGAGATAAACCTTGCCGTCAGGTGCAAGCGAATACTTGAGGGATACCTTTATGCCCTTGTCATCAAAGACTTCGACCCCGTCATTGCCCCAGGTGAAATCATTAATGTCAGCCTCACTGACACCGGGGTCATCCGACAAAATGATCGGGAACATCTCCGAGCAGTATCTTCCGCCCTGAACATCTCCGATGTCGAACATTATGAAATACTCTGAACCGTCGTTGTAAAGTGTCTCATAGGAAGGCCTGACATTATCTGCGGTAGCCAGTTCATTCCACATCATCCAGTTGCCTTTATCCCATTCGAAATAATCCTTGATGGTGCCGTTGTCATTTCTGGTCAGGATCTTACTCGGAAGATGAGAGATCCTGTAGTAAACCCAGTCCTTAGGATCAACAGGTGTTCTCTTACCCGATGACAGTTCCGAATCATCGATCTCGTAGATACCGTCAATTGCCACCTTATCCTCGTTGCCGTCATAGCTGAAATGCATCTCGCAGGATATGTAGGAGTCTTCCGCACCTGTCCCGAAATCATTGTTGCACAGCGTGAAATACGAGAAGAATTCCGACACGCCGTCATTGTAGTCAGTCTGCTTGACAAGCGGTATGACTTTCTCACCGTAATCAGTTACGAAGAACAGTGCCTTGCCGTTGTAATCAGCTGTAATTACCCCGTCATCATAGTCAGTAACGGAACTGTAGTACACGGCGCTGTACTCCTCATGTCCGTCGTCGGGATCGATGAACTTGCGCATTATATAATAACCGCTCTTAAGGTAATACTTCTGCTGTTCCGGCGTCAGCTGAAGCGTAAATGAATTGAGCTCACTTCCTGCTTCGATGCTGTTAAACGTCTCAAAATAATCGGAATAATCAGAGCCCAGCCAGATCTGATCGAACCTCGCCAGGTAACCGGTGTAATCGCTGAACAGTCCGAGCTTGACATATTCATCGTGCCAGGAGTTCCTGTAATAGTTCTTATTGTAGAACGGGTAATAGAAGCTCAGTCCGCAATAATCCTCTTCACTGGCTACATTGTAAACCACTGCATCGGCGAGTGCTTCTTTGATCTTTGCAGCCTGATCCTTGTAGTCCTCCGACATCGCATCCGCCATGGACATGAGATCAACGAAATCATACTCCGACCCGGTGCTTCCGCGTCCCGGCGACTTGATCTCCGTACGCGCTTTGGCAAGCTCGGCATAATGGCCGCTTACATCCTTAGATACCACGGCAAAGAACTCATCTATCGACTTCTCAAGCTCACCGGCTTTGGTAAGATCCGTCACCGACATCGTGACCGGAGACCTCATGAACTCCTTATCCGCGAAATACTCTTCGCTGTACTTCTTATAGCAGTCTGCGATCTCCTTTGCGAGCTCCTCGTCAGACACTTTGCCGCAGTCCTTGAGGAATGAATAATTCCAGCCGAACACAGGCTCTATCTCCTGGGAGGCCACAAGATAACCTGAAAAATCATCAAGTGTCAGCACCAGCTCTGCCGATGCCATCAGGCAAGCATCAAAACCTATAAAGCCGAGCCTATTATCCTGCCCGAACACGGATCCTTCAAGAGCAGTCTTCATCTCATTAAGCGTCAGGGAATCATTGTTGTTGAGTGTATCCTTGCCATATCCGATCAGAGGTCCGTTGCCGTGATCCCAGAGGATCAGATCAAACTTATCCGTCTTGTAATTGGCATATGAATAATCAAGGAATCTCTGAAGGCATCCGGAATCACCCATAGATCCGGTGTCCGTATAATCAAGCTTTCTGAATCCGTCACTTGTCAATATCTGCAAAGTTATCTCATCCGGCGGCAGACCGTTATGCCATTTCTCGCTTCCGCCCGACAGAACAAGCAGGTTGACCATCGATGTGTCTATGCCGCTGCCTGCCATCTCCTCCAGGTCAGTCGTTGCCGAAGCACTCTTGGATTCCAGATCCGAACCGATCATGTAGATCATCAGCGTCACCTGAGGAGTATTATTCTCAGGAACAGCCGAAGATCCGGCAGGAGTCTCCGGAACATCATTGCCGAACCTTAATGCCGTCATATAGCAGACTGCCACGATCGCGGCGATGAGAACGGCAACGGGGACTATCCCAAATAAGACCTTACTGCGTTCTTTTGCTGTCATTTATCACTCTCCGAACAATGGTGTCGAGAAATATCTCTCGGCAGTATCCGGAAGCACTGTCAGGACAGTCTTGCCGGGACCCAGCTGCTTTGCCATCTTGAGGGCGGCAGCAACATTCGTACCGCTGGATATACCGCACATCAGGCCTTCCTCCTTGGCCAGGCGTTTGGACATGTCGATCGCCTCTTTGTCAGTTATGATGCACACATCATCATAGATGTCCCTGTTGAATATCTCAGGGATAATACCGTCACCGATACCCATCTGCAAATGGGTGCCTATGGTGCCGCCTGCCAGGATCGCGGCATTCTCCGGCTCCACTGCCCAGATCTCGATACCCGGGAATCTGGACTTAAGTTCCTCGCCGATCCCGGTGAGCGTTCCTCCCGTACCGATGCCTGAACAGAAGCCGTCAACCACGCGTCCGCCGAGATCTTCAAATATCTCCGCGACAGTAGACTTCTTATGGGCAAGCACATTATTAATATTCGCGAACTGCTGCGGAACAAAAACCTTCGGATTCTTCTCCTTCATCCTCAGTGCCGCCTTAAGGCACTCGTCTATGCACTGCCCGATATCACCGTAATCATGTATAAGCTTGACTTCGGCTCCATAGTGGCGCACGAGTTTGCGGCGCTCCTCACTGACGGAATCCGGCATGATTATTATTGTCCTGTATCCCCTGACGGCACCTACAAGAGCCAGTCCTATCCCCTGATTACCGGATGTGGGTTCAACGATTATGGAATCAGTGCCGATGAGCCCCTCTTCCTCCGCTGCCAGTATCATGTTATATGCCGTTCTCGTCTTGATCGAGCCGCCGATATTCGTCGCTTCGAACTTGACAAGCACCTTGGCACTGTCTTCATCAGTCAGTCTGTTCAGCCTTACCAAAGGCGTATTCCCTATAGCTTCCAGTATATTGTTGCAATACATCAGTTTGTCTCTGCCCCGCGAAAAATAAAGATTTTTATAAACAAAAGTATTATAATTGTATCATTCGCTAAAATCCATAAACAGGAGGCTTTTTATGAGCAAAAAAGTATTGTCAGCAGTCCTTTGCGGCGCATTAATGTTATCAATAGCAGGATGTTCCGGCAAAGGCAGTATTACACCTGACGCGCTTTACTCTTATGCAAAATCTGACGGAGCAGTCGCATTTGACAGTATTGACGATATTGAAGACGCTTTCGAAGACGATGACATCGAGGAAGAGACCGAGGATAACGGATTGGTCATGAAGCTGAATGTTGATGATCTTATGGATCTGATCGATGAGAAGGGCGGAGATATGAGTGCTTTCAACGAGTTCGCCAATGATGACATGGATGAGATAACTCTCTACCTCAAGAGACCTTCTTCCAACAACCAGATAACGGCAGTTGCCGCTTCATTTGAGAATGAAGATGATGCGGAGGATTACTACGATAAATACGCAAGTCAGATATCAATGTACAGTTCTTTCGGTGCTGAGATAGATGAAGGAGAGGACGGAGGGATCGAATACTCGACTGCCGCTGCCTCCTATAACGGGGAACATATCGGAATGGCCGTTTATACCGATGGCAGCAACGTTCTCATTATCGCGCAGATGTCAAATAAGGGACTTGATGAGATATATGATATGTGTGACGGACTCGGTCTGCCGATGGCGGAGAGCCGGGAACTTAATGATGATGACGATGATGATTATGACATTGATTTCGACGATTGACCGGAGGTTAAGATGAGATCAGCAAAAATAATTTCCACACTTCTCTGCATATCCATGTCCGTCTCATTGACAGGATGCTTCGGCGGCAGCAGACTCTCACCGGATAAATTGGTGTCATATGCTGAAGATAAAGAAGCCGAGGTCTATGACAGTGCCAGGAAATTCTCCTCATTTCTTGACGATATCAAATCAGACGCTGTGTCGGCAAATGTTGAGGATGGAGCTGTTATCAGGCTTGAAGGCAAAGATATCAAGACTGTCCTTAGCAAAAAGAGCATCTGTATTCTTCCGATCATCGATAATTTCTATGATGATGATATGACAGAAGCAGCAGTTTACTGTACGGGCAAGATCAAATCAGATGACGACGGTCATATCGAATATGTTTATTCTGTCGTGTTTGAAGATGAGGAGGATGCGGAAGATTATTTCGATGATATTCATGAAGGGATCCAGCCTAAAGCATCCAATAAATCAGCAAAAAATGACGAAGGGGAAGAAGAAGGCATCAGCTATTCGGTAATGACGATAGTTGATAATGATAACAGCGCCGGTGTCGGAGTATACCGTGATGGCAAGACGGTAATGCTCATAGTTGCCTACGGCTACAACAATACAAAGGGTCTTGATATCGTTGACGGCATCTGTGAAGATTTTGATCTCCATCTGATATCGGACGTGTGACATGCCTCTTCTGATCGTTCAGGATAACATAACGACAATGCATGTCGACGCCATAGTTAACGCCGCCAATAATTCATTGCTTGGCGGCGGCGGTGTCGACGGTGCGATACACCGCGCGGCAGGTCCTTCGCTTCTTGCAGAGTGCCGCACACTTAACGGATGTGATACGGGAGAAGCCAAGATAACTTCCGCCGGTGCTCTTCCCTGCAGATATGTCATCCATACAGTGGGACCGGTCTGGAACGGAGGGTCGCACAACGAGGAGATGCTCCTGAGGTCATGCTACAGGAGATCACTTGAGATCGCATCTTCCAAAGGATTAAGCTCTTTGGCATTCCCGCTGATATCGTCAGGTGCGTACGGTTATCCCAAAGATCAGGCACTCTCTGTTGCCGTCAGTGAGATAAAGGATTTCCTCCTGACCGGTGACGACATGCTTGTCTATATCGTTATCTTCGACAGGAATGCCTATACAATCGACAGGAAGATATTCGACGATCTGTCACTGCGCATCGACAGAACAAACGTCTTGTCAGATGCAGCTTATGCTGCAGGATCCGCAATGTCCGGCACGCCCAAAAAAGCCGGATCATTTCTTTCAGGTATCTTTGAGAAAAGATCAGCCCCGCGTAATGATTCAACAGCGGCAGAGGAATCACTTGCAGATGTTCCGCTCCGGGCATGCGGTGCTGCTGTTGACAGAAGTCTCGATCAGAGGATAAATGAGATTGACGAGAGCTTCTCTTCCATGCTCCTGCGCAAGATAGATGAATCCGGGATGACTGACGTCGAGTGTTACAAGCGTGCCAACATTGACCGTAAGCTCTTCTCCAAGATAAGGAGCGACGTGGATTACAGACCGAGCAAGCCCACCGTCATTGCATTCGCCGTAGCCCTGAGACTTGATCTTGCCGAGACGCGCGAACTCCTCATGAAGGCAGGTTTTGCACTCTCCCGCTCCAACAAATTTGATATCATTATCGAGTACTTCATTGAGAACGGAAACTATGATGTGTTTGAGATAAATGAAGCGCTGTTCGCTTTTGATCAGACACTGCTGGCATAGATCTGCCTGTTGTATTTGTCCCCATGATTTGTCGCTTCACATGCGACCACTCCCTGTCCATTACCTCCTATAATCAGGTCATAAACCAAACATAAGGAGGACAAAGCAATGACAAACTTAACAGAACTCGTTTTTATTCTCGACAGGAGCGGTTCGATGGGAGGAATGGAGAGTGATACAATAGGCGGTTTCAACTCAATGATCACCAGGCAAAAGAAAGAGGAAGGCAGCGCGGTTGTATCTACTGTGCTTTTCGCGAATCAGAGTGAAGTGATCCATGACAGGATACCGTTAACGGAAGTTCCGGAAATGACAGAGAAGGATTACGTCGTGGGCGGATGCACGGCACTCCTGGACGCAGTCGGCGGTGCCATAAAGCACATAAGCAAGATACATAAATACATACGCAAGGAAGATATCCCCGCACACACGATGTTCGTGATCACTACGGACGGGATGGAGAACGCCAGCCACAAGTACAGTGCAGACAAGGTCAGAAAGATGGTTGAAGAGAAGAAGGAGGACGGATGGGAATTCCTGTTCCTCGGAGCCAATATCGATGCAGTCGGTGCGGCTGAAGAGATCGGAATTACCGAGGACCGTGCGGTGAGATTTCACAATGACAGCAGAGGAAGCGCCGTCAATTATGATGCGGTATGCGGGGCAGTGAGTGCAGTGCGCAAAAACATTAAGCTTTCGCGCGGATGGAAGAAATCGATCGAGGAAGACTACGGGAGCCGCGAGGCAGAGTAAAGCCTACAGTGAATCGATATTGCGTGCCACGAATCTGAGTCCGAACAAGGTGCCGGCGATAGTTAAGACCGCGAGAAAAGGAGTGAGCACATAGAGGCATACTGCAGCGCTTCCCGTCAATAAGTATAGTCCGTAAGTCCCTCCGCAGACAGCAGCTGCGATCAGCAATCCGGCAGCGAGATTGAAGAAGCAGTTCATGTTGCCGCGGAGGGCAGTTGCTTCATCTGCCCACACTGTATAAGGTGTTATCGAATCCATGCAGATCCCTACTATCGTGGATATTATCACGCACAGCAACGCAAGCAGCAGATACACGGTAACATAGAACAGACTTGCCTTGAGCGAATAAGCGGCAAAACCTATCGCCAGCGACAGCGGGATATAAGTAAGTATAATGTTGGCAGAAGCCTTGGCAAATACGATCCGGGAGAGCCGGACGGGAATACACTTGATCATGTCGAAATGAAGACCTTCCCTGGTGAAGGATGTGGATGCGATGGAATTGAGCCCTGCCGCAATGAAGGAGATGCCAAGCACAACAATAAGCACAAGAACGGATGTCCTCGCCTGACCGCTCCGGTACAGTGCTGTAAACCTTAAGATGTTGACGTTCTTCTTCGACAGCACGAAGAATACCACTGACAGTATCGGCCATATCAGATTCGCATAAACACAGTTGGTACGGTACGACATCGTTCTGAACAGAACGGCCATCTCCTTGCGGAGCAGAGCTGCAAAAACACCGTGCTTCTTCGGAACAAAACTTCTGCTGCGGGAACGGCGCTTGCTGCCTCCGAGAGCCATGGCCGTGTATAATCCCTCACGGTACATGAAGCGGGCGCAGACAAGCATTATCATGTACAGGACTGCAGTCGACACCACCGGAATGATCAGCCATAGGATACTCTTCTCACTCATAGCTCTGCATATCATCGGAGTCGTGAAAAATATGATGTCGCAAAGGTCGTTGAAGCTGTTATTGCCGGCCACGAGCATATCCACGTATTTCTCTATATTCGTCCCTCCCTGCCCTCTGAAAGACATGAGGAACACAGCTGCGAACATAACAAACAACACAGTCGATGAATAGTAAAAAACACTTATCCTCTTCACACGCCTCAGCACCCCCATCAGCACCGTTGAGATGATCGAGCAGTAAATAAGCGGAAGAGCAGGTATGAGAAAAAGTCCCGTCACAGATGATATGATCGTAACCGGATCTGTAATCTCTCTTATCCCGAAGTTATCGTATAAGGCCTTATACCACCCTGCGAACATCGTCAGCAGTACAAAAGCCGTCATGGAATTCTCGGTTCTGAAAGTATGCCGGAACTTGGCTCTGTAAAGATCCACCGGCCTTATCGGCAGCACTGCAAAATACGCCAGATCCTTTACAAAGTAGAGCACATTGAACATGACAGGCAGACAGAATATCATCGTGAAAGCCGATATAATGTGGATCATTGATATCAGCGCATAACTTCTCTGCCCGAAAAACATCAGCAGGTTAGACAACAGATACGTGATGTACCCCACCATTACGGCAGACGGGATCATGATCCCCGCAAAAGCGATCATACCGAATATACCGTATGCCCTCGCCTTGCTCTTCTGTCCGGGCTTAGGCATCTCAAGGTTCGCACCAAGAGCCTTTGTCAGTGTCTTAACCGTTCTCATCGATATCTCCCGATGTAAGCGTAACAAATATCTCCTCGAGGTCCATTCCCGGATGCGCTGCAAGCAGGCCGTCAACCGTGCCGTCATAGACTATCGTGCCCCGGTCGATGATGATTATCCTGTCGCAGAGCTTCTCTGCCACCTCAAGAACATGCGTTGAGAAAAGCACCGAATTGCCCTTTGCCGCATGTTCTTTCATGAGCTGCTTCAATTCGTAGGAAGCCGCCGGATCCAGACCCGTCATCGGTTCATCAAGTATCCAGATCCTGGGCTCATGCACGAGCGCAGCTATTATCATCATCTTCTGGCGCATACCGTGTGAATACTCACGCATCTGGATACCCAGCTTGTCTGTAACGCTGAATCTTGCCGCCAGCTTATCTACCCGCTCCTTCCTGTCTGATTCAGCGATGCCGTAGATATCCGCAATAAAATTAATGTATTCCGCACCTGTCAGCTGGAGCAATACATCCGGATTATCCGAGATATATGCAAAGCTCCTCTTGGCCTCCATAGGCTGTTCTATAATGTCATACCCTGCTACGGACGCACTGCCCGATGTGGGCTTAAGCACTCCCGTAATCATCTTAAGGACAGTGGTCTTCCCTGCTCCGTTAGGACCTGCAAACCCCACTATCTCACCTGCCCCGATCTCGAAAGTCACATCCGTTGCTGCTTTCGTTCCGCTTCCATATACCATGTTGAGATTATCGGCTTTGATCATTATCAATGTTCCCTCGAAAATGTTATAATTCTTTTGATATGATTTTCTCATAAACGTGCTTCATTATGAAGATTATTTCGAGATTTTTAGGAGGGTAATATGAGACTGATGATCCGAACTGCCGCACTTTCCATGTCCGCCGTAATGGCCTTTGCCGTCACAGGATGCTTCGGGCAGGCCAAAGCCACCCCCACCAATCTTGCCTCTGCCTGTGAGGAACTGGGTGCAGAGGAATGTGATTACGATTCTTACATCAAGAAGCAGTCTGACCTTTCATCTCTTTACGGCGATATTTCAGATGTCACAAAAAAGCTTGAGGACGGTTATTTCTGCACCGTGTCCGGCAGTGAAATAGAAGATATCCTGAACAAGGCCGAGAAGAATTCGGTGACCGAACTGAACCTGCTCATAGATTCCTTCAATGAAGTAAGTGACAAGGATTGGAATCCGGGTGAACTGACTTATGACGATTACGGTTCCATGACTGAGATGACCTCATATTCATCAATGGCTGTGGGTGATGCCGGAATCTCTTATTGTTACGCAACGTCATTTAAATTCGATTCCAAATCGGAAGCTGAGTCCTATTACGATTTCCAGACGGAACACGCCGATGATGCCGACGAATTGCTGGATGGTCAGAATTGGGGAATGGACAGTAAGATATCTGACGGCAACAATAGCGGAATCGATTATTTCATTTATCAGCTGAACATGAGTCAAGTACCTGAAATGCCGATGAAATCATACGCCGTTATTCTTCTCGACAAAGACTGTGTCACCACCTTCCTCATTATAGACATGGCCGGGAAGAAGGGATACAGGACGGCAAATATGATCCTGGATACAATGGGCATATTCACCCTGGATGAGATACTGTAATAAAACCGGCGGAGGAGGAACAATATGAGAGCATTTAGTAAGATTATTTCAGCGGCACTTATAGCTTCAATGACACTGTCCGTTGCAGGCTGCTCCGGTTCCAAGGGCATCACTCCCGAAGCGATCCGTTCGGTTGCAGCGGATGCAGATGCAATAGAATATGATAACGTCGATGATTTTACTGAGCTAATGCAAGACATGAATGACAAGAAGAGCAGTGCTATAGAAGAACTGGAGAACGGCGTTGTAGTTACTGCAACCGGCAAGGATATCAAGAAGCTGATCAATGATTCCTCATCACTGTCAGGGACTGATAGTATGATATACAAGAGGTCAATGGAAGAGATGTCATATTATTTTGTCGGAAATGTCAGCAAGGGATCACAGGCATCCCTATTCTGCATAATATCCTACTCTTTTGACGATGAAGATGATGCTGAAGATTATTATGACACTCAGGTCAGTTCGCTGGAACAGCATTCCGACCGCAGCGGTTCTGATGCCAACTACTTTGACATCGCCGGCGAAGACGGCACGGAAGACGGCATTGATTACTATGTGACCGAATACAAGATAAAGGATGAATACAGAGACCTTCTGGGAGAGAACAGTGTGGCAATGTACGCTGGATCATATCTTGACGGCAAATGTGTTATGTATTATGTAGCGATAGACATGGGAACTTCATCAGATTGTGCCGACATGCTTGACGATACATGCAAGAAGCTTGGCATAATAAGTCCTGTTGAGGTGTTTGATTGAGTGAACACAACTGACTTACCCGCCGGGCCGGCACATAGGCTGATCATATAAGCGGAATGCCCTGCACTTACCTGTCTTCGCGGTAGTAATTGCGCCCTATAGCAGCCGGCTGTCCGGAGCTCTTATTTCGACGCATTGAATCAATGACAAGCACGAGCAGCGTCACAATAAAAGGCAATGCCGAGAAGAACTGATCCGGTATATTAGTGAGCCATCCCAGCACAGACGGGAATGTCTTGGCAAGCACGCCGTTATATACGCTCAGCGTATTGAAGAAGCCGAAGACAAATGTGCCGATAACGGCGAATGCCGGATTCCAGTTAACGAAGATAACGAGTGCGATCGCGATCCATCCGTAGCCGTTGATCCAGCAGTTGCTGCCTTCAAACGTCCCTCCCATGTTAAGGCCCATATAAAGGCCGCCCAGTCCCATGATACCGGAGCCTGCCATGATGTGAATGTATTTCATCAACGACACCTTGACACCGAGCGAATCGGCAGCGCCGGGATTCTCACCGATGGCGCGGAGCTTCAGTCCGGGCACTGTCTTGTTGAGATAGAACCAGCAGATTATAGCGATCGCCACTGCGAGATACACCATGAAATTATGGGAGAACAGTATTTTGCCGATGAACGGGATATCAGACAGCACAGGTATCTCAACGACACTGAACCCACCTGCCATTGAAGGATGATCCTTTATCTGCGGCCACTTGTCCCCGATTCCGTTTCCGATGAAGAAGTAGAGTGCAACACCGAATGTCGTGATGGTAAGACCTGTGACATTCTGATTGGCCTGCAGTGTGACAGTCAGGAATGCGAACAGCGCACCGACAAGTGCTGACGCAATGAATGCCACCAGGAGTGCCACAATGAATGAATCGGCTCTGCATCCGAGAACGTAGCCGGTGACAGCACCGATAGCCATTGTTCCCTCAACACCGAGATTAAGGCTTCCTGACTTCTCGACCATTATCTCACCTACCGTTCCGTACAGAAGCGGGATGCTGTAGACGATAACGCTGAAGATGAACAGAATGAGAACATCATTGGCAGTTGTCATTGCGCCACCTCCTGTCTTCTTGCGATCTTGAACGTAACAAGGAAGTCGCTTACAAGGACGCAGAACAGAATGATTCCCTGCAGGAGATCCGCGAAATTATGGTCAATGGCAGGATATGCCATGGACGCCGCCTGACAACCGTACTGAAGGATCGATATAAGGAAGCTGGTTATGAGTATCCCCGGTATCGACAGCTTTGACAGCCATGCAACGACGATGCCCGTCCATCCGGCATTATTAGTAATCGAAGTCGATATTGTAGAAGCGGTGGATGCGGCAAAAGCACCGGCAAGACCTATGAGCGAGGCCGACATGAACATCGTCCTCAATATGACCTTGTTGACCTTGATGCCCGCATATCTGGCAGTGTCTATGCTGTCTCCGACAACGGCGATCTCATACCCGTGCTTGGTGTATTTGAGATAGATATATATGATGACCGTAAGTATCACTGTTATGATGACTGAATACAGAAGATTGAAGTTGCCTATCTTTATCCCCGGCATCGCCGCGTTGTCAGGGAACTGTTTGAACATCGGCCTCTCCGAATCCTCCTTGAGAAAGTAATTCCATGGGGCCTTTGTCTTACCGAAGAAATCAACAAAATACAAAACGATGTAGTTGAGCATCAGCGTGATCAATGTCTCGTTAGTATTGAACCTGCATTTAAGAAGTGCCACAAGAATGCCGATCACGCCGCTTGAGATGATGGCTGCAAGGCACATCAGCAGCAGTACAACAGGGCGCGGCATGTCACCGCAGTTGAATGCAACCGCTGCTGCACAGAATGCCCCTATCAGGAACTCGCCCTCACCGCCAATATTCCAGAAGCGCATCTTGAATGACAATGCCAGAGCCATTGATACCATCAGGAGCGGAACAAAGACTTTGAGGAAACCTTCTATGATCTTGGACGGATATTTGTTGCCGATAAGACCTATCGACAGGATGCTCTTATAGTACTCGAGAGGATTGATCCCCAGTGACACCAGGAGAACCGCACCTATGCAAAGCGATACCAGAACGGCTATGACATAATAGAGTATCCTTCTTCTGAGCGTATTGCCGGTTCTTCTTATGAGATGCATCTTATTCATCGGACACCGCCTCCTCTGAAGATTCTTTCTCCCACTCCTCCATCGTCAGCGCGGAGTCGCGCGCGATACCGGCAGGCTTGTTCTCATTTGCCTCCGTCAGGTCAAGTGCACCTGTCATCATCATACCGAGTTCTTCCTTGTTAGTCTTGGCAGCGTGAACGACACCCATGAGTCTTCCGTGATACATTACCATTATCTTGTCACACAGAGCCATCATGACATCGAGGTCCTCGCCTACAAAAAGAACACCTACGCCCTTTTTCTTCTGTTCATTGATCGTATCGTAGACCATATAAGATGAGTTGATGTCAAGGCCGCGCACCGCATATGCCGTGATAAGAACATTAGGCGAAGCATTTATCTCGCGCCCCAGCAGGACTTTCTGGACATTGCCCCCGGACAGCTGACGGACAGGCGTATCGATCGAAGGGGTGACGACTTCGTATCTCCTGACGATCTCCGCTGCTTCCTCCCTGCCGGCCTTGCGGTCCACGAATGGGCCTTTGCCCTTACCGTATTTTTTGAGGATAACGTTGTCCGTGATGCTCATGGAAGGAGCAAGACCCATTCCGAGTCTGTCCTCGGGAATAAATGAGAAGGCGATACCCTGATCATAGATAGCCTTGGCACTCATGCCTGCGATATTCCTGCCGTTATGAATTATCGTACCGCGCTCGATGTGACGGAGTCCGGCTATAGCTTCGCACAGTTCCTTCTGGCCTGATCCGGCAATACCGGCCACACCGAGGATCTCTCCGCCGCGTATATAGAACTGCAGATTATCAACGGCCGTGTTGCCCTCATCACCCTTAACGGTCAGTCCTCTGATCTCAAGGAGCGGCTTGGTCTTCTTAAGCTCAGCGCGTTCTATGTTAAGATCGATCTTGCGTCCGACCATAAGTTCGGTCAGCTGCTTCTCGTTTGTCTTGGATGTCTCTACAGTATCTATATACTCTCCTTTGCGCATGATCATTACGCGGTCTGATATCTCCATGACCTCATTGAGTTTATGCGTAATTATTATTATTGAGTGACCTGACGCCTTCATCTTGAGCAGCACATCAAAGAGCTTCCTCGTCTCCTGAATAGTCAGCACCGCTGTAGGCTCATCCAGTATGATGACCTTGGCGCCGTAATACAGGACTTTGAGGATCTCCAGCGTCTGCTTCTCGGATACGGACATTAGTGATACTTTCTTCCTGGCATCGATCTCAAATCCGAACTTGTCGGCTATGTCATCGATCGTCTTATATCTGTCCTTCCTGAGAAGCAAACCCTTATCCTTAACACCGATCCATATATTATCGGCACACGAGAAAGCATCCACCAGCTTGAAATGCTGATGGACCATTCC
>DFIB01000028.1 GCA_002371375.1 Mageeibacillus sp. UBA3708 | reverse complement strand
CGTAAATCCGCACGGGAAGCCGGTCTGTGCATAAAAACGGATACATCCGGTGGTAATGTACCCGTAAATCTGCACGGGAAGCCAGTTTGTGTAGCAAAACGGGTACATCCGGTGGTAATGTACCCGTAAATCCGCACGGAAAGCCGGTTGGTGCGGAAAAACGGGTACAGGTACCGGCAGCTCTTGCCGGACGGAGCCATGATGACAACTGCGCAGGCCATGCCGATAGGCAGACTAAGCCGTTCAAGCCACCGGGATACTGTATAAGATCGATTATCGGAAAGCAGATTGCCTGCCGGCAGTGTATCGCGATGTATGAAATCAGGGCAAAAGCGGCGACTATATGTTGCGCAGGAAAACTGTAATATCATTTAATAAGGCAGTTTAGCTTGCGTATAAAGAATCTGATTGATTCATCATCGAGCGAGTAGCGGATAAAGTCGATATCCATATCCTGTGTTGTAACATTTCTCTTACAGTTGCCACTAGAACACCTCTACATCAAGTAATTCACTGATTCTTTTGCTTTTAGGGAAAACTGATGCATACTCTTGTATGCGCTCAATGTCCAGTTCATATAACAGATTCCTGTAGTTGCCGATGATTTCTTTGTAATAGTCATAAGGCAGTTTATTTCTGTACCGGAGGAGTTCTATAAGCATTCTCTCACGGTCATAAATCATAAAGTCAGCATCGCGATGCTTCATTTTAACAGCTCCTGCATTCAGAATGTCAGTCTGAACATATATCTGCTTGACTCTCGGATCTCTAAGTGCGATCGAGTGCTTATCCGTAGCTAAATAGTATTCGTCGGGGATAACATCTGTGAGGCCATGGTAATAAAACGCAGAATCCAAAGTAATAATAGCATTCGGATATTTCTTGGTAATTATTGCAAGTGTGGAGACATCCGGGTTGTCAGAATAGAGCCCCTTCTCTATTTGAAACAGAGTACCTTCATTAATTGCTTTCTTTACCATATAGTCCGATTTCCACTTGTCGATGCATTCGGAATAATTCATTATCATAATATATACCTCTCGAGTGAATATAGGCTTTATTGCTTATTTAGCCTATGTTTGCTTAAATTGTACAAGGTATTTCTTAAGCGGTCAAGAGTACATTAATGTGGATGACGCCTTCTGCATCCCCGTCCGCCATTATCAATCCCTGACACTAACCACATCTATCCCGTACTCGCTCTCGTCGACGGAATCCTCCTTATTAACGGGGACTATTCCTATATCTGCAACCGTCAGCCTTCCGGTAACTGCCAGAGCGGAGGGGGTGATCTGACCCTTCTTAAGTTGACCGATGGAGACTGTCAGATCTGATATTACGCAGCACTTATATTCACCCGTGTCGCCGTTCATGCCGCTGTTGATGTCGGCGGATATGACACGGCGTCCTTTGCCGTGGAGTTCGTTGATCTTATCTATTGCCTGCGCATAAGCTTCGCGCGGTTCGCCCTTGAAGCCGGTGCCGAGGAGACAGTCGACGATGATGTCGCAGTCCGGAGTGAAGCTGCCCTCGAAAGGTCTGATGTCAATCCCGCGGCGGATGCTTTTCGCCTTGTAGTACAGGGCATCGCCTGAGGCTTTGCCGCTCAGAGTGAATACGGATACGGGGATGCCTTTGTCATGGAGGATAAGTGCCAGCGCGAACCCGTCGCCGCCGTTGTTGCCGGAGCCCGTCACGATGCAGACGGATCCTGCCTTGTCCCATACGCCGGAAGACAGGTATATCCCTTTGGCGGCGCGTTCCATGAGTGTTGTTCCGGGAACGCCCGATGCTATCGTCGCCTGATCGGACAGGCGCATGTTGTCAACTGATATAAGATCTATCACGTCATTCCTCCCACAGAACGATCCCGCCGTTCTGTAATGTCTGACTCACATCTATTATCCTCTGATTGGAAGATCCCCTGAACTGAAGCGACAGGTCGCGGAGATTCTCAACGAATCTTCCGTCGATCAGAACGTCTATATTACGCAGGATCTCAGGTGTCTCAGGAACTGAACAATGCGGGTTGCCGCCCGTGAGCTCCTCAAAGGTATATCCGGAATACATCCATATGTCCTTGCCGGGGAGCTCTGATCTCACGCGCTTTATAAACGGCAGAAGATCCCTCTGATTCTCGGGCTCCATCGGGTCGCCTCCCAGTATGGTGAGCCCCTGTATGTAGCCGGGTCTCATCATGTCCAGGATACTGTCTTCAACGTCTGACGTGAACTCTGACCCGTATGTGAATGACCATGTCTCCGGCTGAAAACAACCCTTGCACGCATTCCTGCATCCCGATACAAAAAGGGATACCCTGACTCCGGCTCCGTTGGCTATGTCACAATTCTTGATGGCTCCGTAGTACATTCTAACGCCTCATACTGATGTTTTGGTTCTCGATACCTTGGACGATCCGGCTGCGTATCAGGTCTGCGATCAGTGAATAGATGACGCAGAGAATGACCGTTGCGGCAATCAGAGGAATATTGGTCAGGAACAGAAGATCTGGATTCTTAACATTGGTGATAAGCCATATCTTGATGTAATTCTCAAATACCCAGTGGACGAGGAAAAAGTCCAGACTGTGCAAGCCGAACCAGCGGAGCATGCGCATGACGGGATTACGTGCTTCGTAACCCCTGGTGCGTTCCCTGAGCACATACAAAAAGACGATGGCTGAGACGGCGCATATGAGCGTGGCGACAGTAAGGAAGCTGGTCGATGCCGTGGCGCTGTTGGTGAAATGCATGCACACGAGTGATGCGGTTATGTATATAGCCAGACCTGCCGCGAACATAACAGACGCGAGCTTCACGGAGATCCTCTTCAGCATGCCGGGATCTGTATTGCGCAAATACAGCCCCAAGGTGTAGAAGAAGATGTACCCTGTGCCGAGCACGAGCTCATTGGGAACAATGGTGCCCATCGTGTAGTGATATACCACGTGACATGCGTTGTTGATCAGATTGATCACGAGTGCGGCTATGAGGACGGCCTTTTTGTTTCCCGCAATGAAGAAGACGGGCGTAAATAAAGCCAGCTGGAACAGTACCGGCAGGTAGTAGAGCTGTATGCCGTACCAGAAGTGAGTGATGCCCACGATCTGGATATCCGTGTGATATACGAATATCTCTACAAGCACATAGACCGCCGACCAGATGACAAACGGAGGCAGGAGCCTCAATGCACGTCTGCTGTAGAACGATCCGAGGCTGTCGTAGTACTTGCTGCTCACCATGTATCCGGATATGAAGATGAACACCGGGACGCTGCAGTTGATCAGGCACCTCGCGCACACCCAGAAATTGTAGTAGAAGCCGTCAGGCGGATAGAGGAAATCATTCGTAATGAAATTCCACCCGCCTATCGCATGCCCCGCGAAAACAAGCAGTATGCATATACCGCGGATTATATCCCAATAATCCTCGTGCCTCTTTGCCGGCTTGGCAGCATTAGTTGATGATGCATTGACTGACATATCGGTAGACATGAATGTATTATAACATTAAAGAGGTGTTGACTGAAGGTGCCCGCAGGAAAGGGAGGAACGTTTCCGTAATGACTTTGAGCACGAGCCCCATGAGAAATACACAATGACTTTTCTGCGGACTTCCGCAGACGTGTGCGTTATACATACTGACGGTTCAGTCGCTCTGAACAGCACGCGTCGAGGACCGGAGCAGAAAAGTTATTGCGTATTTCACAGATGCATTACCCTCTCTGCTATCTCCTGCGTTCTTCCCTGATTCCAGTACTGCGTGCCGATATATCCGCATGTCCTTCTGGCAACATTCATCTTATTCTGATCGGTGTTGCCGCAGTTGGGACACTTCCAAATGAGCTTGCCGTCCACCTTCTCAATCTTGATCTCACCGTCAAAACCGCACACCTGGCAGTAATCCGACTTGGTGTTGAGTTCTGCGTACATTATGTGATCGTAGATGAATCTGATGACCGAGATGACGGCTGGGATATTGTTCTGCATGTTGGGAACTTCAACATATGAGATGGCTCCGCCGGGTGACAATCTCTGGAATTCGGACTCGAGCTCGAGCTTCTTGAAAGCATCGATCTGCTCAGTAACGTGAATGTGATAGGAATTCGTAATGTAATTCTTGTCTGTCACGCCCTCTATGATGCCGAATCTTCTCTGGAGTGCTTTGGCGAACTTGTATGTCGTTGACTCCAGAGGCGTGCCGTAGAGCGAGTAGTCTATATGTTCGTCTGCTTTCCAGACGGCGCAGGCATCGTTAAGTCTCTGCATGACTTCGAGACCGAACTTCTTGCCTTCCTCCTCGGTCAGCTTCTTGCCGGTGATGGCATAGACGCACTCCCAGAGGCCCGCGTATCCGAGTGACAGGGTGGAGTATCCGTTATAGAGGAGCTTATTGATCGTCTCGCCTTTCTCCAGTCTTGCAAGTGCGCCGTGCTGCCAGAGGATGGGAGCCGCATCGGACAGTGTCCCCTTGAGCCTCTCATGTCTGCAGCGGAGAGCCCTGTGGCAGAGGTCGAGCCTGTCATCGAGTGTCTCCCAGAAAGCGGCAACCTTGTCAGACTTTTGAGACTGGCGTGCGGTGCATGCGACATCCACCAGATTGATCGTAACGACGCCCTGGTTGAATCTTCCGTAATATTTGGGGTTGCCCTGCTCATCAACATAGGGGGTGAGGAATGACCTGCATCCCATGCATGTGTAGCAGTGACCCGTGCCTGTCTTATCGACTTTGTACTGCATCATGATCTTCTCGGAGATGTAGTCCGGAACCATTCTCTTTGCCGTGCACCTGGCGGCCAGCTCCGTGAGGTAGTAGTAAGGCCTGCCGGGTTCGATGTTATCTTCCTCGAGCACATAGATGAGCTTCGGGAAAGCGGGAGTAACGTAAACTCCTGCCTCGTTCTTGACGCCCTGGATCCTTTGTTTGAGCATCTCTTCGATGATCATTGCCAGATCATGCTTCGTCTGCGGATCCTTTGCCTCATTCAGATACATGAAGACCGTAATGAAAGGTGCCTGCCCGTTTGTCGTCAGGAGCGTTACAACCTGATACTGGATCGTCTGAACGCCTCTGGTGATCTCTTCCTTCAGCCTGCTCTCGACTATGTGCTGGAGCATATCCTCGGTAAGCTTAACGCCTATAGCCGACATCTCTTCCTTGACATAATTCGTGATCTTATCTCTCGATACCTGCACGAAAGGCGCCAGATGTGTCAGGGAGATCGACTGACCGCCATACTGGTTGCTGGCTACCTGCGCAATGATCTGAGTTGCGATATTGCATGCCGTGGAGAATGACCTGGGCTTCTCGATCATGGTGCCCGATATGACAGTTCCGTGCTGGAGCATGTCCTCGAGATTGACGAGGTCGCAGTTATGCATTCTCTGAGCATAGTAATCGGAATCGTGAAAGTGAATGATCCCCTCCTTATGCGCCTCTACAATATCCTGAGGGAGGAGGAGTCTGCATGTAAGATCCTTGCTGACCTCTCCTGCCATGTAATCGCGCTGCACGCTGTTGACTGCGGGATTCTTATTGGAGTTCTCCTGCTTGACCTCTTCGTTGTTGCAGTCGATGAGTGACAGTATAGTATCGTCAGTTGTATTAGCCTTACGCACGAGCGTACGCGTGTATCTGTACGTGATATAGAGTTTGGCAACCTCGTAAGCGCCGTGAGCCATTATCTGCTTCTCGACAAGGTCCTGGATCTCTTCCACGGAGAGAGCCCTTCCCATCTTCTCGCACTGTTTGGTTACGGAATCGGAGATGCGCTCTATCTGGATGGGGGTCATCCGCTCGTTCTCTTTGGCAGCATTATTGGCCTTTGTAACAGCAGCGGTAATCTTACTCTGATCGAACTCCACCTCTGCCTTATTGCGCTTGATAATCTTCATAATGATGCCCCCCTTCGCCATATTGAGACAAATTCTAACACAACATATAGTGTGATTGAATACCAAAAACCACTACATATTGTGCTGTAATTTAATTGTCATATTTCTGTAGCAAAGTGGTCACAAACGCTTGCAGCATGGGCATTTGCGGTTTTTCGGGATGCAGGGGCGCGGTCGTATTATGCACAAACAATCCGCTGCTTTGTTGTGCACAGTGGATAATAAACGAGGCAGGTGCGGCACCCCGAAAAGATATATACTGTCAGTAACCAACGGTTAAGGATTGGAGGGGTTATGTCATGGCAGACCGGCTTATAAGAGAGAGGCTCGTTGCGGTCCGGGAGAGCCTGGGGATCAATATGGCTGAGGCGGCAAGGCGCCTGGAGATGTCTGCTATGGGATACTTAAGGTATGAGCGCGGTGACCGCGATCCTTCTATGCAGATGATCGAGGTTATCGCTCAGAGGTTCGGGACATCAGCCGAATACCTTACGGGTATGACTGATGACCCTTCTCCTTCGAGCATAGTAATATCCAGGGACAGTGACCCCGAGCTTTATGATCTTGTCATGAGCATCAAGGGCTGCGACGGCAGGAAGAGGAATGCTGTCATAGAGCTGCTTGGGCTCAAAGACCGAACACGATCCCGGCAAGGGGAGACAGGACGATCATAACGAGCGAGAAGCAGAACGAATTGACAGATATAAGTGTCGCACGGCTCGATGAAGGGATCATGCCGTTTATCTCGATATCCGCCCTGATCTGTATCATGTCATCTGCAAATGCCGCCAGGAATCCGCCGAGTGTCATGACAAGCGGAATCCCCGTGAATGATGCGGCAAATCCGGAAGAGACGAGGATCATGCTCAATGTAAAGAGCCGCCCGAACTTCATGCCTTTCGCGCGGGTGGATGCCCACGCTCCGATGATCCCTCCCATCGACATGATGAAGAGAAGAGGACCTAACACTATATCGGACACTCCGGCCATCGGGAGCTTCGCCTGAAGGAAAAACAGGAGCAGTATATCCACTGCACCCACAAGGCAGTTGCGGAATATGAGAAGCCTGATCTTCCTGTTGCCCGACAGGAAATTCCGGCTCTCTGTCACCGTGTCTCTGATCCTTGCGCGCAACGATATGTTCCTTCGCAGCTCAATGACTTTGTTCTCCTTTATCGACAGTATGACGAGTATCTGAACGGAACTGATCACGACGCTCAGGAGCTGGGAATAGAAATTTCCGATCATAACGGCTATGCCCGCAGCCAGCGTCGCGACACCGTTCGCGACGCGGTAGATGACAGTCTGAGTGGCAACGTATCCGTCGTATCTATCAGTTGCTTTCTCTTCGAGGAGCGAATCATAGGCGAGAGCATTGTCCGAGCCTGTGAAGAAATTGTAAGATAGTGCCGAGAAAGCAATCGATATGAGAACTCCGGCGTATGTGGTCCACAAGGCTCTTGTAAATGCGCTTGCAATAGTGCACAGGGAACTTATGATGAGACACTTTTTGCGGCCGATAGTATCAGCAAGCGTCCCCGTCGGTATCTCTGCGGTTATGCTCACCAGATGGAATATTGTCTCCGCCAGTCCGATCTGTACGAGAGAATAGCCGTCTGTAACGAGCAACAGTACCCAGGCGGCACCTGCGATCGAGATGTTGCCCAGAGCGTTGAATGCGTATAATTTATGTAATTGTTTCTTATAATGCGGCATAAAAAATCTCCTTAGTATGTGGTGATACGTAAGGAGAAGATGCGCCGTTACTTGTTATGGATCCTGACTGTTATTACCTGCAAATGGGCGCACTTCCCCTATAGGAGACTTTGCAGAATCCATTCATAAGCTGAATATTAGGTGTTATCCAATACATCAGTCGTGCGCCCCTCTCATTAAGATTTACGGGTGGATTATAGCACGGAAGGCGGGGGCAGGCAATGACCGGTTCAGTTTGTTGTATGCTATTCACAGGATCATACACATTTTTTGTCTGTTTTTGTGAACGATTCTGTGAAAACCCGGAACCGCAGCGGGGTAAGTCAGTTGAGCAGTATACTGCGTGCGCAGTAAACATGTTCCACTAAACTGAATTAGATGCACAAATAGTCTGCGAGCGCAGTAAACATGTTCCACTAAACTGAATTAGATGCACAAATAGTCTGCGCACGCAGTAAACATGTTCCACTAAACTGAATTAGATGCACAAATAGTCTGCGTACGCAGAGTAAACGTTCCTATAAAAAATTTACCGGAACAAAAATACTGCGAGCGCAGTGTAAATGTTCCGCTAAAATATCCACCGGAACAAAATCACTGCGGATACCCTGGCGTTAAGGCAAGCCAAGTCGCTCCGTTCGTCCAAGTTACCATCACTGAAGCCCGCAACAGCTTGCGGGCGCCAAACCGGGGACTATAGGGAGCAAACTTGTTGCCGGACGCAGAGCAGAACTCAACTCTTCTGCTTCTTGCCGTACTTCTTATAGATTATCTCAGCTGCCGATATCTTCATCGTTGACTCTCCTGCACTTATGAAATCAAGGAGAAAATCGTCGTCGGCAAGGCCTGATTCGGTCGATCTGATTCGGTCGATCATGAACTCCACCGTGTCGCCTCCGTGGTTGATGTCGTCAGATGCGTAAACCTTTGTGATGCATGACACCGTGAAGTCAAGGGAGTCGGCGAAATAGCATTCGTCGAACCAGGGAAGGACTACCATCGTCTTGGGGTATTCCGTGATCCCGGCAGATGCCCTCTTCAGGATTATGCGCAGGTTACCGTTCTTATGTTTTTTGATCGTGACCTTGAATCTCTCGCCGGGTCTGTTGTCGGTAAAGATCGATACAAATATGGGGTTGTAGCTGTGGTAAGTGCTCTTTGTGGCCTTAGGCAGGGTGGAAGACACCTCTTCGAGGAGCCTCGTCACGTTCGCCTTGACCTTGTCGTCACCGTATGCATAATTGATCTTCATGCGGAGGTCGATCGCGAAGAGAGCCTGGAGCAGATAGATCTTGGATACCTCGAGCGCACCTTTGCGGGAAGCGGGATCGAGTTCAAAATTGCTTATGTCGCGGAACAGCCTACCCATCCTGTAAGCCACGTCTGCGAATTCACAGTTGTAATCACCGTACTCGAATCTGTATCTCGTCTCACCGTACAGTTCGCCGACGATGTCTCTGGCAAGCTTCTCATTGCGGGCAACATAGAAGCCGTTGACGAACATGTCCGCCAGCTTGTATTTGGACTCGACGATCCCGTAGGTGGAACCGATCGAGAAGTAGAAGAATGCCTTCTCGTAATCGGGGCTGCCGTCAGGTGAGATCTTGCCGTAATAGTAGATATAACCGAGCGTGTTGGCCGCCTGCCCGAAGCTGTATTTCCTCCACAGGATATCGAGCAGTTTTGCAGACTCCTGCCAGTCACATTCATACACGCTGTTGCCGCCGTAGCATGCGTATGCCTTGATCCTCATGGCATTGAAGTTGCCGCTCTCCGCCAGTTCGTCAGTGAATTTCCTCCACAGCTTCAGCGTTCCCTCGTCGCTGTCGCGGAGAAGGATGTCGTTATCGAGCTGCATGATGAATCTCTCCCTCATGCGCTCGGAGAAGTGGCGCGACTCCGCAGGAAGCTCGGTCTCTTCCTCGTGAGTCTCTATCTCATCAAGAAGCGCTTCTATGTCAAGATATTCGGTGACCGGCTCATTGCCGTTCCTGGCAAGGTCTGAATTACTGTAATCCGCCAGGCAGTCCAGAACATATACGAGCATATCGTCATCAGTCAGCGGAAGGACCGGTTCAATGCTTCCCGACGGGGCTGACTGGGCGGTGAAGATATCACGGATCATGAGCGCCTCATCGCACTTGAGCACGAGCGGGAACCACCATCCCATCAGGAACTTATCGTTGGACACCTTCTCGTCGCGGACATAGATAAGCGCCTCTTTGACGTCTTCGAGCGTCAGAGGATATGTCCCTTCAAATTCACATTCCGCCATGGGATCCGCATCACAGTCGGCGGCAATGTCGTTCCAGTCTGTCGCGAATCTCGCGAAATCAACGAGTTTGTTCAGTGTCACAAAAATGGTGTTGTCGTTATTCATCATTGCATTATTATACTCTAATTTCGCCTCGAAAAAAATTCCCCTTTATAGTAAAGTTAATACATAAGAAACATATGTCATCACTCGGGGGATTGCAGATGTCAGATAAACCTTCCGGCAACAATAATAATGACAGGCTGGGTCTCGAACAGTTCAGAAGGTACATGCGCGGCGACAAAGTCCCGATGAGCAAAGTCGTTAAGTCGATGTTCTCTCTGAGCGAAGATACCGCAAGCTACGAAGAGATAAGAGACAGACTTCTTGCCGGCGGCAAAGTTACGGGGACCAATATGGTTGTCATGATATGCGCGATCCTGATAGCTTCCGTGGGTCTCAATACGAATTCCGTGGCAGTTATCATAGGTGCCATGCTTATATCCCCGCTGATGGGGTCAATTCTTGCAATCGCCTACGGAACAGCAATTGCAAGCACAACGGTGATCGAACGGCATACTCTGGGATTTATGATGCAGATCCTGATAAGTCTGATGACCTCGACCGTGTATTTCCTGTTATCCCCTGTGAAGGAAGTTACGAGTGAACTTGCGGCGAGGACGGAGCCTACGGGATTTGCCGTGATCGTAGCGCTGTTCGGAGGAATCGCAGGAATAATCGGTTCCACCCGTAAGGATAAGGTTACAAATGTCATACCGGGAGTCGCTATTGCCACGGCCATCATGCCGCCTCTGTGCACATGCGGATTCGCCATCGCGAACGGAAGATGGGATATGTTCCTCAAAGCAGCTTATCTGTTTATAATCAATGCTTATTTCATTTTCCTTGCAGCGGAACTGGTGCTTCTTATACTTAAGGTCCCGAAGGTCAAGGAACTGAGCGACAAGGAGAAGAAGGTATATCTGTTCAGGAAAATCAGAAATACAATAATCGTACTGCTACCGTGTATTATTTTCGGTGCTATGGCGGCAACACAGGGGATTGATATAATTCCGTGAGAGTGTGATAGAATAACAACAGCGACAGCTAAGGAGGGTCACTATGGGACTTAATTTTCGTAAATCAATATCGATAGGTAAAGGACTTAAGCTGAATCTCAGCAAATCGGGCCCGTCAATATCATTCGGTAAATCAGGACTTCGCCAGAGCATCAATCTCAAGGGACAGTCGAGAACGACGGTAGGCATCCCGGGCACGGGCGTCTACTATACGAAGACGGCTAATGTTAAGAATGTGGCAAGCTCCCTGTTTGGCGGTAAGGATAAAAAGAATGACGCTTCCGGTAAGAAAGCTGTTGCTTCTCCCAAGAAGGATGATGCAGCCATCGCTGCCAGGGCACAGGCGCGTCAGGAGGCAGAAGAGGCTAAGGCTGCCGAACTTGAGCAGGCTAAGCAGACAGTTGCCGATTATGAGGCTCTCATCGAAGCCATCACGAGCGTGCACAAGGCATCAGACGGCAAGGTGGACTGGGAGAAGGTCAGGGCAGGCAATGTTCCCGCTGACATGACCGGCCTCGTCAACTTCGCTGACAGAGTTTTGTCAGGCGATACATCCGCTTATCTCGAAGTTATCGGAGCATTCAACCCTTTTGAGGATCTTACGGAGTACGGAAGTAATTTCCTGGTAGGAACTGATGATCCTGATATTCTCGAGGTTGAGTTCCAGGTGAAGTCGGAAGAGGTCGTTCCCACAGTCGGTTATTCGCTTACTGCTGCCGGCAAGCTATCTGAGAAGGAACTTGGCAAAGCGGCATATTATGATATTGTTCAGGACTATGTGGCAAGCACCGTATTGAGGGTCGCACGTGACGCTTTCGCGCTGCTCCCGGTAAAGACCGTCCTCATCCATGCATGTGATACAGTTATCAACACTGCCACAGGCCATGAGGAGGAGATGACTTTGCTCTCTGCCAGGATCAGCAGAGAACAGATAGAGACGATCAACTTTGCATTCGTCGATCCGTCGGACTGCCTCGGCCTGTTCGAATGTAACTGTAACTTCAAGAAGACTTCAGGGTATTCACCCGTTGACAGGCTTCTTCCGTAAGAGGTGTACATGGACAAAGTTGCAATTCTGATTCCATGCTATAACGAATCACAGACCATAGCGAAAGTAATCAAAGACTTCAGAGCGGTTCTCCCCGCGGGAAGCGTAATCTACGTCTACGACAACAACTCCACAGACGGCACGGCGCAGATCGCAAAGGATGCCGGCGCCGTCGTCAGATATGAACACCAGCAGGGCAAAGGCAATGTCATACGCCGCATGTTCCGCGAGATCGACGCGGAGTGTTATCTGATGGTCGACGGAGACGACACGTACCCGGCGGAGTTCGCCCCCGAGATGATATCCAAAGTCCTCGACCGTAAGGTCGACATGGTCGTCGGTGACAGATTGTCGTCCACTTACTTTGAAGAGAACAAGAGGCCTTTCCACAATCTCGGCAACAGCATGGTCAGGGCATTCATCAACACGCTGTTTAAGAGCAACATAAAAGACATCATGACAGGCTACAGAGCCTTCAGCTTCCAGTTCGTCAAGTCGTTCCCGGTTCTGTCCCGAGGTTTTGAGATCGAGACGGAGATGAGCATTCACGCCATCGACAAGAACATGTCCATGGAGAACGTGATAATCGAGTACCGCGACAGGCCCGAGGGCAGCGAATCCAAGCTCAACACGTACTCTGACGGATTCAAGGTCCTCCGCACCATTGCAAGGCTGTTCAGAACATATAAACCGATGGCATACTTCGGGATCATGTCCTTTGTCCTGATGGCACTGGCGGTAGGGTTCTTCATCCCTGTCCTTATAACCTTTATCAAGACGGGTCTCGTTCCCAATTATCCGACCCTCATCGTCTGCGGATTCGCAGCCATCGCCGGCATCCTGTCGTTCTTCGCCGGACTCATACTTGAGACGATGGTCCACAAGAACAAGCAGGATTTTGAGATGAGGCTGATCGAGATAGAGAATAGAAGGAAGAATATCAGATAAGCTCAAAGCCGCTGTCCCGGAACTCAGTCGCACTTCGCGGGTATAAGTGAGTGCAATACTCTTTGCGTGCATGCCCGCTCGTGCTCAAAGTAGTTCCGGAACAGGGCTTTGAGCTTGCGTGAGTGGATGGAGTGTCCGGCATACCTGCGGAAGTCCGCTCGCAAGCAGCTGCGGGCTTCACAGAGTGACGTGAGTAACTTGGTCATATTGGTCGCCCGGGACCATCATCAACCGGTCAGTTATAAACTTCCCCATAAAATCAAAATTCCTGCCTGATTTTTCAGAGAAATGGGGAAATATAGCTATTATTCCCCATTTTTTGGTTCTTCACGGAAAGCTT
>DFIB01000016.1 GCA_002371375.1 Mageeibacillus sp. UBA3708 | reverse complement strand
CGGCAATCGCTCTGGTGATCGCCTGGCGGATCCACCATGTGGCATATGTGGAGAACTTGAAGCCTTTCTGATAATCGAACTTGTCGACAGCTTTGATAAGACCGATATTGCCCTCCTGAATGAGGTCGAGCAGAGACAAGCCTCTGTTCATGTATTTCTTCGCGATGGATACCACAAGTCTCAAATTGGATTCGATGAGCTTGTTCTTGGCTTCCTCATCGCCTTCTGCCATCCTGGAAGCAAGCTCCTTCTCCTCGTCAGCCTTGAGAAGCTCGATCTTCCCTATCTCCTTGAGATACATTCTGACGGAGTCATCAACCGGGATCTCGTCCTCCCTTCCGTCGAGGACAAGAGCATCCGGAAAGAGATCTTCGATCTTGTATCCGGACTTCTCCAGCTCGTTCGTGATCCTGTCCATGTCATCAGGCATGATGTCGTAATCATTGGAGATCGCATCCAAATCGCTTGATGAGAGGACCTTGTTATTCCTCTCCGCCTTCTGCTTCATCTGTTCAATAGCTAAATTAAGATCTGTTGACATATAATCTCCCTGTCACTTCGACTCTGATGTTGCTTCCGTTGTTGCCTCTGATGCCACATCCGACGTTGCAGGTGCCGCAACAGGTGCATCCTCGGTGAAAGCAACACTGATAACTCCACCTTCTCCTGTCACCTCATAGATTCCGTTGCTGACAAAAATCTCCATTGTGACGCCCTTCATCTTATCAGATGTGATATCCGCCTTCTCTGCGCGAAGGTCAGTGTACTTCTCAAACAGCTGCTTGCACTTATCTTCTGTGATCTGCGAAGGAACTGCGAGCTTTATGAACTGGCATGACTGCCCGTAGATCGTATACCCCTTTGCATTGCCTGCCTCGTCAGCAGATGTGTCGATATTGACGATCTCATTGAGTACGGAGATGCCCTCAGATATCTCCTTCTTAAGCTTCTTCCTCGAATTATAGAACGGGTAAGCGACCGCAATGATCAGGATAACCAGCAATGCCGTTGCACCGATAAGTATAGCCTTAAGCTTCGCCGGAGCCTTGACATCATTAGGCGAGATCTCAAAATCAGACGGCTTGATGGATCCCGAATCCTCCTTAGCCTTCATGGCCCTGTCACGTGCCACGGCGGACTCGATCATGTCAGGGTTCACCTTGGTAGCGTAAAAATGTGTGGATTCCGAGGTCTCAGCTATCTCCTCATTCGCGAAAGTGTAATCATCCGGATTCTCAAGTATCTTAACCGCCTCTGCACCCGGAAAAATGCAATGGCAAAAGATGCATTCGCAATTCTCATTCCTGTCATCAAAAATGATCAGAGAACCGCAGTTCTTGCACATACCTTGCTTTGTAGCCATTAATGTCCTGCCTTTGTATCAAAGTATCACACTAAACACAGACCATGCACCCCGAAAATATATGTTGCTTAAGTAAGCTGTCGTCCATTATCATCGGACCTTTCCCGCCTTCAGGGCATAGTACGGCATTAAAGTGCACTGTATATTTTACTCGGAAAGTTTTGTATGTCAACTATTAATTTAAATTATATTAAGAAAATGGGGTGAGTGTGTTCCGGGGCAGGGTTTTGGTCTTTGAGGGAAGAGGTGTCCGCAGGAAGAGAGGGACGCCTGTCGGATAGAAGGAAGCCATTGCTTGATTCAGGATCCGGGCGGCCAGACCGCCCCGGTAATATCGTTTCCGCAGAAAACGGTAAGTCTTCCGCGGAAAATGCGGAAAAATCTTAAAATCTCGCGGATTCCGCAAGAATCTGAAATTTTTCCGCAAATATTGCGGAAAAATCTTAAAATCTTGCGGAAACATCATCCTCAGCCCTGCTGTCATCTGTCGTTCTAACCACCGATCATCGAGCCAGCAGATTACTTTATTCACAGAATCATTCCGTGACAGCTCAAAGACTTGCCCCGGAACTTCTTTGAGCACGAGCGGGCTTCACAGGTGGTGGCTTGGGTGGCCGGATCGGCATGGACTGCTTGTTATCTCCTGCTCACTCACATCTATCAATAACGTTTCCGAAGAAAAAAGGCATTTCTTCCGAAGAATCTTCGGAAGAAATCTTAAATCCTTCGGAATCCGCAAGAATCTGAAATTTTTCCGAAATTTCTTCGGAAAAATCTCTGGATCTTGCGGAAACAGTAAATGAAGCTAAATCTGATCGTATGAGCGGCTTGAACATTTACGTATACATTTCAAAACCGAAATTCTCCGCTGCCGCTGCCCCTACCCGTTCCTCCAGCGTGGAACTGCAAGCCACGAATCCGGCTTTACCGGAACATGTTTGCTGAAAAACAAACATTTCAGTGCAGGAATGTAGATACATTCGTGAACGATTCGTCTCCCCCCCCCCAGGAACCGCAACGG
The DNA here is from genome assembly GCA_002371375.1 of Mageeibacillus sp. UBA3708. Lineage (GTDB taxonomy): Bacteria > Bacillota > Clostridia > Saccharofermentanales > Saccharofermentanaceae > Saccharofermentans. The sequence continues at coordinate 10,124 of DFIB01000016.1, read as the reverse complement.
ATAAGCCGGTTGGACATGCAGAGTAAAGCTCAATGTCGGCAGCGTACATTGAGCAGTATACTGCCCCGTCAGAACTCAAGTCAGAACTCAAGTCAGACATCAGACACCAATTCCCACTGATTCCGTGAAGAACCAACAGAACGGGGGAATAATATGGTCTGACATATGGTGCTGCGGGGCACGACAATACACAGTCGACGGTTACTCACACAGATTACCGGCCGGATGACTACACATCATGCACAGAATCACCGTTCTGTTACAGCGCGTGATGATAAGTGCTCTTCGCAGAAGACACCTGCCTGATAAGAATAAAATAAGCAATAAATATCATTGTTGACGTAACGATCCAGCTGACGGGATAGACCGCCATCAGGCTTGTAAATGACGGATCGGCAGCAAAAACAGTATATACCCACACTATTCTCAGACCGCAGATTCCGATAAGCGACAGGATTGCCGGAGCAAGAGACCTCCCGTATCCGCGCATTGCACCTGACGAGGAGTCAACAAGCGCGTTGATCACCTCAAATCCCACTATTGCCGTAACTCTTATCATTCCGAGCTCGATCACTTCCGGCTCGCCGTTGAAGAATGACAACAGCCATGGGCCCGTGAACATGATGATCGATGACATTAACATAGTCGTTCCGCAGGTCATCAGGAGCGATAATCTGAATATCTTCCGGCATCTCGGGATATTGCCTGCGCCGTAATTCTGTCCGATAAATGTGGTCGTTGCCTGCCCGAAAGCATTGACCCAGTAATATGCCATGATCTCAATATTAAAGGCAGCCGATGACGCGGCCATCACAACCGGTCCGAGACTGTTGACGGCTGACTGGATAATAATATTTGCTATCGAGAACATACTGCCCTGAATACCCGCGGGAAGTCCTATCTTGAGGATCTTAAGGAGCAGCCTCAGATCGATCGAGAGGCCGGAAATGCTGATCCTGAAGTCATCATCGCGCTTCATCAGCATTATGAACAGTATGATACTGCTGAGAGCGTTCGAGATCACAGTTGCCAGTGCAACTCCGGCTACAGCCATATTGAAAACAATAACAAACAACAGATTAAGGCCCACGTTCACTATTCCCGACAGCACGAGGCATATAAGAGGCGTCTTTGTATCTCCCCTGCTTCTGTATATCGCAGATTCAAAATTATACAGAAGAACGAAAGGCAGACCGGCCAGGAATATCCGGAGATAAGTAAGGGCCATGTCAAAAACAGTATCCGGCACTCCCAAAAGCGATAATAGCGGGCGTGATATTGTCTCGCCGACAAGAGCCATCAAGACTCCGCTTATGACCGAGAACACGACGGATGTATGCACCGTCCTGCTTATGTCTTTGGATTCACCCTGGCCGATGAAGCGCGCTATTATTACGTTGGCGCCGAGGGCGATCCCCGAGAAAAGGTTGACTACCAGGCCCGTTATGGCACTGTTACTTCCGACAGCCGCCATTGCATCCTTGCCTACACACTGGCCGACAACAGCTACATCCGCGGCATTGAAAAGCTGCTGCAACATGGTAGTTGCAGCAAGCGGGATCACAAATAAAAGTATCTTATCCCACAATGAACCGTTGAGCATGTCGATATTTTTGCGCATTACAAATAATTATCACCAAATCTTTCGAATATCAATACGAAATTTTAGTCAAAAAGCGTTAATAATTTTTCTTGTTTGCATAAATCCTTTTTGCTACGATATGTTTACGCTATTTTTTAAGTACTTTTGGAGGCAAGTTATGATTGAAGGTCTTCGTAAACCTGTTGGTTTTCACCAGAAGAGCAAGGTTGTTGTTATCGGTGCAGGTAACGTTGGAGAAGCAATTGCATATACACTCATGGTCCGTATGCAGGCAAATGATATAGTTTTGATCGATGTTAATCAGCAGAGAGCAGGTGCCGCAGCTCTTGATATCGCGCACGGTACGGGTTTCTACCGTCAGGTATGGGTAAGGACAGGTGATTACGACGAGTGCAAGGACGCCCAGCTCATCATCATCACTGCAGGTCTCGGCAGGAAGCCGGGTCAGACAAGACTCGAGCTCGGTCAGACAAATGTTGCCATTGCACGTGACATCGCACGCAAGATCATGCAATATAACGACAATCCCCTGATCCTCGTTGTAACCAATCCTGCTGACGTTGTTACAGCAGCTGTTCTTGAGGAGACAGGTCTGAGAAGAGGCCAGGTTATCGGTTCTGGAACATCTCTTGACTCTGCAAGATTCCGTTATTTCATAAGTGAAGCACTTCATGTTGACGTTGAAGATATAAGCGGATATATCCTCGGCGAGCACGGTGACAGCCAGGTGCCTATCTGGTCAGCCGTAAACATCGCAGGTATCCCCCTTTCTGTTTATGAGAAGCAGTCCGGCATCACTCTCGACCGCACTCACATTGCTGAGCTGACTAAGACGAGCGGAGCAGATATAATCAAGGGCAAGGGTGCAACATTCTACGGTGTGGCAATGGCAGTATCCAATATCACAGAGCGTATCATGAACGACCAGCAGGGCGTCGTACCCGTCGCACATCTTATGGGTCCCCAGTTTGGCAAGTGGGCAAATGTATGTTTCTCGATGCCTTGTATCGTAGGTTCTGACGGAATCGAGAGAACGATCGACATTCCCCTGTCTGACGAGGAACGCGAAGCATTGGACAAGTCAGTTGAGATCATCGGTGATATGCAGCAGAAGCTCGGCATCTTCACACATCTCACAACACCTCTGGAATAATAATCCTGATAATTCAGACGGACATAACAAAGACCTGGCAGAGAGATATCCGCGTCAGGTCTTTATCTTTATCTTACTGCCCCAACGCACCTTGCAGAAGTGCCTTACCTTATCGGCGCACAGCGCGTAGATACAGCACAATATAGTCGTCGCAGTTATCGTTATCGCATTTGACAGGATATTCAGATTGCGGTCAACATTATAGATGAACCACATCTTAATATAATTCTCAAAAACCCAGTGCACAAGGAAGAAATCCATCGAATGTCTCCCTATCCACCGCAGTCCGCGGCAAATGACATTCTTTCCGAAATCATAATCTCTCAATCTCTCCCTCAGCCTGATCACAAAAAAGATTACGAACGAAGAGTAAATAAGCGATCCGACAGTTACGAAGCTGACGGCGATTATCGGATTCATCGTGATCATGAGCGAAATGTATGAAGTGATCATGTAGATCTCAAGTCCTATCACCGCAAGATATATACTCCGTGCGAATGTGATTTTCTTCAGCAGCCGCCCGTCTGTATTGCGGTAATACATCCCGAGCGCATAGAAGAAAATAAAGCCTGTCGCATAGAGCATCTCGTTTGGAAATCTTACGCCCTGACTGAATTTATAGATCACGTGGAAAATGTTGTTTACGAGATTGATCACAAGCGTTATGATGAGCGCCAGCTCCTTATTCCTGAGCTTGAAGAAGAGAGGCGACAGTAAGACGAGCTGCATCATTACCGGCAGATAGTAAAGCTGTATGCCGTTCACTCCCAGCAGCACGCTCATCACCGTTATCTTATTGTGGTAGACAAATACCTCGAGTGCCGAATAGATCAATGTCCAGATGGCAAAAGGAACCATAAGCCTTATTGTCCTGCTGACATAGTACGACCTGAGCCTGCTAAAATACTTCTTCGTGACCATGCATCCCGACACGAAAATAAACACAGGCACGGTGACATTGATCACACTGCGGACGATGATCCATTTGTTGAAGAAGAAGCTGTCCGGCGGAAACATGTAATCCCAGGCAATAAAATCCCATCCTCCGATATCATGACCGATAAAAACGCCGTAAATAAGCAGTCCGCGGATAATATCCCAGAAATCATCACGTTTCTTCAGAGAAGGGGCCGCAGCCGTTAAATCCTGATGAGCACTCATACGGGAATTATACCATCATGGAACATCAAAGAACAACAGTACCTCAGTATTCCCGTAAATCCGCCTCCGCGGCTTGTCTCATGGAGAGCGCTTCTGATGCGCGCCGGATCGTCCGTTACTATGCCGTCGACCCCGCAGTCGACAAGCCTCTGAAGCGAATCCTCATCATTGACAGTCCAGCAGAAAACAATGCTGCCGCGTTCGTGGATCTCCGCCACGAGTTCTCTTGTTATGCTGTTTACTTCTATACTGAACATATCCGCATAAGGGAAATCTGTTACGCTCCCCCACGCCAGAGACATGCAGTAGATAGTCTTCATAGAGGGATCTATCTCTTTCACGCGCTCAAGAGGTCCGGGCTCAAAACAGAGTATCGCTGTCTGATCGTGCATGTTGTTTGCATTGATTATCCCGAGGACATCTTCCTCTATCCCCTCAGCCATATCTTCCGGCTTGATCTCCACCTGGACGAACATGTTACGCAGGACTTTGAGTGCCTCATCAAGAGTAGTGATCCTGACCCCCTCATAATCCTTCGAGAAACGGGACCCCACATCGAGCTTCATTATCTGGTCGTAAGTCAGGTCATGAACAAAAACATCCGCCCCGCTGATCCGCTTAAGATTCTCGTCATGGCAGACTACTATCACCCCGTCCTTCGTCCGGTGAACATCCAGCTCCGCCCATTCGGCTCTCCCGTCCGCAGCCAGCCTGAATGCGGGATACGTGTTCTCCGGCGCATTGGCTGAATCCCCTCTGTGCGCCACGATCACCGGATACTCCCGGCTGGTCATTGCCTGCTTCCATAATTGAGCGTTCTGAACAAAGTACACAGAGATAAGCGCAGTGATCAGCGCCGCTGATACAAATACGCTCCACGGCTTCCTCCCGTGGTTCGCGAACGGTTCGCGGGAGAGGTCGATCTGTCTGTTGTCCTTCTCAATATAATCCGCAAAAAGACGCGTCAGCACCGCAATATTTACTCCCGGCGCCAGCACTGACATGACAGCCCTGTATATTCCTGCAGCAGAAGGTGCCGCGGCTGACAACAATATGTTGACACAGAACTGCAGGACCGGGAATACTGCCAGCCAGGCAACAGTCTTTAAGAACCTGCCCCGGATCAGCCTGAGACTCTCACGGCACGCCGCTGTAAAACTGCACTCCCTGATGACATAGAAGTGCATCGCGAAAACAAAAAGCATCTCCGCCATTAACAAACCGGCAAATAAGGCATAATGTATAATGCCCGGGGTAAAGAGAGCATTGAAATATTTCAAGACAAACGTGGGAATAAATGCTTGAACCAGAGTCTGCACAATGACCAACGGAACCAATGTCCAGTTCCATGGCAGCAGACTCCTCCCGGCTGTCCTGAGTCCTGCAAAAATCATTGAAGCAAGTCCCGCTGACGCGCCGGCCACCCGCATAGTGTAGGCATACACCAATCCCGCGATACCCGCCGCATGAGACAGCGAGATCAGCAACACAAGGATAAGCAGGATCACAACCGTTGAAGGCGCCCTCATAAAGCCGAGGATATTATCCTGTCCGATATAAGTGACCCCGTAAATACCGGCCGCAAGCCTCATAAGCAGCTTAACAGCGACAGAGCAGGCGATCATGTTGAAGACCGGGTAAATAAAAAGAAACGGAAGAACAGCCTTCAGATTCTCTCCTATCAGTCGGGCAGTACCGCGTATCATACTATTAGCCTGTTTATTCATTCGCCTGCCTGCTCACCCATTTGGCCTTATCCGATGCATGCATTCTGCACTCCTTGACGCTCCTGCATGTCACTCTCTCGATGATTCTTGTGTTTATCTTGGTCTTGAGCAGCACAAAGGCATCGTCCTTGCTGATTATCACATACCGGCTGATATAGTGGATCTCACAACCGCCGTATTGATCCGGAGGACACTTTATCACCTCAAACTCCTTGTTAAAATTGCTGTATTCAATGACTCTTCCGCCGTCGAATTCCTCCGGCGGGATATAACGCCGTTCATCTATCGTCACACGAATGATGTCAGGAATCACCCGGAAGATAAAATACAGCAGATGAAAATCCAGAAGTCCAACAAGGGCGAGCCACTTTGCGGATGAAGTGAGAAATCCTATGATGATAAGTATGCCTCCGACTCCGGGAATACCCGACACATAGTGTCCCGTTCTTCTGCTCGAGACAGCAGCGCCTATCGTAATGATCCAGGCAAGAATACCAAATGCCACAATGATCAAACTCACACTGTTATCAGATATGAACTGCCACATTGATCCTCTCCCGCAGATATATTACCACAACAATGACACACTTAACCGGTATCAGACTGACACAAATATGATACCATGAACACACTTGGGAAAGGAGATAGATTGTATGGAAAGCAGAAGATTAATCGCTGCATTCTTGGCAGGCTGTTTTTTGCTTGCCGGATGCAGTACAAAGAGGACGATCGACGACACCGCCGGCGCGGAATCCGGGGATACGACCGAAGTATCTGAAAAATCTGAATCATCAGGATCAGAGACTTCCCGGCCGTCTGACGGTATAGACCGCTCCGGCTGGGTAGATGACGGTGACGGATCACAGTTCATATCGAACTGCCATTTCGAATCGGCAGACAAATTCCAGAACGGCGGATACATTCCTCTCAAACCCGAAGATGTTCAGGATTACGGAGTACGCGAATATGCCAAACAGCTCTACGCCAAGGGTTATTCACTCTGCAGCCTTGAGTATATGGGATATGCTATGTGCGGCTGCGCGCTGATCGACCCTCCGGAAGGAAGCTCGGATATCAAATATTTCAATGACGGAATATCTGCGGAACTCACGGTAAATGACGGAGCAGGTGACGTCCTCACGAATGAGTATTACTTCATACGCATGACAGAGGATCAGTTCAACAGCATCATGCTCTATACGAGCTCGGTGAACAATTATATTTACGGCAATGATTTCTCTCCGGTATCAAAAGATTATCAGATTCCTGCCGGAACCGATGACGGAGTTGTCAGAAGGATCACTTCGCCTGACGGCCATTACATCGAGTATCACAGAGATACCGGTATATGCATCCTGTTCATTGACTACACTGTTATAAAAGATCCCGAACCCGTCAGCAGCAAATCCCAAAAGGATAAGACACCCGATCCTGCAGCACCGACCACATAAGGCTGCAATGAGGTAAGACAACCGAAGGACCGTAATACCTCCTTCCGGAATCAACCAACCGGAAAGGGGGTTTTTTATGCAAAGAATGTAATAAATGTGATAAAATTAAAAATACTTTATAAAAGGAGCAACCAATGTCACTGCTGGAGTATTTGTCAGATAATCTTGGATTAGTCGTGCTGCTTGCAGCCGTAATGATCATCCTTGCCACTGATATCTATCTGGAACGGTGGATGGTCCGCCGTATACTTCTTACGTCGGTCCTGCTTCTTGTCTATTCTGTCACGTGCTACGTGGAAGCATATCTGGGAGACCTTCCGCAGGCCACGATAGCGCGGTGTGTTTTCATAGCGCTGAACTACAGTTTGGTCACACTGGTACTCATGAATGCCATCATGATCCTTCATCCCGAGCAGAGCAAGTGGATATTCATTCCGTCGATAGTCAATGCACTGGTATGCTTTGTCTCGATCCCGACAGGTGTTGTCTTCTACGTGACGGAGGACAATCATTTCCAGCGCGGTCCTCTGGGATATTTGACATACATAGTTAACGCTATTTATCTTGTGTACCTGTTCTACTGCCTTTTCGTGAAGAAGAAGAATCAGAAGGAAGACTATATTATCCTCGGCTTTATCCTGGTCACGTCAGTCATGTGCCTTGTAGCTCCGCTCTTCACCAACGAGGGGGCGACTATCTGGTTCTATCTGACGCTCTCGACCGATATACTGATGTACTATGTTTTCCTGCTTCAGCAGTATACCAAGCGGGATCCGCTCACCAAGCTCCTCAACAGGCAGAGTTATTACTCCGATTCGGATTCATTCAGAAGCAGCATTACCGCCGTTGTCGCAATCGATATGGACGGCTTGAAGGAGATCAATGACCGTGACGGTCACATTGCCGGCGACATCGCACTGAAGACGCTGGCCGACTGTTTCTGGAAAGCATCTAATAACAGCCACAGGCTATACCGCATCGGCGGTGATGAGTATGTTATCTTCTGCCTGGGCAGCCGGGAACAGGAAGTCAAAGACCTGATTAAGCACATCAAGGATGAAGTGGCCAAGACTCCTTATTCGTGTTCTGTCGGATATGCTCTCAAGAATGATGAGCAGCTCAGCGTAGATGATCTCTACAAGTTAGCCGATGATATGCTTTACGAGGAGAAGAAGCTGTTCTACGCCCGCTCGGGAAAGGACCGCAGGAAGCAGCAGAACGGTTAATTCTCCGCTTCCGTGTCAAATCTGAAATAAGCCTCTCCCGCTCCGCCTGATAAATAGAAATACCCGACATAGCTGAGATGGCCCTCAGAGGACACGAAAGGTGTCAGTTTTTCCATCTTCAGCTGCTTAAGATTCTTTTTGTGATCGCTTGAGGAAACGATATCAAACGCCTTACGCCATCTCTCATATGCATCCTTTGCCTTGGAGAGGAAATCGCTCTCGCTCAAACCTAACATCTTCAACAGATCCGCGGATGAGAGGGTCTTCCCTGTCTCGGTCGAGATGTTGTACACTTTATACCCTGTATCTTCATGATCCAGATATGTGGATGTACAGATGAGCGAGATATAGCCGTCACCGATGTAGTATTCATAATCGACTACCGAACCGAAAAGCTCATCCGATTCCGGATAATAATGGTATTGTGCCAACTTCGTAAGTTCCTTCTTAATGCTCTTGTTGAAAGCACTCATATCCACTCCGGATATGCTTACCTCAGGAATCCTGTTTTTGAAATCATATCCGTTTCCACTGACAGTTTCATCGACCACACTGGTTACCTTGATCTCCGGAGCAGGCGTGGGCATAGGAGTCGGCGTAGGAGTCAGCGTGGCAGAACTCTCCGAAATTTCCGGTACATCAGAAGACTCTGCACTGCTCTCCGTAACACTTCCGCCGGCTTCGCCTGCACCGCCGCGGTTTTTATCCGCACACGACACGGCGAAAGCAAGACAGATGACGATTGCCAAAAAAACTGAAATTCTCTTCATACGGATATCTCCCCCGAAAGATATTATTTAAAAACCCCGCAAACGCCTCGTCTGCGGGGTTATCATCTGGAGCCGATTGCGAGACTCGAACTCGCGACCTGCTGATTACAAATCAGCTGCTCTACCAACTGAGCTAAGTCGGCGTGCTTCGACAGCAAGTGAGATTATAACCAATAGGAATTTTGTTGTCAATAATCTTTTTTGTGTGGAGTATAATATAGTAAAGAATCACTCGGAGGATTTGTTAGATGCCTGTCATTACGATATCCCGACAGAACGGCAGCCTGGGAGATGAACTGGCCAGATATCTGGCTGACAAGACAGGAACCGGTGTAGTCACGAGAGATGACCTGGTTCAGAGCGTTTTCGGCGGGATGGGAGATAATATCCCGGCAAAGCTGTCCGAGAGCCCCAAGTATTACCTTAACTGCCCTTTCGAGTCGGACAAGAGCTATAAGGATCTGCTGGCGGAAGAGATCAGGAGAGTGGCCTTTGAGAAGCATAATGTGGTATTCCTGGGCATGGGTGCATCCGTAGTCCTCGAAGGGACCGATGCGGTACGCGTGAGAGTTATAGCCAGTGACAACGTCCGCGCGCAGAGAACGGCCAGAGCCGATAATATCTCCATCGAGGAAGCCGATACGATACTGACTCTCGCAGACCGTAAGCACAAGAGATTCGTCAGCACCCTTTATAACGCCGATCTGACCGACCAGACTCTGTATGACCTGACTCTTTGCTCCGACCACCTCTCTGTCGAGGAGATGGCCGATTCTGTGCTGGCACTGGCCGCCAAGAGAGAACTGCGTTCCCGCATACATATGGAGACTCTGGAGAACAAGTCAGTCGATCACCAGTCCGAGATGCCGGTATTCAAGAACGACAGCGAGGCGGAATTTGCCAGGATCCTCGACATGTATAAGATCGAGTGGATGTACGAGCCGAAGACTTTCCCCATCGAATGGGATGCCGAGGGCAATGTCACGATGGCTTTCTCACCCGACTTCTATCTGCCGAAGTTCGACCTGTATCT
>DFIB01000139.1:14204-14425 GCA_002371375.1 Mageeibacillus sp. UBA3708 | reverse complement strand
GCCTGCTTAACCTTGGAATTCATAAACACGGTACATCTCGTACCGAGGTCAACTGGATTCGTCGCCTTGAGCGCTTCCTTGGCGAACTGCTCGGAACCCATTCCCAGTGTCTGCGCGAAAGTCTGGATGAACGATCCGCATCCTGAAGAGCATGCCTCATTGAGCATGATAGAGTCGATGACGCCGTTCCTTATCCTCATGCACTTCATGTCCTGACCGCC
>DFIB01000139.1:0-14162 GCA_002371375.1 Mageeibacillus sp. UBA3708 | reverse complement strand
TGTCCTGACCGCCGATGTCGATGATAAAATCGACGTCCGGGCAGAAGAACTTGGCAGATGTAAAGTGAGCCATCGTCTCTATCTCACCGTCATCTACACCGAGCGCAGCCTTGATGATATTCTCTCCGTATCCGGTTACGCATGAATAAGCGATATGACATGATGACGGCATGTTCCTGTAAATGTCCTTGAGTATATTCACGGCACTCATTACGGGGTTGCCCTTATTGCTCTCATAGAATGTATAGACGATATCTTTGTTGCTGTTGATAACTACCGCTTTTGTAGTGGTTGAACCTGCGTCTATACCGAGGTACAAAGCTCCCTTCTGGCGTCTCAGATCCTCAACCGGAATGGATGTCTTCTCATGCCTGTCATAGAATGCCTTCTTCTCGGCTTCATCCTTGAACAGAGGCGATATCCTGATGATATCGGGCTTGAATCCTTCCTTGTTCTTGAACCTCTCAAGAAGCTCCTTGAGATTGACAGGCTCGCTGTCGGCTGACAGAGCTGCACCCAACGCAACATAGATCTGCGCCTCATCAGGCATCCAGAATGAATCAACCTTGTCACTCAGCGTTCTCTCGAATGCGTTGCGGAGCTCGGAATTGAAGTACAGAGGACCGCCGAGGAAAGCAACATTGCCCTTGATCGGTCTGCCGCACGCAAGGCCCGCTATCGTCTGGTTAACGACGGACTGATATATTGAGGCAGCCAGGTCTTCCTTGGCAGCGCCTTCATTGATCAGCGGCTGGAGGTCACTCTTTGCAAAGACACCGCAGCGGCTCGCAATGGTATAGAGAGATCTGTAATCCTTGGCGAAATTATTAAGTCCGTCAGCATCTGTCTGCAGGAGCGATGCCATCTGGTCGATGAAGGCACCCGTACCTCCGGCGCATGTGCCGTTCATTCTCTGCTCAAGGACCGGATGCATGTAAGTGATCTTGGCATCCTCTCCGCCAAGCTCGATGATAACGTCAGTCTCGGGATGGTACTTGTTGATTGCAACTGTCTCGGCCATGACCTCCTGAATGAACTTCAGATGGAGCCAGTTAGCAACGGAGAGTCCTCCCGAACCGGTTATCGTAACACTTACATCGATCCCCGGATACTTGGCGTCCAATTCCTCGAAGAGCTGATTAAGAAGACCCGACACATCGGAATGATGTCTTCTGTACTCGCTGTGTACTATCTCATCTCCGTCAAGCAGAACAACCTTGATAGTAGTCGATCCTATATCAAGTCCTAATCTGTAGCGGTTACTCATTACTTATCTCCTTTGGTATTTGCTTTGTTTATGTCAGGCGCACCCTTCGGCTGCCTGTTGCTGGAAGGATTGATATTCATACCGTCGTAAAGCGAAGTTCCGACCTTCTTCTCACGCTGGGACCTTGCAGTCATTATCGCCGACTGATGGCTCCTGTACGTCCTTCCCCTTCTCTTATTCATATCACCGAAAACCTTCAGCGAATTCTCGCGAAGCTCTCTCATATGTTCCTTCTGTGCTTCCCTCAGCGCCTGCTTGAAGTCTGCGCTGGCATTGAGCATATCCTTGAGTTCATCGCTCAGCGACAGCCTTAGCAGCTCATCCGGCACGCCCTTATTCAGATCGAAAGGATTGCCGAACCGGTCCGTTACCTTGAGCTGCAGCGCTTCGGTAATAAGCACAACATTGCGCTCATATATCGCGAAATCACACTTGATCCCAAGCTGCAGCGGAAGCCCGTAGAAATTGAGATTTGCATACGGCAGGCTCCTTGTAAATATCAGGTGAAGCGTGATCAGCTTCATGTATGATTCCAGGTTGATGCATTCCTGATCACACACAAGAGTCAGCTGTCCCCTCTCGATCATGCATGCTATATCGCTCTTCTCATCCTCAAATCCGTTCGCCCACAGGAAATAAAGCTCCCTGTAAACGTCCTTCTTAAACGACTCAAAATCTCTCGTGAGCGGAACGGCCAGAACCGTCGGACCGAGATTGAAGATATACTGCATATAAGATACCTCCAGATACTGGGGCACCGAGAAGTATTTGATGTACGCTGCTATATCGCGGCTGTTGAAAATATATCTGTGCACTGAGCATGACTCCATTATTATTATAATAATTATACGCGTAGCATTATAACACAGTTTGGGCAATTATTCGGATAAATATGTCAGCAATGCCATCCAATGTCATCCGGCGGCTGATTATTGAACAAAAAAAACAGCATACAGGGCTCAATTGTTGTGACACTCGTTTCATTATTATTTCGGGGCGGTATGAGATAATTAGCAGGTGTCGTAAGACAAATAACTCGAAGGGGGTTATAGATATGAAAAGAGTAATGACATCCGTACTTGCAGCATGCATGGCATTATCAATGGCAGCATGCGCATCCAAAACCCAAACATCAGACAGCTCCGCGCAGAGCGAGCAGAGTGCACAGAGCTCACAGAGCTCACAGAGCGGGCAGTCAGCAGCAATTGCAGCAGAGCCTAAGGACATTGAAGCTGCTATCGCAAGCAAGCTCGGTGCAGATTACCTGTCGACAGTCGAAGTTGCGGCAGATGATCTTTACCTCACGCCTCTCGCAGATCTTGATATGACAAAGATCGAGAGCTATATCGTCAAGCAGGCAGAGATCCCTTCTGTTGATACAGATAAGGTAGTTATCGCAAAGTGCAGTGACGCAGCCTACGCAGACGAAGTCGTAAAGGCATGTGAGGCTGACTTCCAGCAGACAGTTCACTACATCCATCAGTATCCTTTCGGCGTTGCAAAAGTTGAGGGCGGCAGGATCTACAAGATCGACAGCCTGGTAATCTACGTTATCGGCGGCAAGAGCGCAGGCGAGAATGACTCTGATGAAGCAGCTGCAAAACTCGCATCTGACGAATATGCAAAGATCGACGAGGCTATCAAGAGCGTAACCGGAACAATTCCCGAGAACCTTGCAAAATATGATGCAAGCTCAGAGAACACACCCGATGAAGGCGGAGACGCAATCCCGGATAAGCCCATTCTCGGAGGCTGATAACAGCTGAACTTGATGAAGACCAAAAGGGCCGGCCAAAGTGACACGATCACAGCGGCCGGCCCTTTTGGTTATTAGCGGAATCCGGTGGATAGATGTGAGTACGCGCCCGCGCTAATGTATGTTTTACACCGCCACCTGAGCCGGATAGGTTGATGTGGGCCCCGGTCGTCTTATATGATCAAGCCACTCATGCAATCAGAGTTGTGACTCACCGGTCAATATATCTCCCCCACGCCGTTTCCGCAGAAAACAGCAATCCTTCCGCAGAAAATGCGGAAAAAATCTTAAATCCTGCGGATTCCGCAAAAATCAGAAATCTTTCCGCAAATTCTGCGGAAGAATCTTAAAATCTCGCGGAAACAGGATTCTCGCGTCTGCCGTTAACGGACCGGTCAGGCATAGTATTACTATAGCTTTCGCGCGATCCAACAAACAAGAAACACCCCGGGCGAACCATCCACCCGGGGCATTCTTTATCCAACTCAATAACCTGTTATCAGATAGCAGCCTTTGCCTTCTCAACAAGTGCTGTGAAGCCTGTAGGATCTGTAATAGCGATATCAGACAGAACCTTACGGTCGAGGTCGATTCCGGCCTTCTTGAGTCCGCCCATGAACTTGCTGTAGCTCATATCATTGAGTCTGCAAGCTGCATTGATACGAACGATCCAAAGCTTACGGAAATCTCTCTTCTTCTGCTTCCTGTCACGGTAAGCGTAGTTACCTGACTTAAGTACAGCCTGGTTAGCAACCTTGAACAGCTTGCTCTTGTGGCCCCAGTATCCCTTAGCCTGCTTAAGGATCTTATGATGACGTGCTCTTGTACGAATGCCTCTCTTTACTCTGGACATATTTATTTCCTCCTAATCACGATAAAACTTCTAATCAAGCGTAAGGGATCATCTTCTTGATAACCTTAGCGTTTGCATCTGCACAAACCTGGCTATGACGGAGATGTCTCATTCTCTTTGTAGGTCTCTTGCTCAAGATATGGCTTCTGAATGACTGCTTATGAAGCACTTTACCGCTTGCTGTGACCTTAAATCTTTTCTTTGATGAACTGTGTGTCTTCTGCTTAGGCATTATACTGTCCTCCTGTTATTAATTACTTCTTCTTGAGAGGCGTAAGATACATGACCATGTTGCGTCCTTCTGTCTTAGCCTTCTTATCAATCGTTCCGTACTCTGCAAGACCTTCGGCGAAGCTGTTCATCACTTCATAGCCTTTGTCCTGGAAAGCCATCTCACGGCCGCGGAATCTGATATTCACCTTGACTCTGTCGCCGTTTGACAGGAACTTTATAGCTGCCTTCCTCTTTACTTCGATGTCATGAACATCTGTATTGAGCTTCAAACCAATTTCCTTAAGTTCTGTCTCTTTCTGCTTCTTCTTAGCTTCCTTCTCTCTCTTACCCTTCTCGAAAAGGAATTTGCCGTAATCCATTATCCTGCACACAGGATTATCAGGATTAGTCGAGATGCATACAAGATCCAGATCTGCTTCATCAGCCATCTCTCTGGCCTTCTCGATAGGCACTACGCCGATCATGTTACCGTCTGCATCTATCAGTCTGACCTGTGCAAACTTGATAGCGTCGCCTACCATCTGCGTTTCAGCCCCCTTAGCGATGTTCACTCACCTCCAAACATAAAAAAGAACGGACTTCCGATCCGTTCTCACAACAACCCTTTTGCCTTACAGCAATAATAAAGTCTGTGACCTCTTTACCTAAGCTTGAGGTGAGAACGGAAAGTTCTGCTTTGATTGACTTGTGTATATTAGCGTGATTTCCTTCTGTTGTCAAGCATTTAATCTTAATCGTAGGGATTCAGGCATTCCTGACGGCAACTCCGTCCTCATAGTAATACCAGTCGTTGCCATCCTTCTCCCAGCCGTTTTCCTTTGCTGCAAACACCTGCACAGGTATAATGCACGCTATCATTACGGCTATGAGAATAAACGCGAAGAATTTCTTGGAATATGTCATTTTACGATTCATCTTATGTCAGTATTCAGTGTAATCTATAAGCTTCCTGATACAGCTTATAAAGCGATGCAGCCGCATTCTTTACCTTGATGTCGTAATCACCGTCAAGCACTTTGTAACAGTAGACCAGAGGAGATACTGATATCTCTGAATCCTTATCCCCGGATCTGAGCCCGATACTGAAGTCCTGTCCGAGCGCGTACCAGCTGATATTATCGACATAAATGAAAGTGTACTTCAATGATGCAGTGTTGTCTATCCTGACATTAGGAACGGTTCCGGAGAGTTCTACACTGTCTTTCGCAAAGTAAAGCTTGAGGGATGTTCCGGATTTGAGCAAGAGACTTGATCCGCAGAAAATATCTTTGATATCACCCATGTCATAATCCGAATACTCATTTGCCAGATCTGATTTGATCTGATCAAGTTCATCCTGACTGAATGAATCGTTTACATAAGAGTATTCCATAGGATATGCATCATGGCCGAAGGCATTCTGAGCGCATGCGCAGTAGCTCAACAGAGCCTCAATAAGCCCGCTGTACTTACCGTCATCAAAATCAGAAGGATGACTGTGGATGTAATCGGCATACTCAGCTGCAGAGAAAGTATACTCGGGACTTATTGCATCACCGTTCATGCTGAATAACTGAGCCTTGACAGGATCGTTAATATTCTTGGCCGGCATGGAGTAAGTGAAATAACCGACAGTTTTATCACTAGAGCCGGCCAAATGATATTTTTCATCTTTCGTAACATTTCCGTCAGCATCGGTAAAACGGATATATCCCCATGCCTCAGTCTGCATTTTGTAAAGGTCTTCCAAATAGAAATCCACTTTCAGCAGTCCGTCGCGAAGTGACATCTGATAACCGTACATGCGAACAGTCTGCATAGAATCATCCTCGTCATAACTGAGGTTCAGATCATAATCGTGAGGGGTGAGAGCATATTCATTGTAAAGTGATCTGGGCAGGTGGCACACGGTCTTTGCTTCCCTCTTGAAGCAGGAATAATACGCACCATTCTTCCATGCATACCTGGGGGCATAGCAATAGATATCATTCATCCCCGTACAATCCGTAAAAGCCGTGCTTGCGATGCTTGTTACCTGCTGATTGATCGTGATCTCCTCAAGAGATGAGCATCCGCTGAAAGCATAATCTCCGATATCCGTAATGCTCTCGGGCATCGAGACGGAAACAATATCGGAACAATCGGCAAAAGCATAATTACCTATCCGCGTAATATTCATTCCGATATCAACCTTCTCGACATAAGGACTCACTGATGCCCATGGTGCCCTGCCGGAATATGAGTAATCCTTTATCTCGCCCGAACCCTTAAAGGTCAGCGTTCTGCTCTCCGGATCCAGCGCCCAGCTGATGTTCTCTTCAGGATCTCCGCAGTATCCGGAAGGCTCCGTTATCGTATAGGTCAATTCCATCGCAACTCCGGTTACCCTTCCCGGTATAAGCGGAGTTACCGTCACCTTGTGAGAGCCCGGCATGAACGTATCATCGTAAGTGACGGAATAATCCGTTCCCTCAACATATTCACTCAAACCGAGTATCTCCGGCTTGATCTGTTCGCCTGTGAACACAAATGAATCCTGTGCGAGCTTAATATCGGTATTGATCCATTCCATCCTGATATCCTGATCCGAAGATCTTGATACATCTGCTTCAAGGTCATATCCAAAACTACCCGCGGGGGCATCCTTTTGTACAAGAGATCCGTTCTCAAACTCACAGTACTTAACATAGGCATACTGGTTAGGATCAAAACTTGCCGTCCCCTTGGATGAAGAAGGAGAGACCAACCTCACATTATCAGGGAACTTCAGGAAGATACTGTCATTTGTCCTCTCGAAATACACTTCCCTAACGCCCTCCTCACGGAGGATGCAGAAATCATTGAATGTTCTGAAAGAATAATTACTGAGGAGATCCGTATCCAAAAGGGTAATCAGCTTATCATTGTGGGATATAGCCTTATCTGTCCAGTTCGTTTTGGCAGGATAATAAGTTACTTCATGGTATTGCAATATCCTGTATGCTTCCGTTCCTTCCGGGACGTTACTGAAAGTAAGCAGATTATCATCAGCGTGAGCATCAAAATTCTCACCCGTGTAAAGAGGAGTTCCTATAGGGAACGCTTCTTTACCCTCCGCCATAACGGCAAATGATGTAAACGCGATGGCAGATGTACTCAATAAAGCCATAACCTGCAGCCGTAACTTATTTAATCTGTTCATATCCGTTCTCCCTCAATGTATAACTTTAAGAAAACTTCTTCTGTGAATAGGACTCATTCCATGCTCCCGTATGGCAGCATAGTGATCCTTTGTTCCGTATCCTTTGTGCTTCGCAAACCCGTAGCCGGGGTACTTCTCATCGTATTCTTCCATAATGTGGTCCCTTGTTACCTTGGCCAGTATCGAAGCTGCCGCGATCGAGTTGGACTTGGCATCCCCTTTGATTATCGGGACTACTTCCTGATCAACACCCTCAAGCTTTACCGCATCGATAAGAAGGAGATCAGGAACGATACTGTCCGATATCTGCCTTACACATTCTCTCATAGCCTGCTTGGTCGCTTCAAGTATGTTGATCTCATCTATCGTACCGGCATCAACCGCAACGACGGCATAAGCAAGCGCATTCTCTTTGATCACCGGGAAAAGAGCTTCTCTCTTCTTCTCGGAGAGCTTCTTGCTGTCATCAAGACCATATACGGGTTTTGCCGGGTCAAGTATGCAGCAGGCAGCCACGACAGGTCCTGCCAACGGTCCTCTGCCCGCTTCGTCGATACCCGCGATCGCTTTATAGCCTTTGGCGGTGTATCCGTTCTCGTATATGCTCAGTTCGGCGTACTTTGCCTCCAGCATTTCCTGTGTTATCTTAGCCATTTTGCTTCTCCTTCAGAACAGGGACTTCCAGCGTTATCCTGCCTATCCTTCCTGACTGAAGGTCATCAAGCAGGAGTCTTGCGAACCTGTCTTCGTCTATCCTTCCCCCGCTCATGAGACACCCTCTCTTACGGGCCATCTCCTGGAATATTTCGTAATCGTCCTGTGCAGGAAGTTCGACTTTATAACGCTCGCTCATAAGCGACGGATACAGATCATTTAAAATCTTCATTGTCTCGTATGATGCTTCCAGAACGTCTATTACCTCCTCTTTAACAGCACCTGTCGCGACCAGACAAATACCCGACCTCTTGCTCTGGATCTTCGGCCACAGCACTCCGGGCATGTCCATCAATTCGAATCTCGAATCAGTCTTGATCCATTTGGGTGCCCTCGTAACGCCGGGACGGTCACCTGTTACGGCACTCTTTTTGCCTGCCATGGCATTTATTAGAGTTGACTTTCCGGTATTTGGAACCCCTACAACCATGGCACGTATCGGACGTCCCGTGCGTCCCTTAGCTGCCGCTTTCTCAAGCAGTTCCGACAGTTCTTCTTCTGATGCCTTCTTGAGAGCATCTATGCCTCCTTTGCGGTTAGCCTGGATGGGGATCGCCTTTATGCCCTGCTTCTTATAATACTGCACCCATTCGTTAGTCTTATCCGGATCTGCCAGGTCAGCCTTATTAAGAAGAATGATGTGCGGCTTGCTGCCGATTATCTGATTGAGCTCAGGATTCCTGCTGCTGAACGGGATCCTCGCATCTACCGTCTCGAAAACAATATCCACCAGCTTCAGGTTCTCTGAAGTCTGGTTGAGAGCTTTACGCATATGCCCCGGAAACCAGTTAATATTTGACCTGTTATCACTCATGCTGCAGGATCTCCGTACCGGGATATGAAGGGATCGCACCCTTGCGCTGAATACTCAGGGAACAATATCTTGCAGCAAATTCTGCTGCCTCCCTGAGGATGTCCTCTCCGGTCCCGCTGATGTTGTCTTTGTTCACTCCAAGCTGTTCAAGCTTCCACAGGAAAGAACCGATGGAAGCATCGCCCGCACCTGTCGTATCAACCACCTCAACGGAAGGCGCCGCGACACTTGCACAGGCATTCTTTGTATACGCACGCATGCCGTCCTTGCCGCATGTATAAAGCACAAGACTCACGCCTCTGTCCCATAACAGCGGCAGGGCCTCTTCTATAGTCCCGCAGCCCGTTATAAACTCCACTTCCTCATCGGAGACCTTGAGCACATCGGCATATGGTATAAATTCCAGAACGGCCTTTCGCAAGGCTCCTTTGTCATCCCACAGCATAAATCTCAGATTGGGGTCAAAGCTTATCAAGGCGCCTGCCTCACGAGCATATCCGATTGCCTTAATGTGTGCTTCCTTCATAGGGAAATCGCCTAATGACACACTGCAGAAATGGAGTGCATATGCACCGTCAAAGGCACTCTTTGGAACCTGTTCACAGCTGTACAGCATGTCCGCGGACGGCTTCCTGTAGAACGAGAACGTCCTGTCACCGTCCTTATCCAGACTCACGAAAGCAAGAGCCGTATTCGCCTCATCCGTCATAGGAATATATGACGTATCGATACCGGCATCCGATAACTCCCTGACTATCTTATGACCAAACGGGTCATTACCGAGCTGGGTAAGCATTACCGCACTTCCCCCAAGCTTGGCGAATACGGCACACACATTCGCCGGAGCTCCGCCCACCTTTGGAGAGAACGACTCCACCTCATCAAATGAACACCCTTTGTTCGAAGGGATAAAATCTATCAAGGCCTCGCCGATTGCCACAAGTTTACTGCTCAAGGCCTCTTACCTCCATCTTGTCTATCTGTCTTATAAGGAATCCGCCGCCGCGGCTTACGATGCCGACATGTTCCTTCGAAGGATAGAATCTCGAACTCATGACATACCTTCCGCCATTGGCAAAGATCTCGATGCTGGTCCTGTCAATGATGATCCTCAGATCCTTAAGTTCTCCGACCTTTGCAGCACGAGCATCGCGCCCGGTGCCGATATCTCTTCTCGTGAGATCCAGATAGAGCACCCCGTCTATATACCTTATGGCCGCATCATCGATCTTTATCTCGTATTCATTGCCGTTCAGCATCGCCACGATATCGCAAGGAAGCTCCGTATCTCTGACTCTGTTCTCCGGATTCTCTTCCAGCTTACCGTACAGATCGTGATTGATGACAGGCCACTGTCTGATATGACCATCTTCAGTCAAAGAGAGCTTACGCGGAATTGTAAGACAATGCTGCCATCCGAGCTTATATGTCGGATTGGAATAATATGTGTCACACATTCCCATCCACCCGATCAGTATACGCTCATCATATTCGTTTAAAAATGTCTGAGGCGCATAGAAATCAAATCCGTAATCATATTCCTCGAAGCTGCCGAGTCCGTCATCATTCATCCTGAAATAACCTGAACTGTAGGCATTCTGATTGCGGTATTCCTCATGCTTCAGTCCCTGCGGGCATACACTCATGAATTGCTTCCCGTCAATACTGAACATATCCGGGCACTCCCACATATAGCCGAAATCATCGACCGACATCTGATTAACAAAATGCCAGTCATCAGGATCGTCGGCTTCATACAAAAGAACACACCCTTTGTTATCACCGGTCCTTGCCCCGAGCACCATCTTCCACTTCCCGTTTTCGATCCACACTTTGGGATCCCTGACATCATAGGTACAGCTGTCCGGATAATCACTTTGGCGCAGTATTACGCTCTTCTCACCGATAGTACGTCCGTCTTTTGTTATAACATGGATCTGATTGGCTTCACGTCTGGGTTCAGACACATTACCGGTATAGAACAGATGGATCTCGTCACCTTTCACAACGGCACTTCCCGAGAAGACCCCGTCCTTATCTTCAGGTATATCCGGCTTGACCGCAATCCCGGTATAAGTCCACGTCTTTGCATCATCCACGCTCTCAAAATGTCCCCAGCACCTTTTACCGTTGCCGTCAGCATCTTCAGGCGTGTATTGGAAGAATACATGGTACTTTCCGTCCTTATAGCACAGCCCGTTAGGATCATTGATCCAGCCGTACTCAGGTTCCAGATGTATCTTCTGCCGCCACTTGTTGCTCATACCTATCCTCCTTATCAGTTATCCTGTCCGTGGATCAGGTCGTAATACTCTACTGCCTTAACATAGTACTTATACAAAGACTTAATAACGTTCTTCAGCGAATCGTCATAGTCGCCTGCAAGAACCGTCTGACAATAATTCATCGGACTGTATGTCACGTATCCTTCACCGACATTTATGGTGAAATCCTTATCAAGATCATAAGCCTTGATATTATCTATCGTCACCTTAAGGTACCCGCCGGACTTAACAGGGGTAAGATCCTGTCCGTTATATTTGAAAACAGCATTTACATTACCCTTCTTTCTGAAATATAGCGCAAGTTTTGTCTCTGACTTCAGGATAAGGCTTGCTCCCTCAAATGTTATACCTTTAGGAAGCTGATATACGACAGGAGCGTCATGCTCTATATTAAGATTCTTCGGAAGCGGCTCCGGGAAGTTACTGAAATAATGTTCACTGGCAAGATTATCAAGATTATATCCGAAATACTGCTGAACATACCCTCCGTAAGTAATAAGCGCCTTAATAAGAGGCTGTGCCTTATAGCATTCCTCTGAGCTGACGCTATTCATAATGTGAACCACATAATCATCAAAACTGAATCTGTAGATCGTACTTCTGTAATCTCCGCTGAATATCTGAAGCGTCACATAATCCGTCATTTCTTTTGCGGCAATATGACCGGTTATAGTATAATATCCGACACCTTCATATTCACTGTAATTATTTCTGATACTGCTCATAGGTATATCATTGACATCACCATTTGGAAGCGTTACACGGGCATACGCAAGGTCATTATTAAGCACTTCATCGGAGATCGATACATGGAAGTTCATTCCGATATCGCCTGACAAAGTTGCGGAGTACCACTGAAGATAGGTGTGATCTACGTATTTGCACTTATCGCAGGAATAATAATACATCTCGTGAGGTTCTTTGCTGATATGATACTCACAGTATTTGCAGTCACCTTCATGTCCGCTCCCGTCGGCCGTCGGAGTATATATAAATCCGTCATGCTCACATTCTCTAATGGTTACCTTACTGCTTGAAGAGACCTTGGAGATCCTGTCAGAACACTCGACCAAATTGCCGTTAACATATACACAGGCAGTCGGATACGGAACAAAACTTCCGTTGTTGCTGCTCCCCTGTCCATGTCCGATGGCAGCCGCATTATCTCCGCCCTGAGCTGTAACCTCACCGCCCTTGATACTAACAGCAGCACCGCTTCCTTTGTATCCTCCGCCGATCCCTGCTCCGCTGTAGCTTCCGCTGATGGTCACACCGGTAAAAAAGTCTCCAACGAAGGCAACAACGCTCTGATAGTACTTCATACCTACCATGTCAGTTCCGTTATCGCACCATGCCTCTATAACACCATATTCATAATCGCATCCGCAGGCTGTTACCGTTCCGCCGGAGATCGTTATGGTGCCACCGCCGCCGTTCTTGCCGCCGCCTATACCGGCACCGTAATTGCGTGATACGGCATAAATGTCACCGCCGTTTATCTCTATATTGCCGCAGTTGCCGCCTTCACCGCCGCCGATTCCTGCTCCCGCTACAGCAGAAGCGAAAACATGTCCGCCGTTAATGATGATCTTCCCGGATGAATGTGAATAGCTTCCGCCAATACCTGCTCCGCCGTCAAATTCCTGAAGAGCGTTGGTGCCTCCGCTACTGGCAGCTTCTATCACGCCGTCATTGATCTCGATCACCCCGGACTGATCACTGTTAAAGCCTGCACCTATGCCTGCACCGCCTCTTCCCGATGCTTGTATAAAACCGCCGTTTATAGTTATGTTGCGACAAGCACAGAACGCTCCGCTTCCGATACCTGCGCTGCCGTCCGATGTCGCCATGACATCCCCGCCATATATTATTATCTCGTCAAATCCGGACTTATAACCGCCTCCGATACCGGAGCCGTACTGCTTGCCTGTAGCATTAACCTCTCCGCCGTATATAAGAATCTTGCCGAGCTTTGATTTATTCTCAAAGCCTGAACCGATCCCGGCAGCATCTCTTTTGGCACTTGAATCGATTTTACCGCCATAGATCGTGATTTCCTCGAACCCGGAATTCTTACCGTTGCCGCCGCCTATTCCTGCAGCATCGTTACCGCCCGTAACATCTATGTCTCCTCCATGGATTACAATCTTTCCGCTGACACGCCCGTCAGCACCGCCAATACCGGCGTTGTCATCTCCGGGTGATGTGATCACAAGACGTCCTGAATCAGCCTGTCCGCCGTAGATACTAAGAGTACTGCCTGACGCGACATAAATACCCTTAGTCAGTTCTAATCTTGCACCGTCCTGAAGGATCAGATCAGCATCGCCTGATACAGTTATCCTGTGCCCGTTCGTAATATTGCTCCCGACGACATAGACACCGCTGCCTAGAGAACCGGTATCAGATGTGATCACATTATACGTATCACAGTCTATTCTCTCTTCTGCGACCTTGCTGCCGTTCCAGGAACGCTTTATGTAAGTAACCGTATCCTGCCCTGATGTGTCATCGGCAAGAACAGATGCCTGAAGCATTGATACTGTCAGGCACAAAACAACTATTGATGCTATTATCTGTTTTACAATTTTTCTGCTCATAACCGCTTCCTGCCGAATCTTCCGTCTAACTGTTTTTGCACACTTCAGATCAGATGCCTTCCAATATAAGCCTCCGGGAAAAAACAATTTAGATAATTATACCATACTGAAGGTTGATAAGAGATACTCCGGACGTACAGTCAGGAACTTGATAATTGCATAGTTTGTTTGATCCGCGGTCTCAGATCGATCCGACGCTCATGTAAAGGTCATATAGTGAGCAGACCAGATCCTTTACATATACCGTCGGGCTTACCTGTTGCCGGTGTCTGATTCGATACAAAACAAAAAAAAAACGCCGTCCGGAGACGGCGCATTTTTTGTACAGATTAAAGCTTCTCTCTGATACGAGCTGCCTTGCCCTGGCGTCCGCGCAGGTAATAGAGCTTTGCTCTTCTTACACGGCCCTTACGTACGATCTCGATCTTATCGATCTTGGGTGAGTGTACGGGAAGGATACGCTCAACGCCTACACCGTA
>DFIB01000025.1 GCA_002371375.1 Mageeibacillus sp. UBA3708 | reverse complement strand
CTCACATATAACAAAGACATGCAGGAAGTTCAGGAATCTTTATTTGATGTTATTGACACAATCAAAGCAGTTCTTCCTCCCTTCACCGGCATGATGAGAACAATGACCATCCGCAAAGACAGAATGGAAGAAGCTGCTCTCGGCGGATTCACAAACGCTACTGATCTGGCTGATTATCTCGTGCGCAAAGGCATACCGTTCAGGAGCACTCACGAGATATCCGGCAAGCTCGTTCATTACTGCATCGAGCATAATACATCTCTTGAGAAGCTGTCTCTTGACGAATTCAGGCAGTTCTCGGATCTCATCGATGAAGACGTCTATGATGCTATCTCGCTCGAGACTTGCGTCAATAAGAGAACGTTAACCGGAGGCCCTGCGCCGGATACGGTACGGAAATATCTGGATAATAACTGATTACATATATATAAGGGCGTGCACTACTGCGGCACGCCCTTCTCAAACTGTGTCTCGTACAGTTCCTGATAAACGCCGCCGGCACTGACAAGTTCTTTGTGTGTGCCGCGCTCGGCAATTGTACCGTCTTTGATCACAAGGATCTCGTCGGCCGCAAGAATCGTAGACAGCCTGTGCGCGATCAGGATACTTGTCCTTGACTTGATGATCGGGTCTATTGCCTCCTGTATCTTACTCTCAGAGATAGAATCAAGAGCTGAAGTTGCCTCATCGAAGATAAATACGGTCGGATCCTTGAGGAGTATCCTGGCAATAGATATTCTCTGCTTCTCACCGCCTGACAGCTTGAGGCCCCGGTTGCCGACGACAGTATCAAGCCCCGTCTCCTGACCGGCGATGAAGTCGTAGATATTCGCCTTTCGACATGCCTCGATCATCTCCTCATCAGTGGCATCATCCTTGGCGTAGAGCAGGTTATCCCTTATCGTACCATTAAAAAGATAAGTCTCCTGCGACACGATCCCAATCGAATTGCGGAGGTCATTCAGATCGAGCCTGCGAACATCCGTGCCGTCAAAAGTAACACTGCCTTCAATAACATCGTAAAGCCTCGGGATAAGATTGATTATCGTGCTCTTGCCGCTTCCCGAAGGTCCCACTATCGCTATACTCTTGCCGGGCTTAAGCTCGAAAGAAACATCCTTGAGGATCGGCCTGTCCGCATCGTAATGGAAGAAAACATGATCGAAAACGATATTGCCCTTGGGATCTGCAATCTTCACTGCATCCTTAGGCTGCTCGATCTCCGGCTTCATATCAAGGTATTCAAAAATCCTTGAGAACAGTGCCATTGAACGCATCCAGTCGACCTGGACATTGAGCAGGCTGTTGACCGGCATGTACATTCTCGACAGCAATGCGACCATTACGCTTATGTCACCGACTGTGAGGGAACTGTCATATCTCATCATAAGGAGACCGCCGACAAAATACAGGAGCATAGGACCGATGTTGGTAAATGTCGATATGATCACAAAGAACCAGCGTCCGGCCATATTCTGCCTGATATTCAGCCTTATCATCTTACGGTTGGCGTGTCTGTATCTGTTATACTCGTATCTCTCCTTGCCGAACAACTTAACGAGGAGCTGACCGCTAACCGACAGTGATTCGTTGAGGATACCGTTGATCTCATCATTTTTCTCCTGCGCCTTCTGTGTCAGAGACCATCTGTTCTCACCTGCTTTGCGCGTCGGGATCGCGAACAACGGTACTATCACGATACCGATCGTAGCAAGTATCCAGTTGCGCTGATACATTGCGATCAGCGCTACAACAAGTGTTATCGAATTGGACAGTATACTGCTGAAAGTATTGGTAATGACACGCTCAACGCCGTCAATGTCACTTGTCATCCTCGTGATTATATCGCCCTGATTATTGGAAGTAAAAAATCTCTGGCTCATCGTCTGCAGGTGCCTGAACATCTGATTGCGCATATCGTAAGTCGTATGCTGTGCGATCCACGTGTTGATGAAGTTCTGAGCTACCCCGATAAGGCCGGCGCCCAAAGTCAGTCCGAATGACAGCAGAATGTAGAAAACAAGAGCCTTCATATTCTGCTTGATAAGACCGTCATCTATTATCTTACCGGTAAGAATTGAAGGCATCGTGCTTAATGCAGATGAAATAATGATCAAGAGAACGCCAAGCCCAAGCTGGAACCTATACGGTTTGAGATAAGAGAATACTCTCTTGAGCAGAGCTTTTGTGACTTTGGGAACTTTGCTCTTCTCCTCGGCTGTCATGAAGCTGCTGCGGCCCATGTGACCGCCCATTCCCGGAGGCACCGGTTAACTCCCTATGCCGGACAGGAATGCTTTGGTGCGCTCGTTCCGGGGATTATTAATGACTTCTGAAGCAGGTCCCTCCTCAACGATAACACCATGATCCATGAAGACTATCCTGTCAGCCACATCCCTGGCAAAGTTCATCTCATGCGTAACAATAACCATTGTCATCTTCTCCTTGGCAAGGTCTCTTATAACGTTAAGCACGCCGGCAGTGAGTTCGGGATCAAGTGCTGATGTGGGCTCATCAAAGAAAAGTATCTCAGGATTCGTGGCAAGCGCCCTTGCGATGCTGACACGCTGCTGCTGACCTCCGGACAGATTGCACGGGTAAGCATTGCCCTTCTCGGCAAGTCCCATCTTATCAAGGAGACTGTCGCAGATACTGTTAGCCTCATCCTTTGACATCTTGTGTACGCTTATGAGCGCTTCCGTGATATTACGCCTGACCGAGAAATGCGGGAAAAGATTGAAATTCTGGAATACAAGTCCAAATTTGTCGCGGATCGCGGCAAGCGTCTTCTTATTCTTGTAATCAAGATCGATACCGCCGATCCTGATTGAACCTTCATCTATCGTCTCAAGTGTTGTAGCACATCTGAGGAGTGTTGATTTGCCTCCGCCTGAAGGTCCGATAACAGCCACTACCTCACCTTCATCCACGTGAAGAGTAATCCCTTTGAGGACCTGAAGATCATCAAATGATTTATGGATATCATTCATCTCAAGTACACTCATCAGAAAACCTCCGTTACGAATAATAGCTCATCTTCTTCTCGAATCTGTTCATCGAGACCTCAACGATGGCATTGGCAATATAATAGAATACTCCCGCAGCGATAAAAGGCATAACTGATACCTGACTCGACGCCAGCTCCTTTGCAACGGTAAACATCTCCGTAACTGCCAGAACCTGTGCAAGAGAAGTATCCTTGACAAGCGTGATAACCTCATTTGTAACTGAAGGAAGCACGCGCTTTACTACCTGCGGCAGAATGATCTTAAAGTATGTCTGCATTTTGGAGAATCCGAGCACCTGCGCAGCCTCATACTGGCCGACCGGCATAGACTGGATCCCACCTCTGAATATCTCGGCAAAGTAAGCTGCATAATTGAGTGAGAAGCCGATAACCGTGGCGATAAATCTGTAGTTAAAAGGTCCGATGTTAATGTTGCCCGTTGATACCTTGAACAGATAGTAAGGGCCGAAGTAAACCAGCAGGAGCTGCAGCATCAGCGGAGTACCGCGCATTATCGATATGTAAATTCTAACAAGCGAACTGACAACGATATTCTTCGACATCCTGCCTCTTGCGACAAGAAGTCCCAGAGGCAAGGCAAAGAGCAATGTAAAGCCGAATATACCAAAAGTATATCCGAATCCCTGCCATAACTGCTTAATTGTCGGCCACAACAGTTCTGTGTTCAAAATAATAACTCCCTAAATGCAATAAACGGCGTAGCACCAAGCCGCGCCGTTTATGGATTATATCACTTTAGCTGACTAAAAGATATATTATTTGCCTACAATGGTAACATCTGTGCCAAACCATTTATTTGAGATATTGGCCAGTGTTCCGTCCTTAGCCATCTCATCAAGAGTCTTCTGTACCTGGTCACAAAGCTCTGTATTGCCAAGCTTGAAGCCTACACCGTAAGTCTCGCTTGCAACTGCTTCGTCAAGAATAGCAAAATCCTTGCCGGATGTCTGGATCTCATAACGGGCAACAACCTCGTCCATGATAATAGCATCAACGCTGCCTGACTCAAGTTCCATCATTGCATTAAGATAAGAATCAACCTGAATAAGCTCCGCGAAAGAAGCCTTAAGCTCAGCCTTCTCCTCTACTGCGGCAAGTCCTGAAGAATCCTTCTGGACTACAACCTTCTTGCCTGCAAGATCAGCAGTAGTCTTAATGTCAGAACCGTTCTTGACAACGACAACCTGATCATTCTCCATATATGCCTTTGTCCATGTGTACTGGTCTTCTCTTCCGCTGATAGTAAAACCGTTCCAGATGCAGTCGATATTACCGGAAGCAAGTTCCTGGTCCTTTGAATCCCATGCGATAGGCTGAGCTACAAACTCTTTGCCCATTCTCTTTGCTGCTTCCTTGGCAAGGTCGAGGTCAAAACCAACGTAATTGCCCTGCTCATCCTTGAATCCCATAGGAGGGAACTCTGCATCAAAGCCTACAACGAACTTGCCGTTTGTTGCCGCACCGGATGCATCAGATGAGTCTGTCGTACTCTTACATCCGGCAAAAGCCGTAACCATTGTTGCTACAGTCAGAACTGCCGCGATCAACTTCTTCATAATATTTACTCCTTTTCCTTTGTGCTATTGTGTACTAACACGTGACAGATTATATATCATTTCAGGAAATAGTAAAGTTCTGTTAAGCACCCTCAGCTAACTCCCTGACCTTCTCGATCGGGAGATTGCTGATCTCAGCTATCTCATCCAGGGAATAACTTCCTTTGGCCAGCATTCGTCTTACTGTATTTAAGGATTCCGCGGTTCGGCCTTCAGCTCGTCCCTCATCCAATCCCTCGGATCTTGCCTTCAGCTTCTCTTCTTTTAAAAACCTGTCAAATGACGTCTCTACCATAATCTTCTCTCCTTCCTTTACCTCTGTTATTCTTTTTGCCAGTATCGTATTATTGATCAACTTCGTATTCTTCTCTGCCAGATCTGATATTAAATCGCCCAGTTCATCCCTGCCGTTATATGCTCCGTTTACAAGTATGATGTTGCGCCCGTCTCCGAGTCCGGTGCTGTCAGCCATTCTCATCTTGTAATGATACAGCGGTCTCCCTTTTTTGATTATATCATCCCTGCAGATAAAGATTACATATGAATCCGGTATGTCACCGTAATCTTCATTCCTCTTTATCGTTGTTCTCGCATCGATGACCGACGAATAATACCTCGCTCTTTTGATAATGTCAGGATCGTCACTCTTCTGTATCTCGATGTTATAAACAGTTCTGTCATCCTCGTTAACTGCATATACATCAAGCCTTACTCCGTGATACTCATCGTTGCCTATTATCTTTTGAACTTCATGCCTGATTATCCTGATGTTCGGCATGCCGAGTATTACCCTAAGAAGCTCTGCAGTACACTCAGGATGCCCGTCAAAACACGCTCTGAAGAAAACATCATCAAAGAGGCACAGTTCATCAATATTATATTTCCCCAAGGACATGATTATTCCCCCTTCTGTATTAGTTTTGGAGGAACGGGCCCGATCCTTATCAGTGATCCTATCACGGATCCCGGGCAAAAAAGATACGAATTAATACGATTATCTGACAATTTCGTATTAATCCGTATGATTTCGTATTATCAACCGTTAATGCCTTTCATCAATTCATATCCGATAACCGATGCGGCCGAGGCTGCGTTAAGAGATTCCGCCTTGCCGGGCATCGGGATCTTTACCTTGCAGGAGCACCTGTCAGAGACGGCATCATTCAACCCCTTACCCTCATTACCGATAAAGAAAGCACAAGGATAACTGATTTGAGATTTATTAAGCAGCCCGCCTTTCAAATGCATGGCAAGAGTCGTGTAATTACGATCATTCAGCTCTTCAACAAGTCTGATATCGTCAGCATATGTAACTACGGGGATATGCCATGCCGAACCCATTGAGGCACGGAGGGCTTTCTCGCCGAACGGATCGGCGGTTCCCTGTGTAACGATTACACATGTAAAATCGAAAGCGTCCGCCATCCTTATCACGGTTCCCACATTTCCCGGATCCTGTACATTATCAAGAACGCATATAATATCCTTACCGCCGCGGGTGATTATCGTATCATGAATGGAAGGAACCTTGACTATCATGGCTATCCCCTGTGAATTCACCGTGGAAGAAATGCGTTCAAACAGGTCATCAGACAGTATGAATATCTGACTGGCTGCAATTCCGTAACCGGAAACCAATTCCACTGCTTCATTCATCTTGCGTGAAGATGCTATCAGATAAGCACATTCTCCCCCGGACATCAGACAATCTTCGACAATGCGCGAACCCTCAATATAAACAAGGTCATCACCTCTTTTGCGGTCATGAACCTTGCGTATGAGTTTAACAATGCTGTTGGATGAGCTTGTGATTATCTCTCGCATGACATCAGAGGGCTTCGTTACACTTAAGAGACTTTACGAACGACTCAAATTCATCCATATCACGGAAGTCCGGACGGCTGTCTGTGATCATTCCGACAAGGAGTTCATAACCCCAGGAGATATATGAAATCTTGGAGGTCTTGCGGTGTTCGCCAAATCCTTCGTTGCTTCCGTCAGCGGCATCAGCCGTCAAAACACTGACATCATCAACCTCAGTCTCTTCCTTGGCAGCCATGCTGTTGAACAAACCGATGATGCCGCTGTTGTTGATGAATCTGTTGATACTGCTGATCGCACCCGGAATTGCAGTAAATGCGCCGAGTCCTATTCTATTAGCAGTTGCTCTGGCAGTATTGCCTACGAAGCCGTGGGAGGCATTAGTTACCTGTGTTATCTTACCGGTAACATCACGTGTCGTCTCAAGCGCATCAGCAACACTCGCGGCCGTTGATAAGGACATCGATATCTCGTCACCTTTGATTATCGTGCCGAGCGTAAGATATTTATATGTGTTTGCATAATTGTACGTATAGACCTTGACCAGACCGTCGAAGAAGAAATCATCCAGTGTAAATCTTGTTCCGTGATTCTCATTCATTGCCTTGTTAAGATCAAGAACTGACGCATTCATAAAAACATTGCGGACACTGTCAATATTATCGGCCGGAAAAGGAGAAGTCCTCTCCACGCTGATCCTGCCGGCTGCACCGGTGATCTGCTCAGCCATCTTATCCAGGAATCTGGATACCTCCATGAAATTCCTTCTCTTAGCAGTTAGCTGCTTGGCAAAACCACCCTTGGCATCATTATAGATTCCGGACTTGATCTGAACATACTGTGTTCCGCTCTCATAAAATATGGAACGGTTACCGGGGCAGGCAAGATCGATCCTGAGACGCTTTGGGGTTACCTTATCCGAATTATCAAACATATAGGACACCTTGGTCGTTGCACCTCTCGGAAGGATTGCAGATCCGACTACTGCGCCGCTGTCATCCTTAATGTCCACTGTACCGTCAGCATTGCGGGCGATACGCATATTCTCCTGTCCGAGCACGGTAATATCAACACCGCAGCAGGGACAGTTGCCATATGCGATATCAGCCTGTGTAATGGCGTAAGCACATGAAGGACAATATAAACCTTTCAATTCCATGATCAACCCTCCCCGTTCTCGATTATCCTGACAGATTCAATCACAGGCATCTTGCCGGCGTCCTCTATAAAACCCATTCTTCCCTGTCCGGGAGACAGCGCACAAATCTTATCAACTATCTCCATTCCTTCGACAACATATCCAAAGCCGGCATATTTACCGTCAAGCGATGATCTGCAGTCGCCGGCACAGATAAAGAACTGCGAGCTGGCGCTGTCATTCTGTCCACCTACTCTTGCCATAGATATCGCACCCTTTGTATGAGCAAGGTCATTTGCAACTCCGTTATCCCTGAACTCCCCCTTGATCGTATTCACACTTGCTTTGCCGGCCAGTTCACCATTGCCGGCCTGAATGACAAAACCGGGCTGAACTCTGTGGATCGGCATATTATCGTAGTATCCTGACTTAACGAGATTGACAAAGTTATCAACAGTTATGGGAGCCTTCTCCGGATAGAGCTCAACCTTGAGCTTGCCGTACTCCTTAATAACGATCTCAACGAAAATATGATCCTTACCTGCTGACTCTCCGGACGTATTCTCCTTATTGCATCCAAACAGTAACAAAGATAATGACAAAACTAAAATAGCAGAAATTAACTTGCGCATCTTTACCCTCCAAATACAAAATCAATTATACAATAAACTGACTAAAAGTTATAATTAATTCAATAATGACTGTGAGGTATTAACATGCAGATAAATGATAATGAATTCGAATTTCTCCGTAAACTGATCGCCGTCAGAAGTGTCGGCGGCTCCCCTGAGCCGGGATGTCCTTATGGAAAGAACTCACGCAAAGCACTTGATGTTTTCCTTCAGGATGCAGCCGGCAAAGGGTTTAGGACCGGTGTAATTGATGACAAAGTGGGATTTGTTGAGTTCGGTAACGGCCGGAAGATGATCGGGATCGTGTGTCATCTGGATGTTGTCCCTGAAGGAAGCGGATGGGATACCGACCCTTTCGAGCTGATCGTGCAGGACGGCGTTATGTATGCAAGAGGCATCGTGGACGACAAAGGACCCGCGTGTGCAGCTTATTTCGCGATGCAGAGGCTGATGGCAGAAGGGATCATCCCGGATGCAAGGATCAGACTGATTCTGGGAACAGATGAGGAACGCACATGTGATTGTGTAGAGACTTATGCAGCCAAGGGCGAGATCCCTGATTTTGCGATTACTCCCGATGCTGAATTCCCGGCTATATTTGCAGAGAAAGGAATACTGCACCTAAAGATAAGCGGAACAAATGATTCTCAGCTTACGGCAAGGGCCGGCAATGCCGCCAACATGGTGCCCAACGAAGCATCGCTTGAGATAGACGGTGTCACATATGAGGGCAAGGGCAAGACTGCGCATGCATCTATGCCGCACCTCGGTTCGAATGCGATAATGGATCTTATTGCCGGGCTCGGTAATGCCGCGTTCGATAATTCACGGTTGCTGTCGTTTATCAGAGACTGTATCTTTGGCAGGGATGCATCTGAATATACAGGTATAAGTTTTACAGATATATCGGGAGCGATTACGGCAAATCCGGCTATCCTCAACATCGGAGACGGCAAAGAGGATCTTACGATCGACATTAGGTATCCGATAAGTGCAAAGATGGAGGATATCACGACCCATTTCAGCAGAATTGCCGGAGAATACGGATTACAGGTCGAAGTTGTAAGTCATATGGCTCCTCTGTTCAAGGATAAAGATGCTGATGAGATCAAGCTGCTTACAGGCATCTGGTCCAAATATATGAGCCGTTACGACGGTTACAAGCCGGAATACAAAGATAAATATACTTTCCCACTCGCTATCGGAGGCGGAACATACGCACGTCACATGCCGAATACGGTTGCATTTGGTCTGACTCCGCCGTGGCAGGAGGATCAATGTCATCAGGCAAATGAATACATGTCAGTCAATGACTTTGTAACAAGCATTGAGCTTCTCAAGGAGACTATCCTGCAGCTATCTTAGGCTATTCTTCTGGCGCCGAACTTGCATGTCATCGCGGAATAAGAAGTTGATACAACCTTGCCGCGCGAATCTGACGCATGAATAACAGTATTATTGCCGATGTAGATGCCGACGTGATCGATCTTACCGTCCTTTGTATAATCGAAGAATATCAGGTCACCGCACTTCACTTCATTCAGATTAACGGCAGTGCCGTACAAATACTGCGAACTTGCACTGTGAGGCAAATATATACCGTAATACTTGGAGAATACATATTTGGTAAGTCCGGAACAATCAGCCGCTGTCGCAGAGCTTGATCCGAATACATACGGTATTCCAAGGAATGACTTTACATACTCATCGAAAGGAAGGCTCGTGTCGTGACCGGACGGCGTGGGTGCAACCGTCGGAGCTTTTGTTGTTGTAAACTCGGCGCTTATGTAATAACCGTCACTATTCTTATACCAGCCGTTATCTGTCTTGGCTACAACTGTGACTTTGGTACCTGCTGTAAGCTTCTTAACGGAAGCATAATTAGTTCCGGGTCCCTTCCTGACATTGAGAGTCGTCGTCGTATATACAGTTGCAGAATACTCTGTCTCCTTGACAGCAGGCTCGGAAGATGTCGGCTTAGGCGTGGATGTGGGCTTCGTAGTTGCCGTAGGCTTTACCGTAGCGGTAGGCTTGGTCGTAGCCGTCGGCTTAACTGTTGCAGTAGGTTTTGTTGTAGCAGTAGGCTTAGGCGTAGATGTTGGCTTCTTGGTCACCGTGGGCTTTGTCCCGGGTTTTGTCGTAGGAGTAGCCGTGGGCTTCTTAGTCGGTTTGGGCGTTGCCGTAGGTTTGCCCGTCGGTGTAACAGTAGGAGAAGGTGTAGCCGTAGGAGAAGGCGTAGGAGTCGGAGTAGCCTGGACAGCAGACAAAAGCTGGTTTGTAAAACAGTACCCTTCTTTACCGTCTTCAAGCCTGATCTTAGCCCAATCGCCATAAGTAGACAGACGAAGAACCTGTGAATCCTTTGTAATAGTCTCAACTACATCAGACGTAAGAGAGGATGTCTCTCGCACTTCAATGGTATTATCCTTAACAAAATAATATGAACCGTCAACAACAAACTCAGACTCAGGCATGCCCGACAGCATATATGTATAACCGCTGATGTCGGTGTTCGGTTCAGGCAGCGTATTTATCTGAAGCAAAGAATCGTCTTCAATATCAAATTCAGGATCACTCTCTGTTGCGGTACTTCCCGGTGCCTGCAAATATACCTGCTCGGATGCACCGAGTTCTGACACACAAAAACCGCCGACAGTAATAGCACAACCGGTAACAAAAGATACAATACGCATAATAACACTGCGGCTAATTAGATTGTCATATTGCATGTATCTGTCACCTCCTTGTCTATACTGTTACATTGATTGCATTTATATTATACAGGTTTCACGGAAGTAAATTAGGCAAAAACTCGTGAAGCTCTCTTTTGTAATCTTATTAACACATAACAGAAACCGCGCAGTAACACAACAACTTGCTCCTTTAGCAATATAAGAGCTGTCCCATTTAATTTGAGACAGCCCTTTATCATTCCTGCAAGCCGGTAAATAAGCTTTCTTAGACTTCGTGCCTTACTTTGTCATTTATCTCCTTGAGCATAACATCTGCAAGCGCATCGACCCCCATTGATCCGAGCTTACCGTCGAACCTGGAGCTGACTGCACAAGTCTTATCTGCGACCTCCTGATCTCCGATTACTGCAGTGTAGATGACTTTCTCCAGATTGGCCTCACGGATCTTCTTGCCGAGTTTCTCGGATCTGTCATCAACAGTTGCCTTTATGCCCTTCTTCTTCAGTGCATCACACACTTCGAAAGCATAATCATAATGAGCATCAGAGATAGGAAGGATCCTCACCTGCTCGTCAGCCATCCAGAGAGGCAGCCAGCCTGCATATTTCTCTATGAGATAAGCGAGTGTTCTCTCATAGCATCCGAGGCTCGTTCTGTGGATGATGTAAGGAGTCTGACGTGATCCGTCCTTATCAACATATTCCATTCCGTACTTCTGGGCAAGAAGCATATCTATCTGGATCGTAACAAGAGTATCTTCCTTACCGAAAACATTTTTGTACTGAATATCGAGCTTAGGGCCGTAGAATGCAGCTTCATCGATTCCGATATCATACTTGACGCCGAGGTCATCAAGTATCTTGCCCATGGCAGCCTGTGCAAGCTCCCACTGCTCAGCTGTTCCTTCATACTTGTTCTTAGGGTTAGCAGGATCCCACTGTGAGAATCTGAATGTGCAGTCATCTAAGAGTCCGACAGTATCGAGCATGTATTTCGCGAGGTCAAGACATTCCTTGAACTCTTCTTCGAGCTGGTCAGGCCTGATGATGTAATGTCCCTCTGAGATAGTAAACTGACGTACTCTGATAAGTCCGTGCATCTCGCCGGAATCCTCGTTACGGAAGAGCTTGGATGTCTCAGTAAGCCTCATGGGGAGATCCCTGTATGATCTCTGGCGGTTCAGGAATACCTGATACTGGAACGGGCATGTCATGGGACGGAGGGCAAAGCATTCCTTTGTCTCATCATCCTGGTCAGCCTTATCGCCCATTACGAACATGCCGTCACGGTAATGATCCCAGTGACCTGAGATCTTATAGAGATCACGCTTGGCAAAGTAAGGAGTCATGGTAAGCAGGCAGCCTCTCTCCTGCTCGACATCCTCTACCCAGCGCTGCAGAGTCTGGATCACTCTTGCACCCTTAGGACAGATGATGGGAAGACCCTGACCGATATAGTCAACGGTCGTGAAGTATTCAAGTTCACGACCAAGCTTGTTGTGATCGCGCTTCTTTGCTTCTTCGAGTCTGTCCAGATGTTCCTTAAGCATTGCTTTATCGGGATAGCTGGTACCATAGATCCTGGTGAGCATCTTACGTGATGAATCACCTCTCCAGTAGGCACCTGCAACGGATATGAGCTTGAAAGCCTTGATAACACCGGTGCTCTCTACGTGAGGGCCTGCACAAAGATCAGTAAAGTCCCCCTGCTTATAGAAAGATATGACGGCATCCTCGGGGAGATCATTGATGAGTTCAACCTTGTAATCCTCATTCCTGTCAGCCATGAACTTGATAGCTTCAGCTCTCGGAAGCTCAAATCTCTCAAGCGGAAGATTATCCTTAACGATCTTCTTCATCTCATCTTCGATCAACTTAAGATCGTCGTTTGAGAATCCCCCCTCCTTGTCGAAATCATAATAAAACCCGTCATCAATAGCAGGGCCGATCGCCAGCTTTGTATCAGGCCAAAGCCTCTTCACAGCCTGCGCCAGAATGTGAGACGTTGTATGTCTGTAGTTCTTCCTGTCTTGCTCGTTGTTAAAATCGAACATCTTTGTATACCTCCATATTAATTTTGAACAATAAAAAAACCATGTTCCCAACACTTTGGGATGCATGGCTGCACGGTTCCACCCAAATTGCGTGATGATCACGCCTCTCAATTAAGACTGTAACGTTGTCTGACACGGCTCGGGTCACGGCCAACTGGCCTATACCCCTGCAGCTGTTCGGGTTGTATATGAACGATACATTCATGGGGCTTACAGCCTGTGGCACCCAATTCTCTGACAATGTATTAGCCGCGCATACGTGTCCCGGTCAAAGCTTTTGTTAGCGATAGTTTACTACATTTATTCATCAAGTCAAGAGTCTGATCTGAGAACATCAGGAGCATCTTCACCTGAGAAACTGCTATACAGATATATCAGATCCTCACGCATTCCAAGGAATATCTTGCCCAATACCGGATCGAAATGCGAACCCAGATCCTTACGGATCAATTCGAAAGCATCGTCATAGCTCATCTGCTCTTTATAATACCGTCTGCTGATAAGTGCATCAAATACATCAGCCAATGCCATAACTCTTGCTTCCAAAGGTATACGTTCACCCTTAAGTCCATCAGGATAACCTTTGCCGTTATACTTCTCGTGATGATAATGAGCTACATTGGATGCGACTCTTACAAATTCCTTATCATCAACATCAGCCAGAACCTGCTGAACTATCTCGGCGCCGACTGCAGCATGCCTCTTCATCTGCTCGTATTCTTCAGGTTCAAGCTTCTCTTTCTTACGGAGTATCCTGTCATCGACGGCAATCTTGCCGAGATCGTGAAGAGGCGCCGCATTGATGATATTAGTCCAGAAGATATCATTCATCGGAAACTGACCGCTCTTCTTTATCTTCTCTACAAAGAGCTGAACACACGCACTTGTTCTGTTGATATGACCGCCTGTCGAGTTGTCACGTGATTCGATCATAGCCGCCATTCCCAGAATGATTGATCCCTGAAGGTTCTCTGCTCTCTTGGTCTGACGGTCTGCTTCTTTCTTGAGCCTCACACCGGTATAGTTAAGTTCGTTGATGTAATTGACCTGTTCCGTCTCGTCATTGATCTCAAGCAGATAACCCAGTATTCTCTTGCGCAGACCAAATGACAGCACTGTCAACGTGCAGTTAATATGCTTATTGTCGAGCATATTACTGTCATTGATAACGAATTCTTTGTTATTTATACTGCTGATATCCATCTTGGGCCCGACCTTACGGATCCACCTTAGTATCTCATTAAGAGCAAAACTGTTCGTAACGATCGGTGAATCTATCCTGCAGTTGTTGAGATCCGGGAAGAAAACGGCAGCTGAGCTGTTGTAACCTGCGAGATTGAACTTACGGTCAACTGTAACAAAAGCCTTGGAGTCTTCGGCTGTCATACGTTTCTGAACATTAACGGATATATCGTATAGCTGGTATCTGCTCGTTCTGAATACAAGTGCAACGCCGCAGGCCAGGTACAGGAAGGCTATGACAGTGTGGCTGATATGGAAGATATTTGTTACGCTGTAAACGACTATTGTCAGGAGCATAAACAGTAAAAATGTCCACATTGTCTTCCAGGAAGCCGTCTTCTTACCGGTAATGGCAAGAACCGTAAAGAATATACTGAGAAATACTTCAACTGCAAGAACGATAAGTCTTATGTAATAACCATACCCCGGAATATGTACAAGACGCGTAGATGATGTAGGATCAAATACCGAATCAACATAATAAATATTGAATCTGTAAGACAGAAGAATGAATGCATAAACTACAATATTTATCATGGTGATAGTTATCTGGAACCAATTTGGAATCTTAGAACCGGAGAAAGAAGCAAGCATTGTCATAAGTATTAGGGGAAGGAAGATACCGCCGATATACGCAATGGAATTGCCTGTGATCGCGGCTGCTTCTGTCTCGGCATCAGCCATCAGGAAATATCCGACATTGCTGACAGTTATAACAAATGAGGCCAAAACATATAGAGGATCAAGGCCTTTATTGGCATTGAACAACAGATATGCCGTACAGCAAGAACTCAAGAAAGCAACAGCCAACAATACTATCGAGTATATCTGCATAACAACTCCCTACACTATTATTATCTATTTTACCATTTTCGTAATTTTTTATACAATAAATGTATATAAATTGGGAGGAAACATTAAATGACAAAGGATGATGTGCTTGCAATACTGCTCAAGAGCAGCGGCTATGTATCAGGCGAACTCATCAGTTCACATTTGAAAATAAGCAGGGCAGCCGTAAACGGAGCCGTAAAGGCACTCAGAGCTGACGGCTGTGTGATCAATTC
Organism: Mageeibacillus sp. UBA3708; assembly: GCA_002371375.1. Taxonomy (GTDB): domain Bacteria; phylum Bacillota; class Clostridia; order Saccharofermentanales; family Saccharofermentanaceae; genus Saccharofermentans. The sequence continues at coordinate 15,849 of DFIB01000025.1, read as the reverse complement.
TGTCACAAACAGAGGGTATCAGCTGATATCCTGTCCTGACAGGCTTTTTGCAGGAGAGGTCTATTCATATATCGACGATTCCAGACGCAGTAATGTGATCTGCCTTCCTTCCGTTGATTCAACAAACAACAGACTTAAGGACATGCTCAAGCAGGATCTGCCTTCAGGCACATGTATGATCTCCAACGAACAGACAGGCGGACGCGGCCGTATGGGAAGAACTTTCGTATCGCCTCCCAATACGGGAATTTACATGTCCATGCTCATCAAGCCCACCGGGGATCTGTCCGACATGAGCAAAATTACAGCTTGGACGGCTGTTGCAGTACATAAGGCAATCTTATCGGCCTGCGGAGTCACTACAGGCATCAAGTGGGTCAATGACCTGTACATCGGCAACCGCAAGATCTCGGGCATCCTGACCGAGATGACTGTTGAGAGCGAGATCGGCATGGTAAGCAATGTAATAATAGGAATAGGCATTAATGTCAATCAGAAGCAGAGCGACTTTCCCCCGGAATTATCTGAGATCGCGACATCTATAGCTGCTGCCTCAGGTTCCAAAAATTTGTCCAGAGCACGTCTGGCGGCTGAGGTAATAAAGGAGTTGGATCTGATGATGGATAATTGGGAGTCAGGAAGCGACAGATATATCGACACTTACCGGTCTAACTGCATCACAACAGGTAAACACGTCACAGTGACCAACTATGCGACCGGTGATGGTAAAAGCGGTATCGCTCTTGATGTTAATGATGATTATTCGCTTAAGGTAAGGTACGATGACGGAACAGAAGACAATGTCAGAAGCGGAGAAGTAAGTGTTAAATGGTAATCTGCCGTCTGCTACCTTACGCAGATCATATCCTTGATCTTACTGAACTTTGCTTCACCTATCCCGGGCACATTCATAATATCTTCGATGGAATCAAAAGCATGATCCTGCCTGTATTTGATAATTGCCATAGCTGTACTCTCCCCTATCCCGGGTAATGACAAAAACTGTTCCTTAGATGCAGTGTTAATATTGACCGGTTGGCTGATATTGCCGTCCGTACCGTTATTACCGTCGTAACTGCGGCGCATGATCACGCTGTCACCTTCACTGAGATTACTATCGTTCGGGATAAATACAGACATATTCTTCGTAAATATATATACGAGATTAAGGTGTTCCAGAGCAGCCTTATCCGTAAAACCGCCGGCCTTCTCCGCGACATCACTCAGTATCGTTCCCGCCTCAACACGGTATATGCCCGGTTGATTCACTTCACCGCAGATATAGATGCTGAGCATCTCAGCTGTTGACTCGGCAGAAGTACCGCATACAGATTCACTTACTCTATCGGTTGCCGATGATGCCGACAGTACGGTAATGCCGTCGTAATTACCTTTGAATATGTACTTATACAGCATTCCTGCAGCAATCAGCAGAATGAATGATACTGTATAGATCAATCTCTTATTGCCGGACTTCATAATATACCCCAAATTCTTTTGGAGTAATTATATCACCATTGGTTATAATTATAAAGCGTAAAAAGCCGTAATCCGCTCACTTATTCGCTCGGGCGCTTGGATGACCAGAGCATCTCCAGATTATAATTTGCTCTCTCTTCGGGATGAAAAACATGAACCACAACATCCTTATAATCGAGAAGGAGCCACCTGTCGCCGGATCTCCCTTCAATATGATCAGGATAGAGAGCGTATTCATTCTTAAGAACGTACTCAACTTCGTCAGCCAGAGCCTTGATCTGAGTCGTGGAATTACCGCTTGCTATGACAAAATAGTCAGCCAGCGTTGTCTTATCCGCCACATCGATCAGCTCGATATCGATGCCTTTCTTGGAATCAAGTATCTCAGTTATCTTTGTTGCAAGTTCTTTGGAATCCATATTGCTCTCCCGTATATATGATTTTTGATTATAACATAAAAATGTGTCATGGGAACTGTTCCCATGACACATTAAATTGCCGGCCTGCAGGCTTTATCACTTCATTGCACCTGATGCATCGAACTCATATTCCACGCCTTTGATAGTGACCTTTGTTGACTTGAGCATAACACCGTCACTATCGAAGTAATACCACTTCTTACCGCTCTTCAGCCACTTATCACGGTAAGCAGCTCCGCTCTTTGTCAGATAGTACCAGTTAGAACCATACTGCTTCCAGCCGGATGATAGCATCGCACCGCTGTCACTGAAAAGATAAATGGAGCCATCGATCAGGTTGGGACCGGTCAGCATAATGCATGTATCTTTGTCAAAGAAATACCAGACTTTGCCGATCTTCCGCCAGCCTTTCGCTGCGCCGTTAGATGTAAAATACAGATAATCACCATTCTCGTTTTTGTACCAGCCGGTCAGCATTGCACCGTTCTTATCGAATCTGTACAGTTCATTGTCTCCGTAACCCAGGTCATAGATACCGTTCTGAAGGATTGATTCATACCAGTAGCAGAAATACCACTTTGTCCCTACCTTAAACCAACCGTTCTGCATAACACCTTCAGAATTGAAATAGTGCCAGTGTCCTTCGCCGTCAACATCAACCCATCCTGTCTGCATTACGCCGTTTTTATCGAAATAATAACGTTTGTTGCCAATATCTTTCATACCGGTAGTCTTAAGTCCGTTGCCGTCAATATAGTACCACTTTCCGGATATCCTCTTCCATTTCATCTCGGAATTCTGACCATATATAACATGCAAATCGGGTGATACTGACAGAGAAGCCAGATCATCGTAACCGTCACGGAAGTAATATAACTGATCAAGCTCGGTTGAAGGATGCTCACCATGGAGATATACATCAACTATGACGGGACACCCGCTGATGTCGATCGAATCAGCTTCTATACCTACTGCTGTCAGGAACTTAAGATTATCATTATTACCCAGTTTAAGTTCTGTTAATTTAGTACAGTAAACACCTAGGGACTCAAGCTCCTTATTCGCACTCACATCCAGCGTTGTCAGATCGTAGTTATAATCGAGATCCAGAGTCTTAAGCTTTGTATTCTTGCTCAGATCGATGCTTTTCAGTTTAGTCTCGGTTGCACTGAGATAAGTAAGTTCAGTATTACTACTAAGATCAAGCTTTGTAAAATCACAATCAGAACAAAGCAGTTTCTCAAGCTTGGTATTGTTCGTCAGATCGATACTCTTAAGATGAGATCCGTTTATCTCGAGCTCCTTGAGCTTTGTATTGTTACTGAAGTCAAGCTTGCTTATCTTCTCGCCTGTACCTACGAACTCGTTTAATTCAGTAAACACTTCGATTCCCGTGAAATCATTAACCTTCAGTCCGAATGTAAAGATAGATTTTGCATTCTTGATCTCAGTGGAACTCAGTTGCCAGTCACCGTTGGTATCAAATTCCTCGTGGACATAATCCCTGAACGCTGTATCAGGAAAAGTTGAATTAATGTCAACACCACCGGCAGCATTGACAGCACCGTTCATAAACGGCAATGGAGTTGAGGCCGCCATTACAGCCGTCATCATTTCTGCTAACAATCGTGATTTCTTCATAGAAAGCACCTCCGTTTCATATTTTTGCAAACCTGTAAGATCTGCTTTATATCTATAGGACTCTCGGTATAGCCGACAGGTTCATTATAGAATTGTAAAATTTATGGATTATTGTTCTGCCCGTTATTGAACTGCTCATTCTCCCAATTTCTGAATTCCGCCTCGATATCGTTTACCGGTTTGGCAACCTGCGGTTCAGCCGGTTGTGCCGGTACGCTGTCTGCCGGTGCATCATAATAAGACAGTTCTTCAGCAGACAACCTTCTTACGAGAGCCGTTCCGTTAGGCGATCTGTGAGTATTATCTATCCTCACTGAATTAGCGGATGCAAATGTCGTCTGTTCCTGACCCGACAGACGGTCCTTCCTGGCGGTAAACATTACATTGATTCCGTAATCGCTTTTGGCACCGTAGTTATCCCCCATCGTATTCGACTTATAAAGGATAGTGCCAAGAATCCAGCATGACAGGCCCATTCCCAGACCTAATGACAACAGTAAAGCAAAAAAACTCACCATGATACTATCCCTGCCTTTTCTTCGTGAAGTTGAACATCGACTTATCCTGCGTTCTGTTGATGTTCTTAACAACCTTAGACACCTTGTGAACACCCGTTGAGAACAGCGCAACAATACCGGCGATAATGTATCCGATCAACTTGCCGGTGCTGTCGTTGCTTGAATGCCTTCTGCCTGTAAAAAATAGCCCCTGAAGCATTCCTTTGAACACAAAGAACATAGGAATGGCCATAAGAATACCCGCTATTATGAGGAGCGTGTAGAATAGTTTTTTATTCCACGGCAGTCCGCAAACTACCTTACCGGTATCGCCGTTGACGAGGATCGTATTGAACTTGCCTTTATAGTAAAATGTTATGAACCACGCAGGGAGCATTGCGTAGATCATATCGTTTTTTACATCAAGTGACGGACATGAAGATATTACTTTTTTGCCGCCGGCTTTGACGTCATTTAACGCTTCCTCTTCGAAATACTCCTTTGCCCTGATAAACGCTGCATTGCGGAGATCGCTATATGTAACATCCGATACATTCGAATAGAATCCGGCAAGATAATCCTCATCAAAAGGCTTTAGTTTTGTCAGATCAAATGGCTCCAGTCTTGAACTGCTCTCATCCGCCAGCATGGTGGACGCATCAAGCGGAAGATTGCGCATCCTCATATGCCCGGCCCTTCCGAAATACCTGGTAACACTGTTCTTGCCGCTTTTTACTTTGCCCTTGATAACGAGCGAATCAGTAAAATCAGCATTAATGATCCAGTATGGTATGTATATTCCTCTTATGCTGTCGACAGTAAAGTGTTTGATCTCCTTGGGAACAAACACACCTTTGCTGATGCGCTTCTGAACGATATCCAGCGCCTCCTCTTTGGTAATCGAGAACGGCAGCAAGCACTCAGGACATCTCTGTTTTGCAATCCTGCTGAACACGACATTGGAATTGCCGCAGTAAATACAGGTGGTAGAAGCCTCTGTACCGTTAATTATGATCTCACCTGCGCACTGACTGCACGTATAGACATAACAATCCATCATGTCTTTATCGTCAGTCCCGTATATCTCCTGCATTGACTGTGCTTTGAGTTCCTGCCTGTACGCTCTTGATTCGGCCTCCACTTCCTCCGGCAGGAAAGAACTGCCGCAAGCTTCACAAGTCATCCTCTGTGTAGCAGGATCAAAAACAAGTGCATGAGCACAATTCTTACATAGAGTTGCCATATATTACAGCTCCTTATGCAACTGTCTGCCGAATTCTACCGTCAAAGGGTGGATTGCTCTCCCCTTACGCTTAAACTTATCATTAACCGAATCCAAACATAACCTTACAGCGCCGTCAAGATCAGACGGTGCCAGACGCCTCATTTCACTGAGATCAGTGTAAGTCCTTGAAGGTTCTATCTTATCGGCAAGATAAACGATCTTATCAAGAACAGTCATGCCGCCGCGACCTGTCGTGTGATATGTTATGGCATCAAGTATCTCCTGATCCTCAATGCCGAAAGTCTCCTTCGCCAAATAAGCACCTGCAGGAGAATGAAGGAGTTTATCATCAACGAACAGATCTCCCGATACCGCCTGAGCCAGCCGTCTCTGTTCGTCCATATTGATCTCTTTGGCACAATCGTGCAGTTCTCCGGCAATGAGAGCTTTGTCACAGTCAGCACCGTGGTCAAAAGCAAGTTTTGCCGACAGAAGGCCGACATTAAGGGTATGAAGCAGCCTTTTGCCCCCCAGAAGATAATAAAGACTTCCGGCAAATTGGTAGTACTTTGCGCACGCTTCATCAGAACAGTGATCAAGCGCCTTGACGGCATTGTATATGTCATGCGTATCTATGAATTCCCTGACAGAAGGCGGAAGCGAATCATAATTACCGGAAGTTTTGACCGCGGAAGATGACTGATCGACCCCGTTCATCTCAAAGACTGCAATATCACAACCGAATAATGATTTGAGACGGGCTCCCTGCTCTCTTACGTCAGTGTAATCACCCTTTCGCTGCGCTACAAGAAGCACCGCATAGGACAGTATCTTCTCAGGCATATACCATTTATCGAACGTCGGAAGGATGTCAGAACCGCAGAGCCAGAAAAACTGATGCCTTTGTGCTGCCAGATCTCCCGGAACCCCGTTGCGCATGAGAAAAGGAATAATGAAGCTGTCCTTCACTATCTCACGCAGTGTATTAACGGTATATGTTATTCCTTCAAAACCGAACTCGATATCGCTGATGAATACGTTCTCCGGGAATTCCTTCTCTAATGCATTCTTTGTCATGTAGTACCTGTAAGGCGCCGGCAGAAGAGCGCGCCCGCGCTTGAAGCTGTTATTAACGGTCGGTATTACAATGACTATATCTGCAGCGCCGGAATTAAGCGCACCTCTGATCAATTCTATATGACCGTAATGGAACGGGTCAAATGAACCGCCGAACAGTGCAATCCGCATTTCAGCCCAGAGTCCTTCCTATATCAGTACGGAAATGCATATCCTTGAAGGATATCTTCCTGACTCCCTCATATGCTCCGTCGATCGCTTCGTCAAGAGTGTCACCCTCATCATAAACACACAGAACACGTCCGCCGTTTGTCACAAGCTTGCCGTCCTTAAGCGCAGTTCCTGCCTGGAAAACCAGCTTGCCGCATGTGTCGATACCGGTGATCTCATACCCCTTTGCATAACTCCCGGGATATCCGCCTGAAGCCATAACTACAACACATGAGCACTTCTTCTTCCACTTAATATCGATCTTATCGAGCGTTCCGTCGATGGTCGCATTGATGATATCAATGAAATCAGTCTCAAGGAGCGGGAGTATTGCCTGAACCTCAGGGTCTCCGAACCTGCAGTTGTACTCCACAACCTTTGCTCCGTCCTTCGTAAGCATAAGCCCGAAATAAATAACGCCTTTGAACGGACGCCCTTCAGCCTTCAATGCTTCTACTGTAGGCTGGATAATAGTTCTCTTGATCTCAGAAATGTCATTATCTGACAGATCCGCACCCGGTGTAACTGCACCCATTCCGCCTGTATTAAGGCCTTCATCGTGATCATAAGCACGCTTATGGTCTCTTGATGAGATCATAGGAACGGCGATATTTCCATCTGAGAAAGCAAGTATCGTAAGTTCCGGACCAACCATACATTCTTCAATGACGATGGTGGATCCCGCATCTCCGAACTTCCTGTCACCCATCATCTGATGAACGGCCAGCTTAGCTTCTTCAAGTGTCTGAGCGATTATAACGCCCTTGCCGAGAGCAAGTCCGTCACACTTCAAAACAATAGGCATTTCCTGTGTCTCGAGATAAGCACAGGCCTTGGCTTCATCATCAAAAAGCTCATACTTTGCAGTAGGAATATTGTATTTCCTCATAAGATTCTTGGAAAATGCTTTGGAAGCCTCGATTATTGCCGCTTTGGCAGAAGGACCGAAAGCTCTTATTCCCCTGGCATTCAGCTTGTCCACAAGACCTAAAGCCAGCGGATCCTCAGGGGCTACGACAACGAGATCAAACTTATTATCGACAGCATAATCAGTAATCTTATCAACCTCAGATGCTTTGATATCAACGCAGGTTGCAACAGATGCTATGCCTCCGTTACCCGGAGCACAGTACAATTCATCAACTTTGCCCGTCTGCTTGAGCTTCCAGCATATAACATGTTCTCTTCCGCCGCTGCCTACTACTAAAACCTTCATTTATTCATCCTCCGGATAGATTAGTTGCCAAAAAGCTTCGCCAGCGGATCAATTATGCTGGCAAGATCGTCTATTGCTTTATTAAGTTTCTCAATGTCGATCTTATTGATCTCATCGAGTGCGGTGTTAACTGACTCAGTATTATCTACAACGACCGAATTAACGTTGGAGGCCATAGTATCAATACCTTCAAGTGTTGTCTGAGCCTTGGTAATCGTAACCTGTGCATTATCAATCATTACAGTACAGTTCTGAAGAGCGGTATCAATGTTAGCCAGTGAATTGACTGCAACAGGAATAAGAATGGCAAAAGCGATGGCAAACACTGCCGCAAGGACAAAACCTGATATAGCGGCCAGAAGTCCTCTTCTTGCATCCTTCTCCTGTGCTTTGAGCATAGCAACAAGAAGATCATGATCACTCATCTCAGAATAATTTACCTTAGCCATTGTTAATCCCTCCGGTATTAGTGATGGAACAGCCTGATTCCTGTAAATGCCATTGCAATACCGTATTTGTTGCATGTCATGATAACATGATCATCTCTGATCGAACCGCCGGGCTCTGCAATATACTTAACGCCGCTCTTGTGAGCTCTCTCGATATTATCACCGAAGGGGAAGAATGCATCGGAACCGACTGATACATCAGTATTCTTTGCAAGCCACTCTTTCTTCTCTGCATCAGTCAGCACTTCAGGCTTTACCTTGAACAGATTCTGCCATACGCCGTCAGCAAGAACATCATCATGCTCATCAGAAATATAAACATCGATCGTATTATCTCTGTCAGGTCTTCGGATATTATCTACAAACTGAAGTCCCATGACCTTGGGATGCTGCCTGAGCCACCAGATATCAGCCTTATTGCCCGCAAGTCTTGTACAATGGATCCTCGACTGCTGACCGGCACCGATACCTATAGCCTGTCCGTCCTTAACATAGCAAACAGAATTGGACTGTGTATACTTCAGTGTGATAAGAGAGATGAGAAGATCGATCTTCTTATCTTCAGGAATATCTTTGTTATCCGTTACAATGTTATCAAGAAGAGAGGCATTGATATCAAGTTCATTTCTTCCCTGCTCGAAAGTAACGCCATACACCTGCTTGCGCTCAATGGGTTCAGGCTTATATGAAGGATCTATCTTGATCACATTATAAGTTCCCTTGCGCTTTGTCTTCAGGATCTCAAGAGCTTCTTCAGTGTAGTCAGGAGCAATGATACCGTCAGATACTTCTCTTGCAAGCATTGTTGCCGTAATCGCATCACATGTGTCGGATAAAGCTACGAAATCGCCGTAAGAAGACATTCTGTCAGCGCCTCTGGCTCTTGCATAAGCACAGGCGATCGGAGACAATTCACCAAGATCATCAACAAAATATATCTTTGCTTCCGTATCCGTAAGAGGTCTTCCTACTGCAGCTCCTGCAGGAGATACATGCTTGAATGAAGTTGCGGAAGGCATACCGGTTGCAGCCTTAAGTTCCTTTACAAGCTGATAACCGTTAAAAGCATCAAGAAGATTGATATAACCGGGCTTACCGTTCAGAACGGTGATTGGAAGCTCCGCTCCGTTCTCCATGAAGATCCTTGAAGGTTTCTGATTTGGGTTACATCCGTACTTAAGCTGCATCTCGTTTGCCATTGTGATCACACTCCTGTATTAAACATTTTTATTAACTATTCTTGTGTCAGCCTCGCCTGTTGCAATATCAATAAATCTGACGAACAGCGATACTTTGTTGTCTTCGTTAAGATTATCCCAGACAGTCTTTGTGAATGAATCGATATCACCTTCGATCACGACCTTCTCAGGCTCGCCCGCAAAGCTGGGCAGAGGATTGCCGTCTCCCATATATGTATGGATAAACCTTCCCTCGCCCTTTAACGGCTGGAAATACTGATAAGTGAATCTCTCACATGAATCGGGATTACCGTCTGAAGATTTGAGGATACTCATCTCATAACTGAACTTGCCGTTCTTAACATGCATGATACCTGATATCCTTGGCGTATAGTTAGGTGCATCATCCTCAAACTCACGCGTTCTCAGTGCCTCTTCGAAAGTCTTACCTGCACTCATCAGTTCATAAATAGTATCTGTCTGATCACCGTTAGTAACGATCGTGTCATTACCGAGAACCCTTACAGGGCTGTAAATAATGAGGTGGGGATCAGATAATTTGGAAGGATCGAAAGCCTCTGTCTTGATACCGTCATCCGTGGCAGTAAATACACGGTTGCGCGAATTAACACTGCGCCCCATAATGAAATAAGCCGTGACGGCATATTTACCGTCATCAGAAGTCCCGATAACGATACCTCTTCCGGGATATGAAGTACTTCCCAGCAACTGTCCTAGATCATTAAGTCTCATCTATTAATCCTCCTTAACATATGCGATATTATTCTCGATCGCGACCTTTCCGTCAGCAATAAGCCTTATTGCCTTGGGAAGAATCACTTGTTCACATTCTTTCATGATGCGCTTCTGAAGCATCTCGGGCGTATCACCGGGAAGCACATCGACCGCCTTCTGAAGTATGATCGGCCCGTCATCATAATTCTCATTAACAAAATGAACAGTAGCTCCCGATACCTTGACTCCTCTTGCAAGAACTGCTTTGTGCGGCTTGATGCCGTACATACCGGCACCGCAGAAAGAAGGAATAAGTGCGGGATGAATATTTATTATCCTGTTGGAATAAGCCTTGACGACTTTATCTCCGAGAAGCGACAGATATCCCGCAAGAACGATCAGTTCTGCCCCTGATGACTCTACCTTGTCAAGCACCGCCTGATCCCATGAGTCCCTGTCAGCAAAATCCTTAACGGACAGAACACAGGAAGGAATCCCGTTGTCGGATGCTCTGGTAAGAGCATAAGCGCTGCTGTTGGATGCAACTACAAGACATATCTCAACACCTTCAAGATAACCGCTCTTGATGTTGTCTATGATTGCCTGAAGGTTAGTTCCTCCGCCGGATACGAATACTGCGATCTTCATATTACTCTTCACACCCTTCGGGCTTACCTGCAATGAAATTACCGTCGAAGCATGCTGAGCACTGCTTGCAGTGGATATTCTTAAGGGAGTCACGCAAAGCATTAAGACTGATATATCCGAGTGAATCAGCGCCTATCATCTCACAGATCTCTTTATCTGTCTTGGTGTGTGCAGGAAGATCTTCGATCTTGTCGGCATTAACACCGTAACAGCAGGCATATCTGACCTGAGGGGAAGCAAGTCTCAAATGGACTTCTTTCGCGCCGTTCTCGCGCATAAAATGAATTATGTGCTTAGTTGTAGTACCTCTTACGAGCGAATCGTCAACGATACATATTCTCTTGCCCTGAACAGCACTCTTGAGAACGGAGAACTTCATTCTTACAGCGAGTTCTCTCTGTCCCTGCGTACTCTTGATAAACGTTCTTCCTACATAACGGTTCTTAAGAAGACCCATACCGTATGGAACACCGAGGGAATCAGCATAACCTAAGGCTGCGGCATTACCTGAGTCCGGCGCACCGATGACAAGGTCACAGTCACAGGGCTGCTCCTTTGCCAAAGCTCTGCCTGCCGAATATCTTGATTCGAAGATCTCGGTTCCGTCTATCGTGCTGTCAGGCCTTGCAACATAAACATATTCAAATATACATACATGACCGTCGGCGACTCTGTCAGCCTTATCTTCATAGAAGAGTGATGATATTCCCTCGTTGGAGATGGATATGATCTCACCGGGTTCAATATCTCTGACGAACTCTGCACCGATCGCATCAAGAGCACATGACTCTGATGACAGGAAATACCTCTCCCCGGACTTACCAAGCACGAGAGGTCTTAATCCGAAGGGATCTCTTACACCGATGAGCTTATTGTCTGTCATGAAGATCATCGAGTAAACACCCTTGATCTCCTTCATCATGTTAAGGATCGCATGCTCACAGTCATCTGTCGATATCCTGTTCCTTGAGAACAATGACAGAATAAGCTCTGAATCGGTTCCTGACTGGAAGATGGCACCGAGGTTCTTAAGTTCATCCCTGATAATGTCGGCATTCAGGACAACGGAATCGCAGGAAATACCGATATTACCAACTCTTGATTTGATAAGAACAGGCTGAATGCCGTCATTTCCGGTGGACTTGTCGGAACCGCCCCTCGCATGTCCGATCCCGCAATACCCGGGAAGTGCTGACAATGTTATCTCATCGAAAACATCGGTAACCATGCCCATCTGCTTATGCACAAGGAACGTTCCGTCATTGTTTACGGCAATTCCCGCTGCCTCCTGACCGCGGTGCTGCAGTGAGAAAACACCGTAGTACATGTCTTTTGCAATGTCTTTTGCTCCGGTTCTGTCAAAACATCCAAATACTCCGCTCATATTACCACCTTACAGTTCTGAGATTTTTGCCTGAAGTCTGGCGTCTCTTTGTTCGACAGAAGCTTCCAGGGACTTTTTATATTCAGCAAGCTTAGAAGACAATTCCTCATTGCCCAAAGCCAATATCTGACATGCCAGTATGGCGGCATTTGAACCGCCGTCGATCGCTACAGTGGCAACAGGAATACCCGTAGGCATCTGCACTGTAGCATAGAGTGCATCTACACCGTTCAGCGCTCCGCCCTTGCAGGGGACGCCGATCACGGGGAGGATCGTATTGGCGGCAAGCACACCGCCGAGATGTGCCGCCAGGCCCGCTGCCGCGATGATAACTCCGAAGCCGTTGTCCCGTGCATTTCTGGCGAGGTTTATTGCCCTGTCTGGAGTTCTGTGAGCTGATGCAACTCTGGCCTCGAACTCAACACCGAACTGCTTCAGCATCTTGAAGCACCCCTCCATTACGGGAAAATCAGAGTCAGAACCCATAACAATTAGAACTTTACTGTTCATGATATCTCTCCAATCAATTTATTATTCGTCTTCCTGAGACCAGCCAAGTCTGCTCAGCACTCTGTAATACTTGTCACTTCCCCATTCATAAGGGGCGGGACAAAAATCATTGCCTACGGAACTCGTCTGCGAGAACGGAATGATATTGAGCCTATAGTCTACACAATTACCCGTCTCCGCGTCCATAACAAATTCACATTGTAATATTACAGTATCCGGATCAGACAGCCATGTATTGCCGCCAAAACAGAAATTGGAAATACTGTATGCTATCCACTTGTCTTTGTACTTCTCAAGTGGCTGTAGTCTGTGCGGATGGCCGCCTACAACTATATCGACGCCTTTGTCGATGAGCTTGTGAGCAAGGACAGTCTGCTTATCATTTTGCTCATATTTGGCTTCCTCGCCCCAATGGCAATTTGCAATTATTATATTGCATCCTTCCGTCTTGAGTTCTTCAATGCGCTGATATGCAAGGTTAATCGGATCCCAGTCACAAATACCGAACATACCAATCTTGTAGTTGCCGACCTGATAAGTGGCAGCCGTATTCTGATCGCTCCATGTGATCCCTGCACAATAAAGATTAAATGTGGTATCAGTATAACCTTTCTCAAAGAAATCCATAGTGTGATTATTAGCGAGATTAACGGCTTCTATACCATTATTTGTAAGCATCTTCAGAGTATCCGGAGGCATTGCAAAAACGAACTGCTTGTCCTTATGCTCAGTTGCATTAGTTACTGCTCCTTCGAGATTAGCAATAGTAAGATCATCTTCCTTGAATATATCTGAACAATTCCGGAAACAGTAATTGAGGTCGCCGTCAACAACATATTCAAAGCCTTTGTTGGCATTTACACTCCTAAAATCAGAACAAAGAGTTACATCACCAATAAAAGAAACTACAACAGAATCATATGTCTTAGACGACTCAGAAGACTCATCGGAATTCCCGGAGCTTACAATACTGTCGGCAGCTTCAGTGAGCTTGCCTGTATCAATAGGAGCATTGCCGGAATTATCTGACGTACCGGATGAGCCGTCAGTGGTGTCTGCCGCTGCGGAACCGGTACTGTCAGGAATAGCATTGTTACATCCGCTGCATGACATGATCAATGCGGATATCATCAATAAAGCTATTATATTCTTAAATCTTCTCCAAATCGCCATATTATCAGTTGCCGGTTACTCCTTTAAGAAGATAGTCCCTGACAAACTTGCCTGAATCAGAGATGAATTCATCAGGCCAGTGCCCCTGATACTTCTCTTCTATCGTAAGCACCTTGGATGCAAACTTAAGTGCATTGGAATTCTCTGAAGCAGGACTGCCGATAGACCAGTTGCACCAGCTGATATTGTGCTCCTCAAGGAAATCAAGCCACACCTGTGTCTCCTCAAGAAATAGCGGGCCTCCGCCTGAATCACCTGTGGTGCCCCACTCGGTAACGAACACTGCACAACCGTTCTTATTGGCTGTAAGGAGCTTATCTCTCAGATCCTGACCGTGAGAACCGGCATAGAAATGAAGAGTATACATAAGATTGTCGCCCTTGATCGGATCCTTGGAAGCAATATCCACATCCTGGCTCCAGGTCGGAGTGCCAACGATGATAACATTGTCAGGATCATTCTTCCTAATCGCCTTTATGATCCTCTCAGCATAAGGCTTTACCGTATTCTTCCAATCAACAGTCTTGGACTGGTCATCGAATCTCTTGCCGTTAGGTTCATTGCATACCTCGTAGATTACATTCGGGCAATCCTTATACAAAGCAGAGATACGGGTAAAGAAGTCTTCTGACTGCTCAGCAAACTCATTGGGATCACCATCCGGCAGGATATGCCAATCTATAAGGACATATATACCCTGATCAACGCAGAGATCGATTATCTTGCTCGTAAGTGTCAGATACTTGTCGGGATTGGATACATATCCGTCTCCGCCGCCTTCGGTAGATACGGCGACTCTGAGGATGCTGCATCCCCAATCCTGGGCTAATGTCTTAACTGCTTCTTCATTCCAGAAATATGCGGAGGCATTAAGAACATAGGAGCTCATTCCCTTGAGCTGAACCTTCTCACCGTTCTTATCAACAAGGTCGGTCCCTTTGACAGACAGCTGTCCGTGAATATCGACAGGCCTTTCTGTAACTACTGGCGTGCTGTTGGGGCCGTGAGCAGGCTTTGTCGTCTCTGTGCTCGCCGCAGTTGATTCTACTGTAGTCTCCGTTGTCGACTCTGTGGTGGTCGTCGGAGGCGGCAGCGTCTCGTCAGGGAGTTTATTTGAACATGAGGCTAATCCAAGGAGCATGGCAAAGGCCATTGTTGAAGTTATAATCTTAAAGAAATTAGATTTTCTCATACGGACACCTCATTTTTGGTATTCATTATTACGCCACAGTGATATTATAAAACAAGTTATGAATTTTATATAACACGATTTTATTTTTTTGATAAACACATGTTGTGCACCTTGCCACATTGTGTTCACAATTTATATACTTTTTGTTAAAATTATTATTGTTAGATAAATTTTATAATGTAATCAATAAAAATAATAAGTTTTGTTTAGGAGTAACTCAATGGCTCGTATTGATGCAATTAGAGAGAAAATACAAAAGTTAGGCAGGAAGCAGAAGCTTGATGGTCTCATCAAGTTCTCCACTGATGGAGATGAGATTGTGAGAACAGAGGCCGCCATAGCAATGGGCATGATCTCTACATATGAATCCGGCATGGCACTGATTCCGCTCCTACGTGACTCATCACCCATGGTCAGGGCTGCTGCCGCGACTTCCGCTGCAGATATTAATGCAAAGCACTGTGAAGAATATGTCAAGAAGCTTGCTTTCGCCGATTCGGATCCCAACGTAAGGAATGTTGCCAAGGCAGCTTTCGACAGGCTTAAGACCAGCGTTGTATAATTAATTAGCAAAAGGATTATAGGAGCCTCGCTGACGAGGCTCTTTTTTAATTTCTCTAAAGTTTATTAACGATCACTCGCGTTCAAGTCAGAACCAACGATCCGTAATAGCTCAACCCTGTCCCGGAAATTCTTTGAGCGCAGGCATAATTGTTTTGGTTCTTCACGGAATCTGTGGGATTGTTTCCAAAGGAACAGCACGATGTCGTTAAGTTAAGGAAAAGTTGATTTAATTGGCTGCGTACGCAGTAAACT
>DFIB01000008.1 GCA_002371375.1 Mageeibacillus sp. UBA3708 | reverse complement strand
AGCTGCGGAAGCTCATCGATCCTGCATTTTCTAATGAATCTGCCTACAGGCGTGATGCGGTCGTCTTTATCACCCGAACTGAGTCTTGCTACCCCGTCTTTCTCTGCATCTACGCGCATCGAACGGAACTTAAGTATCTTGAACTCTCTTCCGTTCCTGGTAAGTCTTACCTGCTTATAGAGAACAGGGCCTTTGTCGTAGCACTTTATGATGAGCGCGGTTACCAGCATGAGCGGGCTGAGAAGTATCAGCGCGAGACCGGATGATACGATGTCAAATGTTCTTTTTACGAAGGCATATGCCGGATCCAATGTCTTACGGTTGACATACAATACCGGTGAATCGAAGGACTGTATATGGATGGCTCCCTGTATTATCGTATCGCCCAAGTGCGGAAGTACGAACCCCGGGATCCCCAGTTCCTTGCAGTATTTGAGGATACCGTTACGGCAGCTCGAATTAACGCCTGCAACGAAGATCGCGTCATATCCGTGCAGCTTGGGCTCAATTTCCGAGAAGGTGCCGTCGAACTGATATTCTTCTGTTACATCGTAAAGTCTCTCGAGAGGCTTGCCTTTGACCTGGCCGAAGCGCCTCTTCGACAGTTCGTTCCTGTAAATGAGTATCGTCTTCCTTTTGGGGTTAAGTTTGAAGTAATAGTATGAGCCGAAGTATGCCCATAAGATATCTATTGCCAGATAGATCGCCAGGAGGATCAGGAATACCCAGGGGGCCTGGAACTTATGCCAGGCGATGGATACCAGTATGTATATTATCGTGACCGAGAATATCTGCGAGAAGAACTGCGCCAGGACAAGCTGTCTTATCCTGAAGTACCCGAACAGGAATGCATTGTAGGTCTGGGAGAACCAGTAGAACAGGATCACATAGGCGCCTGTCATGAAGAGATTGTACCTGAATCCGACCGGAGACATATCGGACAGTTGCCCGTAGCGGAAGAATAGCCATGCAAAATAGAACAGGCCGACATCCGTAATGAGCTTGATCGCCTTTACGAGAAATATCCTGTAGACGTTCTTCTCGCGCCTTATATGGATATCGCTTACCCGATATCTATCAGATATATTATTATGTGTCTGCCGATCGACTATAGGATGTGACCCGCGTAATTCCCATTCTCGTGAGTATGCTTCGCTATACGGGAGTATATCCCGCATGGTTAACTTATGTCAGTAAGATGACTTCAACGCGCTCACAGGCGACGATTGTTATCGAAGATACTTCACAAGCAAATATTGTAACACTATATCTCTGTCAATGGAATTATGCGGACGCAAGATGATCAGTTCTTCTCGATTATCTCGAGCCCCACGATGGTCTTGATCGTTCGCCCGAACATATTGAATTCAATGCCGGCGGTGCGTTTGTGCCGGTCTATCTTCTTGATATAGCCCTCCATGCCGAAGAGAGGTCCTGAGGTTATCTTTATCACGTCACCTTCGATGATGCCTACGGAGGGATCGAACATGCCTCCCTTGACGTATAACTCTTCGATAAATGCAGTCTCTTCTTCGGAGAGCGGTTGGTATTCTTTGTCCTGTTCCAGAAGTCTGTGGAACCCGTCGATCTTATGAAGTCTTCGGGCAAGTTCCTGGGGCTTACCGGTATCAACGAAGATATATCCCGGGAACAGAGCCTTATCAGTCGTGGTCCATACACCGGCCCTCTTGATGTTGACCTTCCTTAGCGGAACAAAGAGTCTCCCGGTCAGATCGCCGCAGGTATCCTCAATGAGTTCTATGGCTTTCCTCTCCCTGCCTGTAGCTGTCCAGATTACGTACCACATGTGCAAATGGTAACACAATTTACTTGTTGGGGACATCTGTAACAAGTGTCTCTTCGTTATTAAGGCAAATTCGCATTGTTAAGATAATAGAGAATATAGTATTGAATAGGAGGGATTCTTGATCAATGGTTGGGAATCTTAAGGCTTTACGCATTGCAAAAGGACTCAGTCAACAAAAACTGGCAGATAGCATTGGTGTAACTCAGCAGGCGATCAACCAATATGAGAACGGTAAGGTCGAACCTGATATAGATAATCTCATACGGCTCTCTGATGCCCTTGAAGTAAGTGTGGATCTGTTGATAGGACACGAGGTGCTCGATCCGACCACTGATAATCTGGTGAGCGACGATGAATTTGAATTAATAGAGTCATTCCGTTCACTGGGGGCTTCTGATAAAAAGATGCTCACCCGCATGATGGATCTTATGGTCAATAATAGCGACTAACTTGCTTATATAGTACGGTATCTCTAACTTACCCGTCACCGGGTTCATTGTCAGTGCCTACATAATCTACAGGATCACCGGATACCATTCCTTCAGGAGCATCACCTGCTTCGGTATTATTTGCATCCGGGGCATCGGCGGGCTGTTCGGCAGGCTGTTCTGCCGGCTGCTCTGCCGGTTGTTCGGCGGGCTGTGCGGCAGGCTGCGCAGGAGCTGCAGGTGCAGGCTGTGCGGGAGCTGCAGGCTTGGGTGTTGGCGTCGGAGACGGAGTCGGAGTAGGTGTAGGGGTGTTCGTGGGCTTCGGCGTCGGAGTCGGAGTTGAAGTAACGGTAGCCTCAGCCTGCTCACTGTCGTCCGGCTCGGTATCAGATGTCAGGCTCTCGTTTGTATATGCCGGCTCAGTCTCGTATTGTGAGATATATGCCGTATCGATGACA
Organism: Mageeibacillus sp. UBA3708; assembly: GCA_002371375.1. Classification (GTDB taxonomy): domain Bacteria; phylum Bacillota; class Clostridia; order Saccharofermentanales; family Saccharofermentanaceae; genus Saccharofermentans. The sequence goes on along the minus strand of DFIB01000008.1, from coordinate 6,709 downwards.
TCTGCCGTTGTCTTATGGTCGAAGTATGCGGCCAGCACAAATACCGATATCAGCACCAGCATAAATGGCGCAACGATAAAAACTATACTCCTTCTGCTCATCAACTACCTCGAGACTGCAATCTCAGAACCACCGTCTGGGATGTATATATCTGCCGTACACAAATTATTTTTGTTAATTTATTATATTACAAGTGGTTTTTGTTATAATATACAAATATCACTCTGTCCTTTGCGCACTTTATCAACATTTTACGAAGTGGCTCCCGGCATGGGTGTGTATGACAATTGTATCTGGGAAATTAATAAAAATATTTAACAGATTAATTGTTCTTTACAGATATGGAGGGAAACAACTTAATGAACGGTAATACCGCTAAGACAGGAGAAGACACCATCGATCTTGTCGAATTGTTCGGTGTCTTCCTGAAGCGAATATGGCTGTTGGTGATCCTTACGGTGATTGGTGCCGTCGTCGCTTTTGGCTATACCTTTTTCCTGGTGACTCCGAAGTATGAATCAAGCGCTTTGATGTATGTCAACAATTCTGACATCTCACTCGGTAATACCAGTTTCTCAATATCGAGCGGCGACCTGACGGCAGCTAAGTCCCTTGTTGCCACCTACTCTGTTATCCTCGAATCCCGTTCGGTGATCAACGACGTTATCCGTCTCTCCGGCGTCAGCTACACCTATGAGGAGATGACCGAGATGGTCGAAGCCGAAGCTATCGATAACACAGAGGTCTTCAGCATCACAGTCACTTCTACTGACCCTGTGGAAGCGGAGATGCTCGCCAATCTCTATGCCGAGATCCTCCCTGAGAAGATCACTGCTATAGTCAACGGAAGTGACGTAAGGATCGTCGATCATGCCGTAGTGGCAGCGAAGAGATCCTCTCCCAGTTATACGAAGAACACGGCGATAGGCGCCCTCATAGGACTGGTGATCGCTTCGGCGATCATAGTCATCGGTTATCTCCTGGATGACATTATCCATTCTGAGGACTATATCACCGAGACATACCCTGATATCCCGCTGCTTGCGGTCGTTCCGGACCTCATTAATTCAAGGAACAACGGTTACGGTTATTACGGCGGTTCTGCCAGAAGACCGGACAGATCAGCCTCTGCCCCGGCGGCGAGACAGGTGTCCGTACCTGCAGAACAGAGAAGTCCCTTTAATGTAGACAATATGCACGGATCGGGCGGTGACAGCCATGGCTAATAAGAAGAAGTCCCAGAGAACTGAAGAGAACCTCAGGAATGAACGCAGGTTCATGATCGGACCGCGTCTGAGTTTTGCAGGAGCGGAAGCATATAAGCTCCTGAGGACCAACATCATGTTCTCGTTCTCCGATCATAACAGCACTGACGGCAAGGTAATAGGCGTTACCTCATCCATTCCCGGCGAAGGTAAGAGTATGACCATGATCAACCTGGCGTACACTTTCGCCGAGTCCCGTAAGAGAGTCCTGCTGATAGAAGGTGATATGCGTCTTCCGACCATGGCGAACAGATTAAGACTCAGACAGGCTCCGGGCCTGTCAGATCTGATGGTCGGACTGAATGATATCGGTGATGCCGTGCAGCATTTTACTACAGCAAAGGAGGGGGCCGAACCTGTTACCATCGATATCATCGTAGCCGGAACTATCCCCCCGAATCCCTCTGAGCTCATGGGATCAGCCAGACTCGATGCGCTCCTTGGCGTACTTCGTAAGACCTACGATTATATCTTCCTCGATCAGCCGCCCGTAACGGCAGTTACAGATGCTTTGATCACGGCCCCGAAGACCGACGGTACGATCATCGTCGTGCGTAACAACCATGCCAGCAGAGGGGCTCTTGCAGATACTATGCGTCAGCTCAGGCTCGTCGATGCTCATATATTGGGATTCGTATATAACGGGGCCTCCGATGACAGCAGGAAGTATTACAAAAAAGGCTACTACAAGAAGGGCTACTATAAGAAGACATAGCGCCTATGATCGACTTTCACTCACATTTTCTCCCCGGCATAGATGATGGAGCGGACAGCGTGTCCGTATCGCTTGCGATGCTCGATGCCTGGAGAGTCCAGGGTATCAGTACGATAGCGGCGACGCCGCATTTCTATGCGACGCGTAATGATCCCGTCAGGTTCCTGTCTGACAGAGCCGATGCATATGAGCAGCTTAAGTGTGTCTTCGATAATACTGTCTATCCCGATGTGAGAACGTGGCCCGATATTAGACTCGGCGCCGAAGTACACTTCTTTGACGGGATAAGCAGATATGACGGACTGCATGAGCTGTGCCTTGAGGGTACAGATCTGCTTCTTCTTGAGATGCCCTTCCGCACCTGGACATCACGGATGGTGGATGAGGTCGGCCTTATATCGGCTTCTACCGGGATAAAGCCCGTCGCCGCCCACATCGAGCGCTACCTGGATCAGCCGAGATCCCTTGTAAAGGCATTCCTGGATCTTGATATCTGCTTTCAGAGCAATGCGGAATTCTTCCTGAGCGGGGCGACTTCCCGTAAGGCCCTGAAGATGCTTAAGAGAGGGACCATTACATTCCTTGGATCTGATGCTCACAACATGGACGGAAGGCCGGTTAATCTCGGACCGGCTGTCGAAGTGATCAAGAGATCTCTCGGCAGGAGTTTTGTCGAAGATCTGACGAGACGTCAGTACGAGACCATCAATGATTACGTCTCAGTTGCGATCTGACATCCGGAGGCAAACAGAATGAGAGTTAACGGCAGAACAGTAAAGATAATCATAGGATGCGTTCTTGCAGTAGGATCTATAGCCTGCGTCATTAAGCTCGCGTCTATCCTATATGAACCCAAAGCGACTCTGACTGCTACTATGGCGACAAGCGCGGCAGTTACGACTGATGGTGCTTATACACCGCCTAATGAGGATGAGGCAGTTATCCCGACCTATACTGATTTCTCTACTGATGCAACTTCTGAGGAATATGTTTGCCCCGTTGATTTTGCTGCTCTTCAGGCTGTCAATCCGGATATCTATGCCTGGGTGCGTATCGAAGGGACCGATATCGACTTCCCTGTCCTGCAGTCACCTACTGACGATTCATACTATCTTACGCATAACAGTGACGGAGAATACTCTTCTGCAGGTTCGGTCTTCTCCGAGTATGAGTACAACTCGACTGACTTCACCGACCCGGTTACTATTCTCTACGGCCACCGCATGAAGTCCGGTGCGATCTTCGGTAATCTGCAGCTCGAGGTGACTGAAGATACTTTCTGGGATTCTGAACCGGTGATAGAGATCTACCTGCCTGACAAGCTTCTTAAGTATCAGATCTTTGCCGCAGTCCCCTATGACCGTGCTCATATACTCTATTACCACGATTTTGCAGATGAGGAGACCTATAACAGTTTCTTCAACAACATCATGTCGATCAACAATATCGAAGCCAGATTCCACGAAGAATATGCCCCCGTATACGGCGATAAAGTCCTGATGCTGTCCACCTGCCTTATCGGAGACAGCTACTACCGATTCATCGTAATGGGGACACTCGTATATGATTCATCCTCGCCTGACGGGGTGACATGATCCGGTAATAACGGTCCGGTGACCGGGGTCACCTTATCATCCGGACTGTTGTTATAAATCTTGAAGAAAGGAGGAATTGATTAGTGAAAAAGCTTATATCTATCGTTGTTGCACTCGTAATGGTATGCGCTATGGGTTTTGCAGTAATGGCTGATGATGCTACGTCGAGCCCTACGGCTTCGTCTAAGGTCTCAGGCACTACTGACCAGGCCGGAGTTACAGTCCACGTTGAAGATGTTTCTCTTACTGAATCTCAGACAACTGCTCTTAAGACTCTTGTCGGAGATAAGACAACTGAAGCAGTTAACGTGTATCTGACTGACGATACCGGCGCTGTTGTACAGCCCTCTGCGCCTGTCGCATTCACCCTTGATAACGCCAGCAATGTTACAAACGTCTATGTTTGGAACAATGAGACGTCAGCTTGGGACTCAGCTACTTTTGAGCTTAAGGATGGTAAGGTAGTAGTTACTTTCCCTCACCTCAGCCCTGTTGCTTTTGCATTCAGAGGCGAGACGGCATCTAACTCAACTACAACTACAACATCTAACTCAACTGCAGCAGCTGGCACTGACAGCACCAAGAGTTCAGCACAGACCGGATATAACAGCCTTATTTACATCGTAGCGGCTATCGCTCTTGCATCTGGAGCAGTTTTCTTCTTCAGCTCAGCCAAGAAGCAGTCGGTCGCTAAAGAAGTTCAGATGTGATTTTTTGGCCAAAAAGTTATTATCCGGCGGTCAGGGGCATCCTTCGGGGTGCCCCTGATTTTTCTGTCGGTAATGGATTCAGGCCTTCTCGTAGAACAGATCGATCACGATCGCTCTCAGGTCAGTCTCGTCAATGTAGAATTCCATGAACTCCTCGCCCTTAACTGACTCGCCCTCGGGCGTCACGATCTTGTCGAGCGTATACCCTGAGAATTTCTCAATATACTCGCTAAGCTCGTCTACTGTGCAGTCGGTGACCATATAAGGTGAGAGCTGATCGAACAGATCCAGTGCAAAACTGTCGTCAGCGGCGATCTCAGCTCCCAGCATCGGCAGGATCGCCGTAAGGTATTCTCTTTGCCTTGACATTCTGTTTATGTTAGTAGGGTCATTCACAACGCTCATCCTGCCGCGCACATAGCTCTCGGCCTGTGAGCCCTGCAGAGTTATCGTCTCGCCCATAACAAGAGTATCGTCGATCTCGGAGAAATCATCTTCTATCGTGACCGTAACGCCTCCGACAGAGTCGTTGATGATGGGGATGGACGTCATCGTCAGGCAAAAGTATTTCGAGATGTCGACCCCGTAGAGCAGATTCGATACGGCAAAAACGGTATCCTCGCACGAATCCTCGAGACCGGACCGGTATGTATGTGCCAGTGCTATCTGCTGTGTCATAAGGCCTTCGTACTTCCCAAAATAATCGTATACCATCGTGTCCGTCATAGTATCGCGGTTGATCTGAAGCAGCGTATATGTCTTTGTCTTGTCGTCGAAAATCGCTAACAGCAGTAAGTCTGCCTGAGAGTGGCTTCTTCCTGTCTCTTCGTAATCTGTTACTTCATAATCGTCGACACCTATGATGAGCAGTACCTCGAGGTCGTCATTATACACATAAGACTCTCCGTTATAGGTTATCGTGTTCTCGGCCTGAGCGCTCTCCATGACTGAAGCTTTCTCCTGCTCTGCCGCTTCCATATCCGCGATGCTCAGTGCCTGACCGGCATCTTCGGGTGCAGCCTCAGATCTGCTCTCGATATATGCCGCGATACCCACACCGCCGCCCGCCAGAACAGCGATCCCGGCAACGATGAGTAAGATCTTAGACAGACTTGTTTGCTTTTTCATACGAAGGATTATAACACAATTACAAGCGTTGCTTGTTGGATTTGTTGTGTTGCAGGCTGGTTCTGTTGTATTTGTGGCTGGCGGTCAGTGTGGCCCGGTGCGTAACAAGTGTTACTTGTGGAGGTGGTTATGATGCCGCCCGTTGCTGAACTGAACCGTTATATGCTTAGGAACAGCATGGATACTCTAACCCTGAACTTCTGCGGCTCTTAACTCTTCCTCATGCTGCGTGACATACGAAGCTATCGAGTAATCATAAGCGCACCCAAGGACACCTATCAGTGCACCGAAGATCGCATTGAGGATAATAAACACGACTATATTGTCCTTCCAGCTCTTGGCTGTATCTGTGAGACCTGCGGGGTTCTGCCTGAATGCCGCAGCCAGCTTCTTCCTGTTCACTGCGCAATAGATATTCCACGCTCCGAAGAAGATCGGCGTTACATACCAGAACCCGAATACGATCTGACAGATCCCGACTATAAGCCAGATCTGATAGGAGTTATTGAGCTTCTTGATTACAGTATTCAATGCCTCATTATCAACTGACATGTCTTCCTCCCGGGTTCTGTATTCCTATTAATCTTACCTCAAAAAGCGGCAGTTGTTATTCTGTTGCATTTTGGTTTTGGAAAATCCATTTTTTCAAAACCAAAACATGAACAAAGACAAAAAGCTGCATTTTCGTTTTGAAAAACAGAAATATCGCAATCAAAACGCGAACAGTCGCGGCAGCACGCATTCTTCGCCCTTCAAATCACAAAAAACAGGCGGACATTTAAGTCCGCCTGTCTTAAGTAACATATTAACTTACAGATTACTTAACTTCGTTGAAGCCTTCTCTTGCAGCATATGTTGTGTGCAGGAGCTCATGAGCCTTGTGGCTGTTAGGCTCGCCAAGGAACTTCTCATAGAGTTCGATGATCTGCGGGTTGTTGTGAGACTGACGCAGTGTCTGTCTCTCATCCTCAGAGTAGAGTGCCTGAGCTCTCTTCTCCTTGTATGTATCCATAATGTCATCGGCCTCATTGTGCAGGAAGCACTCTCTTACATAAGGCTGACCACCACCGTTGATACAACCGCCCGGGCAGCCCATGATCTCGATGAACTGATACTTGGACTTGCCTTCACGGATCTCGTCGAGGAGAACCTTAGCGCTCTTCATGCCGGATGCGATAGCAACGTTAACTGTTGTGCCGTTGATATCGATAGAAGCTTCTCTGATGCCTGCATCGTGGCCACGAACTGCCTTGAACTCGATAGGCTCGGACTCCTTGCCTGTGAGCTTGAAGTAAA
>DFIB01000115.1 GCA_002371375.1 Mageeibacillus sp. UBA3708 | reverse complement strand
TGATCCAGACTTTACCGCCACGCTTTACGTATCTGTTGATAGCGATACGGGCAGCTTCGATCTGATTTGACTTGATCCAGCAGGGCTCTGTAGCCATAAGTCCGTATTCACCGTAGGAAACAAAGTTGCCACGGGAAGCCTTGCCCTTCATACGGCCTCTCTGCTGCTTTCTGTATTTTGTTCTCTTAGGAAGTAACATTAAGCCTGTCCTCCTTCTTCTGTGGTCTTCTTCTCGGGAATGATCTCTCCGTTGTAGATCCAAACCTTAACACCGATACGACCGTATGTTGTATTTGCTTCTGCAAAACCATAGTCGATGTCAGCTCTCAGTGTCTGGAGAGGGATTGTTCCTTCATGATATGTCTCCGATCTTGCGATCTCGGCACCGCCGAGACGGCCGGAGCACATTGTCTTGATACCCTTGATGTCCTGCTTCATTGCCTGGGACATAGCTCTCTTCATTGCACGGCGGAAGGATACACGGTTCTCAAGCTGAGAAGCGATTCCCTGTGCAACGAGAGTTGCATTAGCATCTCTGTTCTTAATATCTTCAACATCAACGTTGAAATCCTTGCCGAACTTCTTCTTAAGTGCGTCGCGGAGCTGTGAGAGGCTTGTACCCTTTGAACCGATTACAAGAGCAGGGCTTCCTGTTCTGATAACGATCTTGATATTGTCACTGTCCTTACGCTCAATTACCAGATCGGAGATACCGGCAACGTTTGTTCTTGCCTCATCGATGGGCTTTTTGGAATTCTTGCTGTTAGCCTTAACGATGTCGTCGGTCTTCTTCAAAACAAACTCACGGATCTTCTTGTCTTCTACAAGATAATCACCGAATGTCTTCTTATCTGCGTACCAGCGGGCATTCCAATCCTTGATTACGCCGACTCTCAAACCATGGGGGTTAACTTTCTGACCCATGCTATATCCTCCTTATACTCTTTCCTTGAGAACGATGGTCACGTGACTTGTTCTCTTGTTGATCCTGTTAGCCGAACCCCTTGCTCTGGGGATGAAACGCTTGATGATCGGACCCGGATTTGCATATGCGTCTGCAACATAGAGGTTCTCTCTGTTCAAGCCGTTGTTGTTAACAGCATTTGCTTCAGCTGACTTCAAAACCTTTGTGAGTACAGGGGATGCAGCCTTAGGTGTGTACATAAGGATTGCGTAAGCATCGTCGATCGACTGACCCTTGATAAGATCTGCGACGATCTTCATCTTGCGGGGTGTGATCCTGATGTACTTAGCTGTTGCAATACCCTGATCCCTGCCCATTCCAAGGAGCTTTCTCTGCTTCTTGGTAGGAACGGGAAGCTTATTGCTTCTCTTCTGAGGCGCCTTGTAGGCCTCTACGATGGCCTCGCGGTTGCTCTCGATATTCTCTCTGCTTAAAATTATCTTTTCCACTTTGATCGTTCCTCCTTATCAGCGTCCGCCGGCACTCTTCTCGCCAACGTGTCCGCCGAACTTACGTGTGGGAGCGAACTCGCCAAGCTTGTGGCCAACCATTTCCTCTGTAATGTAAACGGGAACGTGCTTGCGTCCGTCATATACTGCAATTGTGTGTCCAACGAACTCAGGGAAGATTGTGGAAGCACGAGACCATGTCTGTACGATCTTCTTCTCGCCTGCATCGTTCATTGCAGTGATTTTCTTCATAAGGCTGTCCTGTACAAAATAGCCCTTTTTGGTAGATCTGCTCATTTACGCTGCCTCCTTAACCCTTTCTGCTTCTGACAATGTACTTGCCGGACTGCTTCTTCTTATTTCTTGTCTTCTTGCCGAGTGTAGGAACACCCCAAGGTGTAACAGGGCCGGGAAGACCGATAGGTGACTTACCTTCACCACCGCCGTGAGGGTGATCGTTAGGGTTCATAACAACGCCTCGAACGGAAGGTCTTACGCCCATGTGACGTGACTTGCCGGCCTTACCGAGCTTAACGTTCTCGTGCTCTGCATTGCCGATCTCACCGATCATTGCGCGGCACTTAATTGATACCATACGGACCTCACCTGAAGGGAGACGAACCTGAGCGTAAGCGCCTTCCTTAGCCATAAGCTGAGCACCTGCGCCTGCTGTCCTTACCATCTGTGCACCCTTGCCGGGCTTGAGCTCGATGCAGGATACCATTGTACCAACGGGGATTGAAGATATCGGAAGAACATTGCCCTTGATGATATCTGCATTCTCGCCGCTCTCTACCTTATCACCGACCTTGAGGCCGTTAGGTGCAAGGATATAGCTCTTTGTTCCGTCAACATACTGGATAAGAGCAATGAAAGCTGTTCTGTTAGGATCGTACTCCAAAGCCTTAACCTCGGCAGGGATACCGTCCTTTGTTCTCTTCCAGTCGATCACACGGATCTTCTGGCGGTTGCCGCCGCCCTGGTGGCGAACGGTGATGCGGCCATATGAGTTACGGCCTGCGTTGTTCTTCTTGGTAACAAGAAGACTCTTCTCGGGCTCTTTCTTAGTAAGCACGGAATAATCCGCAACTGCCATCTGTCTGACTGCCGGAGAAGTAGGATTAAATGTTTTTACTGCCATTTCTATTCACTCCTTATCTGACTTACTGTCCAAAGCCGAACTCTTCGATAGTTGTCTTGAACTTGGAGCCTGACTTAACAGTCTTGCCGCCCTTGCCAAGATATGTAACATCCTTGCCCTCAGTATCGATCGTAACGACCGCCTTCTTGAAGGAAGCTGTTCTGCCTACCGTGTAACGCTGTCTCTTCATCTTACCGTCGTAGTTTGCGATGTTTACGCCGGTTACCTTAACACCAAAAAGCTTCTCTACAGCATCCTTGATCTCAGTCTTGTTTGCACTTGCTGCTACCTTGAATGTGTACTTGCCTTCATCAATGACTCCGGCAGACTTCTCTGTGATTACAGGTGCCAAAATTACGTCCTGTGGTGCCTTCATACGTACACCTCCTGAATCTTCTCTGCTGCAGCCTTTGTAACTACGAGGCTGTCATACTTCAAAATATCGAAAACATTGATCGTATTTACGAGAGCTGTCTTTGTATCAGGGATGTTCCTTGCTGAAAGCTCTGCATTTACGTTCTTATCATCGAAAACGATGAGTGCGGACTCTGCCTTGAGATCTGTCAAAGCCTTAGCCATAACCTTTGTCTTGGCAGCATCGAGGTTCATATCCTCTACTACGATGAGCTTGCCCTCGGCAACCTTTGTTGAGAGTGCAGACTTCATAGCGAGTCTCTTAACCTTCTTAGGTACTGTGTAGTTGTAAGATCTCGGCTTGGGGCCAAAGATGATTCCGCCGCCAACGTACTGAGCAGATCTGTCAGAACCGTGACGTGCACGGCCTGTGCCCTTCTGTCTCCAGGGACGCTTACCGCCGCCTCTTACTTCACTTCTTGTCTTTGTGCTCTGTGTGCCCTGTCTGCGGTTAGCGAGCTGGTTCCTGATAACGATAGCCATTGCACTCTCGTTGGGAGTAATTGCGAAGATATCGTCAGAAAGCTCGATAGAACCTGTAACGGCACCGCTGAGATTGTAAATATCTAATTTAGCCATTATTTAGTCCTCCCGCCTTACTTAGCCTTAACAGATGTCTTAACGGTGACCATACCGCCCTTAGGACCGGGTACTGCACCTCTGAGGACAAGGATTCCTCTGTCGCCATCTACCATTACTACGCTGAGATTCTGAACAGTGCAGTTAACAGCACCCATGTGACCAGGCATCTTCTTGCCGGGCATAACACGTGCGGGTGTTGAGTTAGCGCCCATAGAACCGACTCTTCTGTGATACATGGAGCCGTGACCTGAAGGACCGCCCTTCTGGCCGTGACGCTTTGTGTTGCCCTGGAATCCCTTACCCTTGGATACACCGGATACATCAACGTGATCACCGACTGCGAACATATCGGATACCTTGATCTCCTGGCCAAGAGCGTATTCCTCATCCGCCTCGAACTCGCGGATGTATCTCTTTACCTCTACGTCAGCCTTCTTGAACTGACCCTTATCCGGCTTATTTACGAGCTTCTCGCGGATAGCACCGGATGCAACCTTGACTGCCTTGTAGCCGTCTGTCTCTTCCGTCTTGTTCTGGAGCACATACATGGGCTCTACTTCAATGACGGTAGCCGGGATAGCATTGCCGTTCTCATCGAACAGCTGAGTCATTCCGGACTTCTTGCCAATAATGAATTTCATCTTGTATTCCTCCTTATAAGGTTATTGGTTCGCATCTTCTGCGAACATGACCTCGGGCAGCAGTCTTGGCTTCTCCCGCCCGATTGATCCTTGCAGGTCAGTTCTTCGCGTCGATCTCGACGGAAACACCTGCAGGTACGTCAAGCTTTCTCAGATCGTCCATTGTCTTAGCGGACGGTGTGTAGACATCAATGATCCTCTTATGTGTTCTCTGCTCGAACTGCTCACGTGAATCCTTGTACTTGTGGGGTGAACGAAGGATCGTCACGATCTCCTTCTCTGTAGGAAGGGGGATAGGACCGGAATAGCTTGCGCCTGTGCGCTGAAGTGTATCAACTACACCTGCTACTGTCTGGTCAAGAAGTTCGTGCTCATAAGCTCTGAACTTGATTCTGATCTTCTGTGTTGCCATTTTGTCTCCTCCAAATTCTGCTTTGTTAATTTCAACCGTGTCGGGCGTTTCCTGCTGTCCCATTCAAAAACCCGGTCTCTCCAGTTACCATTGATCTCAACGGCACTTTGGCTTCCACCGGGAAGACGTTACTGCTATCAAAGCCGACGCTTCGCCGAAACCGCCGGGAATCCTTATGTTATTGTCCCGACTTTGCTCCGATGAAGTTCCCCGCTATCCTTGCGCAGATGCCAATGATCACGGCAATCTTCATCATCACAGCTTGTGCGCGCAATTACCCTCTGAGCAAACCGCGCAAGGGCAATTCTACTACGGTGTTTCTTATATGGCAAGCAAAAAATGCAAAAACACTGAAAATTTCACCCTAATGGGCGTATCACGCAGCGTTATCAGGCATCATCCCTTAATTTTATGAGTTCTTCAGGGGTGAAATGATACTTGCTGTTACAGAATCTGCACTCTGTATCTATCCCCTTGTCATCCTCCGCAAGCTCCGTCAGTTCATTCCTGCCCAGCGCCACCAGGCCGGAGGACATCTTCTCCTTGCTGCAGGTGCACTTGAAGGATACAGGTGAAGCCTCCAGATAATTAATCCCGGGATCACCGAGGAACAGATCGAGTATCTGTGCCGGCGTAAAGCCTTCATCAAGGAAATATGTAAAATCGGGAAAGCCTTTCGCCCTGCTCTCGAGGTAATCAACATCCCTGTCTGAATAACCGGGCATGAGCTGAACCATCATTCCTCCCGCATGTTTTACGACACCGTTCTCCTGAAGCACGCCCAGTGCCACGATGGAAGGCGTCTGCTCGGATGCCATCAGATAATAAGTAAAGTCCTCGCCGATCCCGCCTGTCTTCAACTCGACCTGTCCGCAGTACGGCTCTCTCAAACCTATATCCCTTATTATGGTCAGCGTACCTGTCCCCACTGCCGCCTTAACGTTAGGGACTTCATCGCCTTCTATACAGTTATTGACCGGATATGCTCTGCAGTGGAATGACGAGTCACATACGCATGTCATCCCCCTCACAGGTCCGTCACATTTAATTATCGTGGTCTGTGTATCATCTTCATTCTTCATATTCTCGGAGATGAGGAGTGATGCCGTCATAAACCTTCCGAGGGCGGCAGTCACCGACGGGGACGTGCCGTGATATTTAAGTGCGTCGCGGACAACACCGGTCGTCCTTACCGCGCATGCCTTGACATAGCCGTCAAGTGCCGTTGCCTTGACAAAATGATCCTCATTAAGATCCTCGGGCAGTCCCTCAACAAAATACGGATCAGCCATATTACTCCTTTACAAAAACCATAAATATCCGCTCTTCATCCCTGCCGGGCTTATCAAGCGTCAGTTCTCCGAAGGTCGCCTTGTGCGTAAGTCCCGCCTTGGCAGCCTCCTCCACAAAAAAACTCTCCGGATAGAACTTCTCCTTAAGTTCACCGTCATACCTGTCATATTTGCCGCTGCCGTCATCTTCAAAAAACGTCAACTCGGCGGTATTAACTTTCCTTCTCTCATCGTAATGATTGATCCAGAGCAGAAGGAAATCTTCATAATCCTGATAGAAGACATTCTCACCGAAGGTCTCCTTCAGGTGTTTCTCCGTAATAACATCAAAGATAAACACGCCGCCGTCATTAAGGTGATCAGATACGTTACGTATTATGCCGCCTATCTTTGCCTTGCTCATTATGTGATCAATAGTATCCAGCAGCGACAGGAAGCAGTCGGCCTTGCCGTCCATCTCAAAGTCAATAATGTCGTGAAGGACCCATGTTATCTTATCCGCATTCTCTTTGGCCGTGGCGATCTCGAGCATGGCTTCGGCATTATCTATACCGGTAATGTCAAACCCCTTTGCTGCAAGTATCACATCAACTGATCCCGTACCGCATCCCAGATCGATAATACTCTTCGTCTCTGATCCCGTATGACAATATGTGTCTATCAGACCCGTCAGGTAATCTGCCCACCGGGCGCAGTCCATATCAGACTGCAGGATATCATACCTTGAGGCAAGGACATCGTAAAACGTATCGTACATGATGACTTGCAGTTACGGCAGATAATTCAGGGGATTCTTCTGTGTGCCGCCGATCCTGACTTCGAAATGCAGATGCGCTCCCGTCGATGAACCGGTACTTCCGACAGTCGCGATCTTCTGTCCGCGTGACACAGTCTGCCCTACCTTGACATTCACTGTCTTGCAGTGGGCATATAGTGTGGTGCATCCGTTGCCGTGATCAACGATTACATAGTTGCCGTATCCTGAACCGCCGGTATTCCTTCCGGGAACAGGTGTGACAACCCTGATTACCTTACCGTCTGCAGCAGAGGATATGGTAGCTCCGTATCCGCAGCCGCCGATATCTATACCGGTGTGCAGCTTCCTGACACCGGATATAGGATGGATCCTGTATCCGAAGGGACTTGTCACCTTATGGCTTGCCGTAGGCCAGGAGAACTTGATCCCCGATACAGTATTTGTCTTATTGCCTGATGAGGAGCTTCCGGATGAACTGCTGCGTGAAGAACCTGATGTTGACGATGAGCTCTGACTGTTATACTGACTCTGCATCCGGCTCAATTCCCTGTCGAGCTTTGCGGCTTCCGCATTAACTGCATCAAGTATCTTCTCTTCCGATGTTATCTTTGTGCTGACATTATCAAGAGCAGATGACGTCTGTCCGATCTTGCTCTCGAGCTCATTGAGCTCATTCTGCTTGGCGTCTGCGATTTCCTGCATCTCTCCCGCTTCAACCATGGCATTATCGACTGTCAGCTGGGCATCATCCACTGCTACCTGCAGTTCGTCGATCGCCTGACTGTCGGCATCAGCAATGAGAGACATAAGCTCCATGTTGGTAAAGAAGCCTGCGACGCTGTCAGATTCCAGCATGAGTTCAAGTTCAGACTTGTTCTGGAATTCGAACATTGCCCCCACCCTCTTCTCAAACTGTTCCTGCTTCTCTTCAAGAACTTCCTGAGCCTCAATATATCTGTTGAGAGCTGCCTCTCTTGCCTCCAAGGCCGACGCCAGCTGCCCTGCAATAAGCTCGTACTGCTCCCTCTGCTCGGCCGACATCTGGTTGAGCTTGCTCAACTCTCCCTCAAGGTTGGTCTTCTGATTCTTGAGATTGTTCAGTCTCGTGCGGGCGCTGCTTGCACGCTGTCTTGCGCGGTCACGCTCGTTCCTTGCATTCTCAAGGTCCTTCTTGGTTACCTTGTTATTGAATGTAACGAGGCTGTAGAGTGCATACTCCTGATCGGACATCGAATCGGCCATTGCTGCCATCACGCTGCTCGTCACCATGCACAAAGCTACTAATAACGTTAAGATCTTCTTTGCAATTCTGTTAGTACTCATAATTCACACCTTGACATACTTCCGAACGGATATTCCGCTCCCTACTGCGCCTATAATCACACCGAAAATAATTACCATAACAAGCAATGTCCACATCAGACTGCCCGTTGACAATAGAGCATAGAAGCTCGACGGATCGGTATTACCCATGAGTTTGTTGTACAAAGCATCGTATGCAAACACGGTAATGCCCCACGCTATCAGTGCGCTTAACAGACCGACGATCGCACCCTCGGTTATGTAGGGCATCCTGATATACCCGTTGGTAGCTCCCACGAACTTCATTATCTCTATCTCCGAAGCACGCGAATACACTGATATCCTGACCATGTTGGAGATGATAAACAGGGAAATAATAAACAATACAACAAATGACACTATCGTAGCGATGTTCACTATCCTCGTTGCTTTGGTGAGGAACTTCATAACATTGCTCTCCTGCTCGATCTTGCTGATGCCCTCGTAAAGGCCGATCTCATTAACAACATCATCGGCATCGCCGGGATTGTTGAGCAGGATGCTGTAAGTGTACGGAATGATCTTGTTGTAATCTATCTCGTCAAGGAGTGAAGCTCTGTCTCCGAGATTCTCCTTGAATGAATTGTAATTCTGCTCGGGGGACTTCATCTCCCAACTGAGGATCCGCTCGTCAGAAGCCAGTGCAGCTGATATTGTATCGAGCTGTTCCTGTGTACAGCTGACCGTCATATATACTTCGATCGGAGGCCTCTGCCCAAGCTTGCGCATCATTGTTCTGGCATTCGTAGCAAAGATAAAGAAAGCACTCATTACAATGAGCATCAGAAGGATGGTCGATATCGAGGCGATCGTTACGAGCGGATGCCTTATGATACCCACAAATCCTTCCTTAACAGAATTTAAAAAAGCTCTGATGCTCACTCATCGTCCTCCTCTTTGTCTCCGAATATGAATCCGGCATCCTCCTTGTTCTTGGAGGGTATCCTTGTTACGGTGACTTCCTCCTCAGGCAGATCGTTGAATTCAATATTCCTGTTGCGCATTGCCAGCTCCTCATCGTCGTAATCATCGCCGTAATCGCCGTCATCCTTGAAATTCTTATCATCGCCGAACGCCAGCCCGACAGGAACATCCACGCCTGCCGCTGCGAGCTGCTCCGCATTGATGGGAGCCGGACGCACCTCTTCCTCCGATGTGTAGCCGCTGGCGTATTCGTCCCTGATGATACGGCCTTCTTCAACTTCGATAACTCTCTTCTTCATGCGGTCGACCATATTGCTGTCGTGCGTGCAGACGATTACCGTAGTCCCGCCCCTGTTGATTTCCAGAAGGAGCGCCATAATGCTCTCGCTAGTCTCCGGATCGAGGTTGCCGGTCGGCTCATCTGCAACGATCAGCTTGGGGTTATTTACCATTGCCCTGGCGATGGCAACTCTCTGCTGCTCGCCGCCTGACAGCTCCTGCGGATATGTGTAGGCCTTATCCTCAAGCCCTACCACTTTGAGAACGATCCTTACAGTCTGAGCCAGATTCTTCTTGGGGATTCCTATTACCTCCCCAACGAAAGCGATATTCTCCTCAACTGTCTTGGATTCGATCAGCCTGAAATCCTGATATATCATTCCGATATTACGCCTCAGCACGGGTATCAGCGCCCTTGACATATGCGTAATATCAAAGTTATCGACAGTCACCTTGCCTTCCGTGGGATCCTCTTCCCTGGTCAGACACTTGAGCAGCGTGGATTTGCCGGATCCCGATTTGCCGATAACGAAGACAAACTCACCCGTATCCACTTCGAAATTTATACCCTTGAGGGCTTCAACACCGGATTTGTAAGTCTTCTTAACGTTAATATAATTAATCATCTGTTAACCTTATCTGATCATCCTGTCGTTGCTTGCATCAAGATAATCGATATATGTCCTTACCATTGTTGCCATCTTGAACAGGACGGCGTCTTCAAAAAGCCTTAAGTCAAGTCCCGTCTTGAGCTTGACTTTCTCCAGTCTGTACACGAGCGTGTTGCGGTGAACGAACAGCTCACGGCTTGTCTCCGAACCGTTAAGATCATTATCGAAGAAAGTCTCGATCGTCATCTTGGTCTCTTCATCAAGCTGCTTATATGCCTCATCCGGGAACACTTCTTCGATGAACATCTCGCAGAGGCTCCTCGGGAGCTGGTAGATAAGTCTGCCGAGACCCAGCTTGTCATATCTTGATATGTGGTTGTCGCTCTCGAAGATCTTGGATACCTTAAGAGCCGTCATGGCGTCGCTGTAGGATTTGCTTATCTCCTGGAAAGTCCTCACGAGCGAACCTACCGCGATATTCGCCTCGCAGCCCTCCGAGCTGAGGCAAGTGAACAGCGACTGTGACACGGTCTCGATGAATTCGTTCCGCGCCTCCTCAGTCTCATACGCTTCCTGGGCATTGATGATGATTATCGAGGTTGCCTCATCCATGGCGATAACGTTCGCCACATCCTCATCGGTATAGAAATTCTGCAGGATCTCAAGTGCGTCGGCACCTTTGTCTGCGGTAGTCCTCACGACCATGACGAGCCTGGGAACCTTGCAGTCAATCTTGAATTCCCTTGCAGTCATGGGGATCTCTTCCCTGATCTCGTTATCGAGAAGGACATTACGTATGAACACTATCTTGTCGGCATCAGTGCCCTTCTCCTTGAGTGCCGTCTTGATCCACTCTGACAGGAGCTGAAGTGATACCTTGGAATCAGGGTCGTTGCTCTTGACGTAAACAACATATTTTGCCTGTTCGCCTATCAGGATCTTGTAGTAGATCTTGTCAGCCGTTCCGGCAAACATATCATTTGAAGTCAGGACAGCTCTTACAGAGGAGTCGGTCGTGTCGACCGCCTCTTCTTCTGTAGCGGCGATGACCTTGCCTGTAAGATCGATAATACCGGCACTGTATGGCAGTATTTCCTTAGCCTGACGCATCAACTTCTTCAATTCTTCCATAATGTCACCTCAAATTCGAGCAACTTTGCCTAATCGTACTTATAAATAATATAATTTTAATGCAAAAGACGCAAGAAAACGTGTGATTCTTTAATGAAATCGTAAGGAAAAACAAAAAGCACGCCTCAAATTCGTTAACTGTTCAATTGGATTGGCGCGTTTTTATTGATATTATTTTATTATACGAGTTAACAGCTTCTGCTTACTCAAACAAATTTTATAGGAGGAAAGATATGAAAGAATTCCTATCTCAGCTTCAATCCTGGGGTGCGACGACAATAGGCAAGATTGTTTATGCCGTTCTTCTTGTCGCTCTTGCGTTCATCGTCAGCAGCATCGTCCGCAAATTGGTTGTTAAGCTGGTATCCAAGATCAAGTTGCCCAAAGTCGGCAACAAGAACGCTGCTCCTGCAGCTGACGGCACGGTAGTTCCGGCACAGGGTGCCGCTCCGGCAAAGGATCAAAGGACGGAGATTGCCGAATATATCGGTAAATTTGCTTATCTCCTTACCTTTATTCTCTTTACTCCCGGAATCTTCTCTGTTCTGGGCGTGGAGTCGATCGCCACTCCGCTCTCGTCACTTATGACCAGCATCCTGCAGTATATTCCCAATATTATTGCTGCAACGCTGGTATTCCTGGTAGGTTCCCTTATTGCGAAGACAGTAAGGGAGCTCCTGATTCCCGTATTCAAGAAGATCAGACTCGACAAGCTTCAGGAGAAAGCCGGCATTAAGGCTCCCGATGAATCCAAATTCTCGGAGACACTGGCATATATCGTTTATGTGCTCATCATGATCCCTGTCGTCATCATAACATTCCAGGCATTGAACATCTCCGCTATAAGCGGTCCTGCCGTCTCGATGCTGGAGCAGGTTATGACATACATCCCTCTGATCATCACTGCCCTTATCATCATCTGGGTAGGTTCAATGATCGCGAAGTTCACAGGCGAGATCGTCAAGAAGCTTATCGGTTCCTCCGGTGCCGATGAGAAGGTCAAAGGACTTGTCGGTGACAAGGCTCCTTCCTTTGTTCTGTCCAAGACTGTAGGTATAATCGTTCAGGTAGTTCTCAACATCCTGTTCGTTGTTGAAGGCATGAATATTCTCGGACTCTCGATATTGAGCAATATCGGCAACAACATTATCGGATATCTTCCCAACGTTCTTGCATCAGTCCTCATCGCAATTGCTGCATCCCTCCTGGGTATTGCAGCTGAGAAGGCCTTGAAGAAGGGCGGCCTTGGAAGCAGCATCATATTTGTCCGTTCTGCTATATGGGCAGTCGCTGCATTCATGATCCTGAATCAGCTTGGAATTGCTACGAAGATAGTAACAGCTGCATTCATCATCATCCTGGCTGCAATAGCAATTGCTTTCGCTGTCTCCTTCGGAATCGGCGGACGCGAATTCGCTAAGAAGCAGCTCGAGAAGCTGGACAAGAAGATAGACAACAAAGAGTAATCTTATAATAGTTTATCTGTGAACACAGGCTGTCCCGGAGTGATCCGGGGCAGTTTTTTCTTCACGTAATCAGCTGGAATCGGCGTATGATGTCTGCACTGTCAGACAATCCGTGACAGCTCAATGCCCTGTTCCGGAAAAGGTTCTTTGCCGGCCGTCACCTGTGGTATTCATCTGACCGCAACGGCGAACTTTCGAGCTTCGTAAACAGCCCTGAACGTCCGGGCATCAACGCGGTATTCAGCAGGCATGTGGCCGCAGTCATTAACAATAAACGATCCGTCGTCACATAATCCGACGACACTGAGACAGTGGTTGTTGGTAACCTCACCCTTGGGATTCTTGCTCCAGGGGAAAACCTGCCACTTGGGAGTTTTCCAGCCGCCTGTGGCATATATGAGCACCACATGTCCGGCCTTGAGTTCCTCCTCAAGCTTCTCCGTCGAAGCGCCGGTCAGATCTTCCACTGTGGCGAACCTGCTCCCCCACTCCGCAAGTGGCTTGGGATAGATTGATGTTCTCTTGCCTGTATTCTCGCCGTCTCTTCCGACCCTGGGATTTCCCATGTATCCGAGATAAGGGTTTGCTCCCGAAGGCATCGTATCCATAAATTCGTGGATGCTCATGCCGTCAGCATAGCCCAGTCCCTTCAGTGCCATGTAAAGTGACACTCCCTCACATCCGAGAGGGTATCCGAACAGGTCCTGATTGTAATTAGGAATGTTGATGTGGACGACTATGGAACTGTCACCTGAGGGCTTCTTGCCTGACCTGAGCGCTCCATCAGACTCAAAATAGCACAGATCCTTGCCTATCCACTGAAGCCCGGTCAGCATTGAGCCGTCGCTGCCGAGGTAATAGCACGTGTTATCTTTGGTAAGCCAGCCTGTCCTCATAGCTCCGGTGTTATCCAGATAGTACCAGCAGCCGTCATCATAGTGCCAGCCCGACTGCATGACGCCGTGCTCATTAAGAAGGTACCAATTATCATCAATAAACTGCCATCCGGTCTGCATCGCGCCCGATCCGTCCATATGGAACCATTTGCCGTTAACAAGCCTCCATCCCTTCTGCATGATACCGGCGCTGCTCAGATAATACCAGTTGCCCCGGTAATTGATCCATCCCGTCTGCATCACACCCGATCCGTCGTCAAGATAATACCACTGCCCCTCCACCTCGTGCCATCCGGTCTGGATAAACCCGAAAAGAGAATCGCAAAGATACCAGCTGCCGTTAATATTCTTCCATGTGTACTTGCCGTAAGAACTCCCGGAAGCCGCATAGATAGCAATATACAAAAGATTAACGGCGATGCCGGTAATCACGAGTATAACTGCCAGATGTAAATACCTTTTTCTCATAGTAGCTCCGAGCAAACCTAATGCAATTTTGAACTATTTTACATCAATATGCAAGCAGGCTGTATCCCGCCATCCTCAAAAAACACCCCGGCGCTGCCGGGGTGTCTTGCTGATTCAAGTATTACTTCCTCATCAGGAAATGATGCTCTGCTCTGTATCCTTATCGAAGATGTGGATACGGTTAGTATCGATAGCGAGGTCGCATACCATGCCAACCTGAGACTGTGATGTTGTAGGGTCAACTCTACATGTGAGAGGGAGTGAACCGTTAACAGTAACGTAGAGGTATGTCTCAGCACCGAGCATCTCGACGACGTCAACGTCTGCTTCGAAAGCTGTCTCAGGGTGATCTGTAACGAATGTAGCTTCGTCTGTGATAGCCTCAGGACGAACACCGAAGATAACTTCCTGACCGTCACGCTCCATAACTTCCTCAACTGCATAACGCTCAGGGAGCTTAACTGTAACGTTCTCGAATGTAACGAATACGTCTGTGCCCTCAACGTTGATAACAGCGTTGATGAAGTTCATAGGAGGCATACCGATGAAGCCTGCAACGAATGTGTTGATCGGGTTATCGTAAAGCTCCGTAGGAGAATCAACCTGCTGGATGAATCCGTCCTTCATAACAACGATACGCGTACCCATGGTCATAGCCTCTGTCTGGTCGTGTGTAACGTAAACGAATGTTGTCTTAAGTCTGTGGTGGAGCTTTGTGATCTCAACACGCATCTGTACACGGAGCTTAG
>DFIB01000234.1 GCA_002371375.1 Mageeibacillus sp. UBA3708 | reverse complement strand
TACCCCGGAAACTACTACAGACAGATATATGCGACAGTAGCGGGAATGATCATCGCTACTGTTATCGCTATCCTCGAGACACATTTTCTCAAGCTTGTAGGAAGGATCATCTATGGTGTCGGTCTTTTCCTGCTTATACTTGTTCCGATAGACGGATATTCACTTAAATCAACCTGGGGTGCCGATTCATGGCTCAATCTCCCCGTTATCGGTAACTTCCAGCCTTCCGAGCTCATGAAGATCGGCCTTATAATGGTTGCAGCCGAGATATTTGAGCAGATGACGCAGAAGAAGATCAGCTATCTTAAGGGGCTTCTGCTCCTCGGCGCTACGTACGGCCCGCCGATGATGCTCATCCTTCTGCAGCCCGACTTCGGTACGGCGATGGTTATCGTCTTCTCGTTTGTGTGTATATCTTTCGTATGGGGTGTTAAATACCGTTACTTCCTTCTGGCAATATCGGGAGGTGTCGTAGTTGTTGCCCCCACGCTGTGGTTTTTCTATCTTGAACCCTATCAGAAGGCGAGGATCCTGTCTCTGGTGTTCTCGGGTTCAGACCCTCAGGCCGAGTATAACCTTGTTCAGGCCAAGGCGGCTATTGCCTCGGGCGGTCTGTCCGGTAACCATACCGGGATCTTCACTTCGGTTCCTGTCAAGGAGAGTGATTTCATCTATACGGCCGTATCAGAGCAGCTGGGGTTCATCGGTACGACGACGATAGTTGTCCTGGCGTTTTTCTTTCTGGCGAGGTGCATGTTTATAGCAAGCCGTGCCAAGCTTCCGACGCAGTCATATACGGTAACGGGCCTGTGCGCCTCGTTCGCGTTCCACTTTATCGAGAATCTGGGAATGTCTGTGGGCCTTCTTCCGATCACGGGCATCCCTCTCCCATTTATCAGTCTCGGAGGAACAGCGATGCTGATCAACTATATCTCGTTCGGCATAATTCTCAATATCTCGATGGACCGCAAATAGAGGGAGAAGATATCTTATATCTTCTTGACAAACGCGTGCCGATTTAGCATAATATTACGGCAACGGTACCATAGCCAAGTGGTAAGGCAGAAGTCTGCAAAACTTCCATTCCCCAGTTCAAATCTGGGTGGTACCTCCAGAAGACAGGGAGCAAGGATACCGATCCTTGCTCTTTTTGCATCGAAGATCAGTAAGGAGCAGGTGTTATGGCCGGTAATTCAAAGGCCTCTTTCAAGGGGACGCTCGGATTTGTTCTTGCAGCGGCAGGCAGTGCTGTGGGACTCGGTAATATTTGGAGATTTCCTTATCTCGCCGCGAGGGATGGCGGGGGATTATTTCTCGTTATATATCTGATTCTGGCAGTTACTTTCGGATTTGCTCTTCTTACAACAGAAGTATCAATAGGAAGGAAGACAAAGGAGAGTCCGTTAACCAGTTACAGGGACATCAAAAAGGGCTGGGGCTGGATCGGTATATTCTCGTGTGTTATCCCTTTTATCATACTGCCGTATTACTGTGTTATAGGCGGTTGGGTGCTTAAATACTTAGTTGCTTTTGCGACAGGACACGGTGAGGACTGTGTTGCTGACGGATACTTTGATTCCTTCATATCAGGGCAGTTCGAACCGATAATCTATATGGTTATTTTTACTATTCTGTGTGCCGTTGTCATATTTATCGGCGTTAACGGGGGTATAGAGAAGATGTCAACCATCCTGATGCCTGTACTGATCATCATGGTAGTTGTCATTGCAATTTTCTCGCTCATGATAAAGGGTGAGGATAATGCCGGCAAAGCCATCTCAGGGTGGGACGGTTTGAAAGTCTATATCATCCCGAGCTTTGAAGGAGTAGATATCAGTAAATTCTGCAATATAGTAATGGATGCCCTGGGTCAGTTATTCTACAGCCTCAGCGTTGCAATGGGTATCATGATAGCGTACGGGTCTTACGTTCCCGACAAAGCCAATCTTGTCAAGTCGATCAACCAGATTGAATTCTTTGATACTCTGGTAGCATTCCTTGCCGGTGTCATGATCATTCCGGCGGTATATGTATTCATGGGCCCGGAGGGCATGAGTTCCGGACCTTCACTGATGTTCGTGACACTCCCCAAGGTATTCATGTCAATGGGGTGGGTTGGCCCCATAGTAGGTGCGGTATTCTTCGGAATGGTCCTGTTCGCGGCTATCACGAGCGGAATGTCGCTTCTTGAGGCAGTCGTTGCCTCTTTTATGGACGGATTCAAGGCAGACCGTAAGAAGAGCGTTGCAATAGAGACCGTGATCGCCCTTCTTATCGGTCTTCTGGTGTGCCTGGGATATAATGTGTTCTTCTTTGATGTCAAGCTTCCCAACGGTTCACATGGTCAGATCCTCGATGTCATGGATTATGTAAGTAATCAGATACTCATGCCCGTCGTCACCATCGCCACATGCATTCTTATCGGATGGGTCAAGAAGCCGGACTATGTTATTTCTGAAGTAACCAAAAACGGTGAGAGGTTCGGCCGTGCCGGTCTGTACCGTATCATGGTAAGGTTCATCGCTCCGATCCTTGTCTTCGTTCTCTTCCTGATGTCGCTTGGCGTTGATAAGTGGATAGCAGGACTGTTCAAAAAGTGAATTGGTGTGTTTTGAGCAACTTTCTGTTTGACCTTTACAGTAAAACATATTATTATTAACAAGGCTTTTCAGACGTTTTAGTCCGGTAAAGCATTCTATAAATTAGGAGAACGGTTATGAACAAGAAAATCATTTCGGCTATCCTCGCAGGCGCTATGATGCTCGGTATCGCAGGCTGCAACAATGCAACAAGCGGCAGCGAAGGCAGCGCGCCCAAGAAGGATAAGTACACGATCGGTATCTGTCAGCTCGTTCAGCACGAGGCTCTGGATGCTGCTACGAAGGGTTTTAAGGACGCTCTTATTGAGAGACTTGGAGCTGATCACGTTGTTTTCGACGAACAGAATGCTTCAGGCGATTCATCAACGGCTACAATGATCTGCCAGAATTTCGCATCACAGAACGTTGACCTTATCATGGCTAACGCCACACCTGCACTTCAGGCAGCTCAGACGGCAACAACAACGATCCCGATCCTCGGAACATCAGTTACGGAGTACGGCGTTGCGCTTGGTATCGATGATTTCAACGGTACTGTAGGCGGCAACATCTCAGGTACGTCAGATCTTCCCCCGCTCGACGAGCAGGCTAAGATGGTATCGGAGCTCTTCCCCGATTCCAAGACAGTAGGTATCGTATACTGCTCTGCAGAGGCTAACTCAAAGTATCAGGCTGATACTGTTAAGAAATACCTCGAAGAAGCAGGCAAGACAGTTAACGTCTATACTTTCACGGATTCCAACGATATCACAAGCGTTGTAGGTGAGGCTTGCAACAACTGTGATGTTCTCTACATCCCTACAGATAATACGGCTGCTTCATGCACAGAGGCTATCAACAACGTAGCTCTCCCTGCAAAGACACCTATCATCGCAGGCGAAGAGGGAATCATGAAGGGATGCGGCGTTGCTACTCTCTCCATCGACTACTACGGTCTCGGCAAGAAGACAGGCGAGATGGCTGCTGACATCCTCGAGGGTAAGGCTGATATCGCTACAATGCCTATCGCTTACTATCCCAACCCTGTTAAGAAGTACAATCCTGCTATCTGCGAGCAGCTCGGAGTAAAGGTTCCTGAGGGATATGTTGCTCTTGATTCCTGATCTTAACAACATCAACAAAAATTGAACAAGAATTATCGCCGGAGGGGAAATAATGGTATTTCCCCTCTGACGAATTTTTGTGCTAAAGGAGTTTGAATTAGTATGGACGCAATAACTGCGTATTTCCAGTCGCTGGACATAATGGGACTATTATCCAGGATCCCTGCAAGTGTATCGCAGGGTTTGGTCTGGGCATTGATGGCACTTGGTGTATATATAACTTTCAGGATACTTGACGTAGCCGACCTGTCTGTTGACGGTACGTTCTCCACGGGCGGTGCGGTCACTGTGATCCTCATTGTTAACGGCGTTCCTGCTGCTGTTGCTGTCCCGATCGCTTTTGTATGCGGTCTCATTGCCGGACTCGTAACAGGACTCCTTCACACAAGACTCGGTATCCCTGCCATCCTCGCAGGTATCCTTACACAATATGCACTTTACTCTATCAACCTTGCGATAATGGGCTTCAAGGCTAACACGCCTGTAGGTGCCGACAAATTCAATTCGCTTATCATCAGCGGAAGGAACGTCAATATGGCGATCGTCGTAAGCCTCTGCTTCGTCGCATTTATAATTGGTCTGCTTTACTGGTTTTTTGGAACAGAACGCGGTATGTCCATAAGATCTACCGGCTGCAATCCGCAGATGAGTAAAGCACAGGGAATCAATATAAACCTCAACAAGGTTATAGGGCTTGCATTAAGCAACGGTCTCGTTGCCCTGTCAGGAAGCCTTTTTGCGCAGTATTCAGGATTTGCCGATGTCAACAGCGGCCGCGGTGCGATCGTTATCGGCCTTGCTGCAGTCATCATCGGTGAGGTGATCGGTGATGCCATACTCGGCAAGAGAATGAACTTCGCGTTCAGGATGATCTTCATAGCGGTCGGTGCGATCGTCTACTACTTCATCTATACACTTGTTCTGTGGCTCAAGATGGACCCGAACATGATGAAGCTGTTCACATCCATAATCGTAGCAATATGCCTTGCCGTTCCTTATATCAAGAAGTCAAGGGCAAATTCATTCCGCAAGGCCGGCAAGAATTCCCAGGGAGGTAAGAAAGATGCTTAAGGTAATTGATGTTCACAAGACTTTCGATCCCGGGACGGTCAATGAGAAGAGAGCTCTGACCGGTGTCAGCCTGACTATGCAGGAAGGTGATTTTGTTACCGTCATAGGCGGCAACGGTGCAGGTAAGTCCACGCTCCTCAACGCGATCGCGGGAGTATGGCCTGTTGATTCGGGTACGATAATGATAGACGATACAGATGTCACGGGTATTCCCGATTATAAGCGTGCAGCCTATATCGGACGTGTTTTCCAGGATCCCATGACCGGTACGGCATCAGCTCTCGGTATAGATGAGAACCTTGCACTTGCAGCACGGAGAGGTCACAGCAGAAGACTTGTCTGGGGCATCTCTTCGAAACAGAGGGAAGAATACAGAGCGCGTCTTGCAGAACTCAACCTGGGCCTTGAAGACCGTCTTACATCCAAGGTTGGTGTTCTGTCAGGCGGACAGAGACAGGCGATCACGCTGCTCATGGCTACTCTTCAGAAGCCTAAGCTCCTGTTGCTCGACGAGCATACTGCAGCACTTGATCCCAAGACTGCCGCAACTGTCCTCGAGACAACGGAGAAGATCGTTAACAGAGATCATCTGACTACGCTCATGATCACCCACAACATGCACGACGCGATCGTTCACGGCAACAGGCTGATCATGATGAATAACGGCAATATAATCCTTGACATAAGAGGAGAAGAGAAGAAGAGACTTACCGTAAAGGATCTTCTCAACGAGTTTGAGAAGGCATCAGGCGAAGAGTTCTCGAATGATAAGGCTATTCTTTCTTAACAGATCTTAAGGGGCATTTCCATATATGAGAGAAGAGATAGTATCCGTTCTTAAGCGTTACGACGAATTGTCCAAACTGATACTCGAACAGACGATAGATCAGTATTCAGACGAGCTTATGAATAAGAAAAGTGAAGCCGAGGAGGACTTTGAACAGAGGTTACAGGCTCTGGCTACCAAGGCTACTGACGATGCGACATATGAACTTGAGAACGAACCCGATGAGCAGCTGGGCGGCAGGAGCCTGAGGGATGTTTTCGAGGCGATGAACTTTGAGGAACTGTGCGAGGCACTTGAGTATTCGGCGCTCAATCTCGACAGGGGAGTTCCGCAGAGCCTTATCGAAAGCATGGCGACCTCCGGCAACAGAGACCGCATCTGCGATTACTGCTCCGCAATCATCGGCAATGCGGCATGGACCGAAGAGGAACTGAAGGATGATGATTCAGTATTCGAGATAGAATTTCAGAAGGTCAGAGCAGCACTTGATGTGCTAATCAAGATGGAGGAGCCCGCATTTGTGAAGGCCATCCTCGACAGATTCATGAGCTATCCCCAGGTAAGGGATTTTGTTGCTGAATCTATATCAGAATATATTGAAGCATTCCCCGAAGTGTCAGTTCCGCTGCTGATCGACGAGCTCGAGATCCATGCGGAAGAAGGCATGACGGGCCCCTGTGAGGACCTGGTGATCATGCTGACGGCAATCGGCAAAGAGAATAAGAGCGATGTGATCTACGATGAACTGAGGCGTGCCTTCAGATATATGAAGAATAAGATCTACGCCGTAATCTGTCTTGCAGACTACGGTGACGACCGCGCTGTCAAGATGTTCAAGAATTACATCAACCGCAATCAGGATAATATCAGCCGCGAGCTGTTCTATGAGATGATGTCATCGATCCAGAAGCTGGGCGGCGACATCAGCGACATTAACGACCCGTTTGGAGATTTTCAGAAGAAATACAAGACCGGAGGGTGATTACAATGCGGGAGGGAAGACTTGCCTCTGTGGATAAAATGCTTAAACTGCTGAGGTCATATACGGACAGAGATCAGATCCTTCTCGGTCATCAGAACGCCGGCCATATCGGTATCAGTATTGATGTGCACGATGGCACGGATTCGGATGTTAAACGCATAACCGGAAGGATGCCGGCAGTAGTTGGTATAGACACGCTGAGCTTTCTCGGGTATGAGGGCAAGATGCACGACCTCATCAAGATAGTCAAGAATCTCCACAAAGAGGGCTGCATCATCACATTGTCATCCCACATGCCAAACTTCTCGCTCGGCGGCCCTGACACATTCTATGACTATTCGCCAAATAATACGGCGGACAACTGCGGCAGAAGGATAATGCCGGGCGGCGACCTCAATGCCAAGTACCTTAAGTTCCTTGACATGATCGTCGAATTCACAGGCCAGTGCGTAGATGTGCACGGCGAGATGATACCCATGATCTTCAGGCCTTTCCACGAGTGCAACGGTGACTGGTTCTGGTGGGGAAGACCTCATATTACTGACGGGGAATACATTGAACTGTTCCGATACACAGTATCCTACCTGGAACAACACGGTGTAACAAGTTTTGCCTACTGTTATTCACCCAACGGACCTGTCATCGACTGCGATGATTATATGGCCAGATATCCCGGCGACGATGTTATAGATATCATAGGAATTGACTTGTACCACGACAAACCCGCTGACGGTGACGGATATGCACAAATGCTGGATTCTTCGTTGGAAAAACTATGTTCAATTGCGGGACAACATGGCATTATTCCTGCTGTGACAGAGATCGGATTGAGGATGCTCGATTCCGGTATTTGCTACTATGAGGGCCTCGCTCCGTCAGGAAATCCCCGTGAATGGTTTACGGCGACGGGGGAGATAGTATCTCGTCACAAGGTCGCATATATGCTTTTCTGGGCCAATTTCTCAGATTCGCAACACTGGATCCCATATATTAAAGGTAATGTCAGACATGAACTGACAGATGATTTCCTGAAATTTGCATCCACACCTTACATAGTGCTGGCTCCGGCATTTGACATAGGGTGACGTATGATTTAATATTCTATATGTCGGCCGTGCGGGATTAACTCAGTTGGTAGAGTGTTAGCTTCCCAAGCTGAAAGTCGCGAGTTCGAGCCTCGTATCCCGCTCCACTAAGACCCTTGTAAACACTTCGTTACAAGGGTCTGTTGTTTTTTGGAAAGTAAATTTGGAAGATGATACAGACATGTACCGGCCGGCGTTTCCGCAGGAAAACGGCATTTTTTCCGCAGAAATTGCGGGAAAAATCTGAAATCTTGCGGAATCCGCAAATATCAAGAATCTTTCCGCATTTTTCGCGGAAAGATTTTAAAAAACCGCGGAAACAGAATTCTTATGTCTGTCGATCAAGGATATAGGCCGCCTGCGGCATCCTATGCCTCGTTCCACAAAATACATCGTCTTACAAAATACCTCTTGACACGGAATACATCGTGTCGTATAGTATAGCTCGTTAGGAGGTATTAGACATGGATGCACAGATCAAAAGAGGTTTGCTCGATATCCTGGTTCTTGCGGCCATTAAGACTGAAGATTCGTATGGCTACAAGATCATCAAAGATATCAAGCCGTATCTAACAATATCGGAATCCACTCTTTATCCGATCCTGAGACGGCTTGAGGAGGCCGGATGCCTGACCGTTAACTCGGTGGAACACAACGGAAGACTGAGGAAGTACTACCACATAACGGATGTTGGACGGCAGAGGCTCACGGCTTTCGCGGAGGAATGGAAAGAAGTGATGGCGATTTACGATTATGTAGTCAGAGAGGTGGATGCAGCATGAACAGGAACGATTTTTTGCAGGCAGTCAGAGAGAAGCTCAAGGGCTTGAGCGAAGAAGACATTAATAAGGCTCTGGAGTTTTATGAGGAAGCGATAAGCGACAGGATGGAGGAGGGACTGACTGAGGATCAGGCAGTTGCGGCGATCGGCACACCGGATGAGATAGCCAATCAGATCATGATGGATATGCCGCTTCCCAAGCTCATGAAGGCACAGGCCAAAGCCAAGCCGAAGAAGTCGTTCAAGGCCTGGGAGATAGTACTGCTGGTACTGGGGTTCCCGCTCTGGTTCCCTCTGATGCTTACGGCAGGTATCCTGGCACTTACATTTGTGATCGTACTTGCAGTTCTGGTGATCGCGTTCTTCATAATCGTTGCAGCACTCGGATTTGCGGGAATCGTCACACTGGTTGCTTCGATCACGACACTGATTATGGGCGGAGGCACGGCAATAGTCATGCAGATGGGTGTAGCGGTCTTCGCAATGGGACTTGCAATGCTCCTGTTCTTCCCGGCCAAGGCATTGACGGTGTGGATGATAGAGCTTGTCGGGAAGTTCAGTAAATGGATCAAGGGAAAGATAATAAGCAGAAAGAATAAGGAGGCTTAAGATATGAGCAAGGCAGCAAAGATAGTATTGATCACGGCGATCATTCTGGTGGTAACAGGCATAGGACTTACAGTGGTCGGAGCGATCACGGCAGCCGGCAAGGGCGGACTCGGCGGAGGCAAGTACACAAAGCAGGAGACGGTCGTAACAGACAAATTCAGCAACATCGATGTGTCAGAGGTCTCTGCAGATGTAGTGTTCAAGCCCTCAGCAGACGGACAGGTGAAGATCGAGTACTATGACAATGACAATTATAAGCACAAGATCGATGTATCCGGAGATACGCTGAAGATCGTTTATAAGGATGAGGATAATACACCCTGGTGGCTGAGGATCAATATCGGCAACTGGTGGAATACCAGCACTGAGGAGATCGTTACAACAGTCTATATCCCCGCCGGTGAATACGGGTCTCTTAATGTCAGCACGGTGAGCGGCGATGTTAATGTTCCCGGGGACTACAGCTTCGACGGTACGGTGATAAGCACGGTGAGCGGCGATGTCTCGGCACTCTGCAAGATGGTAAGCGGTGTCAATGTGAATACAACAAGCGGAAACATCACGGCTGCTAATGTAAGCGGTTCCGGAGTGGATTTCAATACGATAAGCGGAGAGGTATCACTCAGCGGAACTTCCGTAAGCGGAACGGTTGACATCGATACTACATCAGGCGATGTAACTCTCACAAATGTAACGGCCGGCACAACAAAAGTATCAACGGTCAGCGGCGAAGTTACCGTTACTGCGATCAATGCAGACAATATCGACATCTCCACTACATCCGGCGACGTTAAGGGAACAGTAGCAGGTGAGCACGAGTTCGACGTTGACACAACATCAGGCGATATCTCACTTCCTTCAAACATCAAGGGAATGCCCTTGGTAAGTGTAGACACGGTCAGCGGCGATGTTGCACTTGACAGCGTTGCCTGAGCGCACATATCAGGAACACTTCAGCATCTCGAAAGGAGGACATCTCAACATGAGTATCTGCTACAGTGACAGCGACAGCAAGCTTGTTATGATAAACGATGTAAAAGACATAAGTTACGGCATGATAAGTGAAGCGCAAGGCTGCGGACTTATCGTGACTAAGGGAGACAGGCGATACGGATGTGCCATGTCTTCCGGGGAGGCCGTCAGATATCTGGAACTGACGAGGAGACAGCTGAGGGACAACCCTGCAGGGATCGCCTTTATCGATGTTCCGCTTGAGGCGGTGGCATAAACGGAAAACTGCTTCATCATGTGATGAGGCAGTTTTATTTTGAGTATGTGTTATACTTGATAAAGATTATTAACAAGAGGGAGATCGGGACCATGTTGAGATTCGAGCATGACAAGCACGGAGATAAGGAGTATTTCGGGGAAGTAGCCAACATAATGGCGAATTACAGGAATCTTCAGAAGAATCCGGAGTGCAGGTTAAAGAACTTTCTGAAGCAGCAGATAATAGGACTTATACTGATCGCAATATTCTGCGGGATCCTCCTTGCAGTGGGATTCCTGTGGCGTTTCAGCTACCTTGACATAGTTGCTCTGTCGCTCGACGGACTTGTGGCGTTCCTATGCCTTTTTGCGATCATTATTTATAAGCAGAGGATCAATAAGATGGCTCAGTCGGCCGGCAAGAGCGTGTTCACGCTCGATGAAGATGGGATAGAAGATGACATGAACGGAGTTCAGCAGGTCAGGCTCAAGTGGGATTCGATCGCATTCGTCAGATCATTTGACAAGTGCATCGTCTTCTTTCCAAAGACTGTGGAATCAGGCTTGATCATATTTACCAATGCTGAGAATAAGAACAGTATCCTGTCCTTCATAAAGGAGAATAATATCTCTGTCAGAGTGATCTGACATGGTATAATTGTCCTGTCAGGCTAATAAGCCTGCAATACAAGTCAAAAACAGAAAGAGGATGCCCTTTCGTGGCGCCTGTGGCGGATCAGGCATGAACCGTTATAAACGCTTCGCAGGCAGCAGGTTCATGTACGGTCTGGTATATTCCGTATATATACGGAATTTAATGATTCCTCTTTCTGTTTTTATATGGTGGAGAAATGTCATTGATCGATGAACTTGCAAGCCCCGCAAGCTGGGAGAGATTTTGCGAATACAAGTCTTCGCTTAGCTGCACCAAACGATTTATTAAAGTTCTGAGGAGTTTTATCGACGAAGGGCGTTATGCGGATGTTTGCAGGAACATAAATAGCGGCGTTCCGTTTCCTATTCCGCGCAAGTCTGTTATCAGCAAGATGTCATCCGCCAAGAAGAGGACGGTATACACTTATCCCCATGACGAGAATATCGTCCTGAAGCTCATGACGCATTTGCTTCTCCGGAGGTACGATCATCTGTTCTGTCCGAATCTGTATTCCTTCAGACCGGGGAGGACAGTCAAAGATGCGTTGCGCTATCTGACGGGCCTCGAAGGCGTGGACCGTATGTATTCCTACAAGGTCGATATAAGCAATTACTTTAATTCAATTCCTGTAGCGGAACTTATCCCCGAACTGGAACATGTGATGAGTGACGATCCGGTGCTTTATGCTTTCCTGAGAGATCTCCTGGAAGAGGAACGCGTAATAGACGGCGATACCGTAATTACCGAGAACAAAGGGATCATGGCAGGCACCCCTCAGGCTTCGTTTTTTGCCAATCTGTATCTGCGCGGATTGGACAGGTATTTTTATGAGCGGGGCATACCTTATGCCAGGTATTCGGATGACATATTGATCCTCGGAAAGACTGAAGAGGAGGTACGCAGACATGCTTCGTATGTCAGGGAGTATCTTGCCTCACGGGGGCTTACGGTCAATCCGGACAAGGAGTCTTACAGTACTCCCGGTGAAGGCTGGGTGTTCCTTGGCTTCTGCTACCGCGCCGGTGTGATCGATATCGCTCCGGCATCTGTCCTCAAGATCAAGGCAAAGATGCGCCGCAAGATGCGTGCTTTGATGCGCTGGACAGCCCGAAAGGGGGAGCTCCCGGTAAGAGGAGCTTCTGCATTCATCAGGATATTCAACAGCAAGCTTTTTGAGCACTCGGCTGATGAGATGAGCGACAATGAGCTGACATGGAGCAAGTGGTATTTCCCGGTGATCAACACCGACAGGAGCCTGAAGGTGATCGATCATTACGCGCAGGATTGCGTGAGGTATCTTGTGAGCGGAACGCACGGGAAGGGGCGGTTCCGCGTAAGCTATGAGGACATGAAGGCTCTCGGATTAAGGAGCCTTGTGGGGGAGTATTACGGTTCATAGAAGCCGTACAGCAAACAGGAACTGCACAATGGCAGCCCCTGCTAAATGATCCCGTTTATGAATTACAGGTTTATCTGTTGTCCCTGGGGATATCTCCGCCTGTCGGAGGTCCGCCGAGGCCGACTGCCTGGCTTACGAAAGGCGAGAGAAGAACAGCAAGAATATAGCTGACGACCAATGTCGGTCCGAGAAGCTGAGCCCAGCTGACGAGCCACATGGGAAGGAAGGGCGGTACATTGGCCAGGGCTTCCGGAGGCATGTGGGAACGTGCCATGAGAACTCCGACAAGACTGCAGACAAGGCTGACGATAAGAGTGTTGCCAACAGCCATAGGGATGGAGTTCAGGAGCGTGAACTTCATGGAAGGCGGATTGGCGTTTGCCTTCTTTGTCAGGGCTCTGCCTATCCTGCCCAGAGGGACGATAAATGCGACGATGATACCGGTTACAACTGACATCAGGATATTAGAGATGTAACGTATTGCTACCGGTTGCTGTTCAGCTGCCTGAGGGTTGAATTTGGGGATCAGGAATGCAACAAGCACACCCATTGCGAGTGAGATGATGATCGCCATGATCAGGCCCATCTTGCGTTCTTTCTTCTTCATGTCTTTTACCTCTATTTTTACTTCTCCAAGGTCGGTGTCGACCATTATATGCAAGTCGCTGCGGGGGAAGGTCACACATGGATGGATGAAACCGTATTCCACGTCTGATCTGCGCCTCGATTCAGCGGACTCGGGAGCATAGATATCACCGGATCTGAGGCGGGTCCTGCACCACCCGCATTCACCGCTCCGGCAGCGGTTCTTTGTCTTGATCCCGGAACGTTCGAGAGACGTAAGGATAGTCTCATCCGACTTGGCCGGTATCTTTATCCGCTTATCAGGAAGATCAACGGTAATCGTATATTGAGCAGACGTTCCGTCCGGTGCGGCAGGTGTTCCTGCTGCTTCGTATCTGACACGTCTTGCCGGCAGCCCGAGCTTTGCGATCTCTCCGCGCTCGTATTCATACATTGCGGCAGGACCGCATACAAAAACCGTATAATCTTCAGAAGGCTTGTATTTGTTTATCATTGCGCATGACAAGAATCCGCTCTCATATCCTTCTTTCGACTCGTCAGACAATACGTAGACAACGCGGAAGGAGGGGACGCTATTTGCCAGTTCATCAAGTTCTTCACGGTACAGTATCTCATCCTCCCGGCGGCATCCGTAGAGAAGTGTCAGATCGAAGTCTTCGACGCCGTCACGTATTGCTCTTGCCATGGACAGGAAGGGAGTGATTCCCGAGCCGCCCGCAAGCCCCACCACGTACCTGCTGTCTCTTAAGGGTTCATAGTAAAGCTCACCTTCCGGTGCAGAACATGTAACGGTAGTTCCGACCTTCCAGTTATCGAGGATATAAGATGATACGAATCCGTCCCTGACACGTTTTACGGTTATCTCATAGAAGCCCTTCGCCGCATCGGCAGGTGAGGACGAGACCGCATATGGACGGGATGTGACAGTATTGCCGATCACTGCTTCAACGCTGATGTACTGACCTGCTGCGAACGGAGCAGGTGAATCAGACTTAAGGCGGAATACCTTAGCTCCCGGCAGATCCTTTACATCCGTAACGGTCATAGTCTGTGAGGTGGGATGAAGTGATGCCGCGATAATGTTAGTGTTGTATTTATCTCCGGCAAGAGGCATCTCTGCCGCCGACTTGGCGATCTGAGCGCGTCTTGCAGGGATTATCTGATCAAAGCGGCCGATATCGACCTTATCCAATGCATTTCTGAGGTTCTCTGAACTCATTGCTTACCACCTCCCATAACATAACCCATGACGGGATAAGCGATCTGTTCACCGCCTGCGAGAGTGGGGAGGAAGCCCGACAATCTGTTGCCGTGTGCACCGCAGAAGAACAGTCCCGGTACGGTCTGCTCCGAGCCTCCTGCAAGAGTCCTTGCGCTCATGCCGTCCCAAACGTCCGAATGATATCCGTAGATCGAACCCTGAGGCGTACCCATATACCTTGCAAACGTTGAAGGTGAGGCAGTTACTATCTCTTCAATGTTGTTCCTCAGGTCATATCCGAGCACCTTCTCGACACGGTCGATCATCTTGACTGCCATTCTCCGCTTGGCACCCTGATAATCGTCAACGGAAACCTTCTCCCATGCATCCGATGCGAGAGCCATGGTGATCGCGAAATGTGTAGTCCCCTCGGGAGAGCAGTCGGGTCTTGCAATATTGAGGCAGGTGCATGTGATATTATCTGCCGGGTCTTCAAGAAGCGAAGGCGAACTTGCGTGCTTGAACAGGACCGAAGTGTCTGTTGTGGAATTGAGGAAAACATTGTAATCCCTGATGCCGAGTTCCTCAGGTGACTTGTCCAGTCCGAGGTATACTACAAATCCTCTGAATCCGAGCCTGCGTGCCTTTGCCTTGCGGAGCTCGAATTCCGGGATCAGTGACTTGTCGTCCAGCATCTTTGCATATACGTCATCGGGGAAAGCATTCGAGATAACCGCACATGTCTGATATGTTGTCCCGTCTGACAGTGTTACCGAATCGACTGCGCCGTTCTTCGTCCCTATAGACACTGCTGAGCGGTTGTATATAAAATCACATCCGCATTCCCTGGCGCGCTTCTCGATGGCATTGGCCAGCTCGTGCGACGTCATCGACGGGATATATGCCCCTCCTCCGAAATATCCGGCGATCATGAGTATGAATCTCGACGCATCGATCGTATCAAGGTCGGATCCCTGATAAGGCCAGTAAGCACCGATTATATCGATCGCTCTCTGCGGCAGTCCGATAACTCTGAAAAACTCACCGGCAGACAGGCTCATAAGCTTGCAGAAAGATGAATAGTCGCTCTTGAGAACGGCCGGATCGGGTCTGCCTCTC
Source organism: Mageeibacillus sp. UBA3708 (assembly GCA_002371375.1). Lineage (GTDB taxonomy): Bacteria > Bacillota > Clostridia > Saccharofermentanales > Saccharofermentanaceae > Saccharofermentans. Next base: position 6,699 of record DFIB01000234.1, on the reverse strand, counting down.
ATCTTGCCGTTATATGCAAGACCTCTCTCAAGTTCTTCGGCTGCATCAAATATGAGATCTATCTTCGGCTTTATCCCCGGACACTGACTCTCCATAAATTCGGTGAATCTTCCTCGTCCGTGAGGCACGGTGACATCGAACTCTATGTTATCTCCGGGTGCGACTACGAGTCTGTATGCGTAAGGCAGCTGAACCATGTTAACATTGATCCCCAGTTCATCGAAGAGCCTGCCCAGATTGCCGCGAAGTTCGCCCTGACCGAAGTCGGGCATCTCATGAAGGGAAGCTTCAAATTCGAACCTTCCTCTCACAAAACTTGCAGCTGCTCCGCCAACCGTGTTATTACGTTCAATGACGAGTGTTTTGAGACCTAATTTGGATGCGCGCAAAGCTGCCATAAGACCGCCATTGCCGGCGCCGATTACTATAACATCATATTTACAGGGCAAAATGAAATCACTCCTCTCGGATATTGATTACCTCTTAATTCTACCAAAAGGAGTGATTATCGATTCTATAAAGATTGTTGATATGTTTGGTACAAATGCACAATCAGAACGGCATGTTATCAGGGTCGGGAGCTCCGCCTGCGCATTCTGTAAGTCCTGTAAGGATATTCATGTCCTCTGCAGAAATCTCGAAATCATACACATCAAGATTCTCTCTGATCCTGTCAGCATTGACCGACTTCGGGAGAGGGATAAAACCCATCTGGAGACTCCACCTTATGCAGAGTTGTGCAACACTTTTGCCGTATCTGTCAGCCATCGCCTTCACTTCATCCACGTTGAATATCTTACCGGTTCCGAGAGGACTGTATGCTTCCGGCATCATGCCGCATTCTCTTGAGTAGTTTACAAGTTCATCCTGGGTGCAGCCCGGGCACAATCTTATCTGGTTAACAACCGGCTTTATCCTTGCAGTCTGAAGGAGTGCATCTATGTGATGACGATGGAAATTGCTCAGACCAATTGCTCTGATCCTGCCGTCATCAACAAGCTCCTCCATAGCCCGCCATGTCTCTTCATTGGCCCTCTGCCAGTTATCCATGAATCTCAGAGGTCGCGGCCAGTGAATCAGGAATAAGTCAACATAGTCAAGACCGAGGTCTTCAAGCGACTTCTTGAAAGACGATTTCGTCAGTTCATATGTATGGTTATCATTCGTAAGCTTCGTGGTGACAAAAAGCTCGCTTCTGTCAATACCGCTCATTCTTATTCCTTCGCCTACACCGGCCTCGTTACCGTATGCCTGAGCTGTATCTATGTGACGGTAGCCTGCTTCAATCGCATTCTTAACGGATTCTGCTGCAATATCGCCGTCTGGAGTCTGCCATGTTCCGAATCCTATTGAGGGAATAGTGATCCCGTTCGCGAGAGTAAGAGTTTTTGCAACGCCGGCCATTGTCCGGATCTCCTTTGATATGTTTTATCTGAATTAAATAATAGATAACAATCTATAGATAATCAAGTGTCCGTGATACTCGTATTTATGCTTGACAAAAAGGAGGTGCGTCAATAAAATTGAAAATGATTTTCATTTTTGCTTTTAACGGAGGACCATATGAAGAAATATATTTCCATTATCGTAATGCTTGTAATGCTGACCGGAGTATTTGCAGCATGCAACACTGCTCCCGGATCATCGGGCAAAAAGATTCAGATAGTTACCACCATTTTCCCTGAGTATGACTGGGTGAAGAGTATCGTCGGTGATTCTGATAATGTGGAGATTACGATGCTCCTTGATAACGGCGTCGATCTGCATAGCTTTCAGCCGACCGCGCAGGATATAGTCAAGGTATCTTCTTGTGATATGTTCATATACGTCGGAGGTGAGTCTGATGCCTGGGTCGATGATGTTCTCAAGGGGGCTGTTAACGATAAGATGGTTGTACTTGATCTCTTTGATGTGCTCGGCGAATCTTTGAAGGAAGAAGAGGAAGTCGAGGGAATGGAGAAGGAAGAAGGCGAAGAGGAGGTTGAATACGATGAGCATATCTGGCTGTCGCTTAAGAATGCTCAGGTGCTGGTAAATAAGATCGCCGGAGAGATTATTAAACTCGATCCTGATAATAAGAGCAAGTATGAGGCCAATCTCGAATCTTATACAAAGAAGCTGACGGAACTTGATGCCGGGTATAAGGAGGTTGCAGAAGGCGGCAGAGTGAAGACATTGCTGTTCGGTGACAGATTCCCGTTCAGATATATGACAGATGATTACGGACTTGATTATTATGCCGCTTTCAAGGGATGTTCAGCCGAGACGGAGGCAAGCTTCGATACGGTTATTTTCCTGGCAAACAAAGTAAATGAACTCGATCTTAACGCCGTGCTTACGATAGAGGGCGGAGACAAGAGCATTGCCAAGACGATTGTTGATAATACAACAGACAAAAACGAACAGATACTTACGCTTGATTCCATGCAGGGAATAACATCTTCCGATGTGGCAAGCGGAGCAACATATCTGTCAGTGATGGAGAAGAATCTGGAAGTACTCAGGAGCGCCCTGGCTTAAGCCTTATGACCGTTCCGTCCTTTTCCTTGATGGAAGTGTTGTCAAGCTGCGCTCTCAGGTTGCCGATCACGTTCTGCCTGTAGATATTGCGCAGTTTCTCACGTTCCTCAACCTCTGCGGGCGTGAGTCCTTCTGTCTTGGCCTTGTGTGCCAGTTCGTTGATACGCTTAATTGTCTCGTTAATAGTCATAGGTATAATGATACATTCATATTTCTGTTATGCAAGCAGATAAATCTGCACAGAGATCCAATTAAGTTGAGCACTTTTTTGCGTACGCGGGCAACTTGTACAGAGAACACAAAGCCGGACTGCTTGCTGCCTCATGCACTCGCTATTGCCGTCACTGCTTCCGAAGAAAAACGGCAATCATTCCGTAAATTTACGGAAGATTTTTATAATCTTGCGGAAAAAGGATACAAGCAGCTGCGGGCTCAAAAAACACTTGCAATCTGATATGACAGTTATATAATGTTAGCGGTTGCTAATTAGCGATCACTAACAAGTTGCTTAGCAGGAGGGAAACACGGATGCAGCAGGTTAAAGTGAGCGTTGAGGGAATGTCTTGCGGTATGTGCGAGGCACATGTAAATGACTCTGTCAGACGTCTGTATCCGGGTGCGAAGAATATCAGATCATCACGCAAAAAGAAGCTTACGACCTTCATATTTGACGGGCCGGTAGATGAGTCAGAAGTAAGAACTGCCATTGAAGGCGCGGGATATATTGTCACCGGGATGAGTATTGAACCCTATGTGAAGCACGGTTTGTTTGGGAAGTAATTTTTTTTGCGGCGCGGGTTAGCGCAGACTAACTTGCGCGAAAGGAGCGGAAATGATGCCGATACTGGTAGCAGACAGGGGAGAAGAACAGATTGTAAGAAAGGTTGGCGGAAGCCCGGATGTTAAGCGCCATCTTGAGAACCTCGGGATTGTTCCGGGCGGGAACATCACGCTCATTAACGTGACTGAGGGCAATGTGATCATCAAGGTCAAAGAGTCGAGGATCGCGCTGAACAAAGAGATGGCAATGAAGATCATGGTCTAAATATACACAGGAGGGAAATATGAAGACATTAAGAGACATGAAGGTAAAGCAGACCTGTAAGGTTGTAAAGCTGCACGGCGAAGGTGCCGTTAAGCGCAGGATTATGGACATGGGCATCACAAAAGGCGTTGAGATCTATGTCCGCAAGGTTGCGCCTCTCGGTGACCCGGTAGAGGTTACGGTAAGAGGATATGAGCTGTCGCTGCGCAAAGCTGATGCAGAGATGGTTGAGGTTGAATAAACAAAGAAGGAAGGAACATAATACATGAACATTAAGATCGCTTTAGCGGGCAATCCGAACTGTGGTAAGACTACCCTGTTCAATGCCCTCACAGGCTCCAATCAGTTCGTCGGCAACTGGCCCGGCGTAACGGTGGAGAAGAAGGAAGGTAAGCTCAAGAAACACGACGGTGTAACGATCACCGATCTTCCGGGTATCTATTCGTTATCACCATACACTCTCGAGGAGGTCGTGGCCCGTAATTATCTCATTGATGAGAATCCTGATGTAATCCTTAACATAGTTGACGGTACTAATCTGGAGCGTAATCTCTATCTCACCACGCAACTTACGGAACTGGGTATCCCGGTTGTCATGGCCGTCAACATGATGGATCTTGTTAGCAAGAACGGAGATACCATAGACCTTGACATGCTCGGTAAACAGATGGGCTGTAAGGCTGTTGCGATCTCTGCACTCAAGGGAACGGGGATCATGGAAGCGGCAGAGGAAGCAGTCAAGGCAGCAGAGGGAACAAAGACAGTTCCGCCTCACTCTTTCTCCGGACCTGTCGAGCATGCACTGGCTCATATTGAGGAAGCTGCGATACATGACATGGCTGCCGATAAGCAGAGATGGTATGCGATCAAGATCTTCGAGAGAGATGAGAAGATAATCACCAAACTCGGTATCTCCAAGGATAAGCTCGAGCATATCGAGAAAGACATCGCTGCCGCAGAGAAGGAACTCGACGACGATGCGGAGTCAATCATCACAAATGAGAGATACGTCTATATCGCTTCGATCATTAAGAGCTGCTACAAAAAGAAGAATAAGGCTTCACTGTCAACATCTGACAAGATTGATAAGATCGTAACGAACAGATTCCTGGCGCTGCCTATATTCGCCGTTATCATGTGGCTCGTATACTTTATATCGATGTCCACGGTAGGTGCATGGGCGACAGATTGGACGAATGACAACCTGTTCGGTGACGGCTGGTATCTGTTCGGGATCGGTCAGTCCAAATACGACGCGATGGTCGATGAGTGGGCAGGTGAATCCGTATTTACAGATGATGTCAAGGCAGTGATAGATGCTGCTGCTGCACAGGATATATCAGGTGCCGAGAATCTTCAGGGTGACTTCGAAGAAGCTGATTTCGGCGCGTTCGAAGAAGACTACGGTTTCTTTGCCGATGAGCTTGCAGAGAAAGGCTTTGATCTGTCAGAACCTCTTACGGCATCAGGCGCACTTGATGAGGAAGGCGAGTTCACATCGCCCGGAATGGATGAAGTTGAAGGCGGTGTTTTTGTCCCTTCAATTCCCGATCTTGTATCCTCTCTTCTTGAGAAAGCAGGTGCCAACGAATTTGTTACCGGGCTTGTGGTCGACGGAATCGTCGGCGGCGTCGGTGCAGTGCTCGGATTTGTTCCTCAGATGCTCGTCCTGTTCCTGCTCCTGGCATTCCTTGAAGCTTGCGGATATATGGCAAGAGTAGCGTTTGTGCTTGACAGGATCTTCAGAAGATTCGGTTTGTCAGGTAAGTCCTTTATTCCTATGCTTGTAGCATCAGGATGCGGAGTTCCCGGTATAATGGCATCCCGTACTATTGAGAGTCAGCGTGACCGCAAGATGACTCTGATTACGACAACATTTATTCCTTGCGGGGCCAAGATGCCAATAATAGCACTTATTACGGCGGCACTCTTCCGTCATACTTTATGGGGTGGCGTCTGGGTAGCTCCTGCCGCATACTTTATTGGTGTAGCTTCAGTAATAATATCAGGTATTATTCTCAAGAAGACAAAGATGTTTGCAGGAGATCCTGCTCCGTTCGTCATGGAGCTTCCCGCATATCACCTTCCCACGATAGGCAATCTCTTAAGATCCATGTGGGAGCGCGGCTGGTCTTTCATCAAGAAAGCCGGCACCATCATTCTTATCTCCTCAATCCTCATCTGGTTCGGTTCGGTATTCGGAAATACCGGTGACGGCTTCGGCTTTGATCCTGACATGGAACTTGAGTCCTCCGTGCTCGGCATCATCGGCAAGTCTGTGATGTGGATCTTTGCTCCTGTCGGATTTGCAAACATCAAAGCAACTGTTGCCACAATAATGGGCCTTGTTGCAAAAGAGGAAGTAGTCGGTGTATTCGGTGTCCTTGATTTCGAAGGACTTACGGCACTTGCCGGATTCTCTTTCCTCGTATTCAATCTCCTTTGTGCTCCCTGCTTTGCAGCAATCGGTGCGATCAAGCGTGAGATGAACAGTGCCAAATGGACCTGGTTTGCAATCGGCTATCAGTGCGTCTTTGCTTACGCGATATCACTTTTGATCTATCAGATAGGACTGCTCTTCACAGGTTCAGTTAACGCAATAGGTCTTGTGTTTGCTATAATAGTTCTTGCAGTGCTGTGCTATCTTTTGTTCAGACCTGCAAAGAAATACATTGGTGTCGTGAAGGAGAAATAATATGCTCGACTGGCTTGCCAATAACTGGGTAAATATCCTCGTTATCGCACTTGTTGTTGCAGCTGTATTCTTTGCTGTCCGCAGCATGATCAAAGATAAGAAAGCAGGTAAGAGTTCCTGTGGCTGCAACTGTTCCTCATGTGCGCTGGCGGGGAAGTGCCACAGCAAGCCTCAGAAATAGCCGATTGCCGTTTCCGGTTGCGGGCTTAACGGACTGAATGATAAAAGTGCTGTCCCGATTTGCTTCGAGACAGCATTTTTTATGGCTCTTCACGGAGTCCGTGGGGGAGTTCAGCCGGGAGGGAGGAGAAGGGTAAGTATGATGTGGGCAAGCTGTTGCGGGATTTACCGGGGTGACTTGGTGACCGGAGTGGCTTGAATGACCGGTATCAGGAGAAGCAAGGAGTCAGTCGGTCATTCTGACTAGTGCTCTGTGTAA